>JBKBKL010000158.1:0-9224 GCA_046294665.1 Runella sp.
ATCACCGTCAAAAAGTCAGAAGAACAACTCATTGACTAAAAATAGTGAGCAAAACTAAAGGGCAGAAAAATCTATTTCTGCCCTTTTTTATTGATGATTACAGAATCATCATGGGTACAGCAAATATTTCTTTCTAAGTGTTTTGAACTTCTCTAAATCTGCTTTCCAACCACGAGCGATTTCTTGTTCAGATTTGCCCTCCATGATTTGTTTACGAATCATATCAGTACCAGCGAGTTTATCAAAAAAATCGGGACTACTAAAAAACTTACTTTTGTCGGGCGATTTACGGTACATCTCAATCACGTATTTGAGCGTGAAACCTTCTTTGTAGGCATCAACCTTGGTGAGATCTAAACCATAACAAAGTTTGCCTTTATTGGGAGGATTGATGGCACCGGGTTTGTCTTCGGGCGTAAAAGTATAACTACCATAGCTGGGACTTGTACCACCAATCACCTGAAACTGTGTGTCTGTACCGCGCCCTACACTGATAGGCGTGCCTTCAAACAAACATATCGAAGCATAAAGCAGAATAGACTGGCGATTGGGTAAATTGGGCGAGGGAGCTACTGGCAAATCATAAGGCATCTGATGATGGTAGTTTTGGCACACAACTACTTCTAAATCACATTTTTGCGATTTGGCCAGCCAGCCTTCTCCATTGATCATCTTGGCCAGTTCGCCCGAAGTGAGGCCATGTACGATGGGTACGGGGTTTAGTCCTACAAATGAGGCAAAACGGCGGTCGAGTACAGGCCCGGCTACGTAGTGGCCGTTGGGGTTGGGGCGGTCCAAGACGATACATTTTTTGCCATTTTCGGCGCAGGCTTCCATGACGTAGTGCATCGTACTGGGGTAAGTGTAATAGCGAACGCCCACATCTTGAATATCGAAAATCACTACGTCAATGTCTTTGAGTTGGGCAGCATTGGGTTTGCGATTGGCACCATAAAGCGAGGCGATGGGCAGTCCTGTTTTGCTGTCAATATCATTCTTGATTTTTTCGCCGGCACTGGCATTGCCACGAAAACCATGCTCTGGTGCAAAAATCAATTTGACCGATACCCCCAAACTTAGCAAGCTATCTACCAAGTGGCGGCCATTGCTAAAAATAGTGGTATGATTCACTACCAACCCTACGTTTTTGTTTTTGAGCATAGGTAGGTACACATCGGTACGCTCGCAGCCTAATGTAAGGCGTTGGGCATGAAGATTGATAATGGACAAAACCGTGAGCAATAGGCTGATGCCATAAGTTATGAATGATTTCATAGATTGGTACGATTTCAAATTTGGGACTTTAGTGATTTTTAAAAAATTTTATTTCATATCAAACAATTGAAGATAACCGCCCAACTCCAATGCCCTCTGTTTAACGATTTCCATGCGGTCGTGTGCTGCCATGGGGACATACATCGTGCCATCCATAGATTTGTAAATGGCGGCTTGTGTTTTGAATTCCAAATCCCTGTATTCAATCCATTTTCGCTGCGAAGCCAACAATACAGTTTTTTGCTCGCTATTGAGTCTTTGGGTAAGGGCTTTGTAGTTTTTGTTAAGTTCTGTATCCCATTGTTTGTAGGCGGTTTCAACACACCCCAACATTCCTACGGTAGTGGGGTTTTTGTCCATACAATCGTTTAATGCTTTCTCGATAGGATGTTCTGTTTGAGCATAAATGCAAGTAGGAAATACCAATAAGATAAAAAGCAGTTTTTTCATTTGGTGATGTATTTAGAATGATGAGAGAAAGAAGTTTGATAAAGTCTTCAAAGAAACGAAACTTCGTAACGATTCGCTACATTTGAAAAAAGAAATATCTATGACGACTGCCCAACTGATTGCACAAGAGCGAAATCGTATCATCAAAGAAAAGGCAAAAGCATTGGGCTTCGATTTTTGTGGTATAGCCAAAGCCGATTTTTTGGAAGAGCAAGCTCCCCGCTTAGAGCAATGGCTTCTACAAAACAACCATGGCCAAATGCACTACATGGCGCAACATTTCGACAAACGCCTTGACCCACGTCTGCTGGTGGAGGGAGCTAAGTCTGTCATTTCGGTATTGCTCAACTACTATCCTTCCCAACGACTCCCCGAAGGAGATACTGATCTCAAACTTTCTAAGTATGCTTATGGCACCGACTACCATTTTGTATTGAAAGACAAACTCAAGGCATTGGTGGCGTTTATTACGGAAGAAATAGGCCAAATCAACGCTCGTGTATTTGTGGATTCTGCCCCCGTCATGGATAAAGTATGGGCGGCTAAGAGTGGCTTAGGGTGGATTGGCAAACATAGTAATCTGCTCAACCGCGACATGGGCAGTTTTTTCTTCATTGGCGAAATCATCTGCGACCTCGACCTTTGGCCCGATAGCCCTATCCCCGACTATTGCGGTACTTGTACTCGTTGCATAGATGCTTGCCCTACCGAGGCCATTGTAGCCCCCTACGTAGTGGACGGCAGCCGTTGTATTAGTTATTTTACGATTGAGTTGAAAGAGGCCATTCCCGAAGATGTACGTGGAAAATTTGAAAACTGGATTTTTGGCTGTGATATTTGCCAAGATGTCTGTCCGTGGAATCGCTTCGCACGGCCTCACCAAACCCCCGAATTTGACCTACCGCCCGAATTGGCTTCGTTTAGCCGTAAAGATTGGGAAGAAATCACCGAAGACGTATTCAAAGAACTTTTCAAACGTTCCCCCCTCAAACGCACCAAATACGAAGGGCTGAAGCGAAACATACGATTTGTCAATGAATAAAGTGGTTTAAACATCTTTAATCATCTTCCAACGCCTCCAACACTTCCATCAAAGTATCAAAATCCGAGTAGCCTGGGCGTAGTTCTTGCGTTCCTTTGAGGGCAATGCCTGCCAATGAATAACGGCTGACACATTCGAGGACATTGTCAGGCGAAATGCCAAAACCTAATAAGATTGGGAAACGCTCGGCAAGTGAAGCCAAAAAGTCAGGCCAGTCGCCGCTAAGTGCTACATCTTCTTTGGATTGAAGTAAAAAATAGGAAATGTAAGCCGCATTTTGTCCGAGTATTTCTTCTATTGTATCGGCATCTTGATTGGCTTCTACCGAAAGTATGATGGGCTGCTCTATTTCGCTTTTGAGCCAAGGGAGGAAGGAGGCATCGCTTATCTGGACTATATCGGGCTGGTATTGTCGGATTTGCTCCAATAATTTTCCAGCGTCCGATTGAGAAGATTCGACTACGATTTTGACTCCGGTAATCCATGCCTTTATTTCTTGGAACTTAGGTAAATCAATAAAATTTTCGGTATTTTCATCAATCGAAAAACCCAGCATTTCTACGCCCATGCCTGCACAGTAGCGAGCATCTGAAAGATGGGTGATCGGACTGACTTTAACGAGAGTTGAAATCATATATGATATAATGGTTGAATGAATAAATTTTACCAGAAGAGTTGGATTACTGATGATAAGCCGTTTTGGCCTCGCTAACCGTAACTTCGGCTATGAGCGATGAGAGGGCTTTACCTCTAAAAGTACCCGATACAGGGGCTATGGTCTGTGGGTCGCCAGAGGCGGCCAAATGGACGTGATGATTGATGACGGCCTTGCCTTCGGTGGGGTCGAAGCCACGCCAGCCTGCACCGGGCAAATATACCTCTGCCCATGCGTGTAGGTCATGCTCTTGGAGTGGATTGCCATAGAGATAGCCACTTACAAAACGTGCAGCAATACCTATACTGCGGCAGCAAGCCACAAAGAGTTGGGCAAAATCACGACAAGAGCCTTTGCGCCCTATCAACGTAAGTTCGGGAGGCATCGGAGGGCCTACTTCACGCCGCTCATAAACGAAAGTTTCATAAATAGTACGACTCAAGGTAGTGAGAAACAATACCGTTTTCCAGCGAGCATAAGAGGCTATTTGGCGGGCAAACTGCTCTACATAGGTGGTTACGCCATCGCGAACCAAGTAGGGCTGCAAGTATTTTTTGACCGTATCAGGATATTGAAAAGGGAGGTGTTCGGTTTCAAAAGGGAAGAGTACAAACTCGAATACATTGAACGGTTCGGACTGTACGCACATTTCGACAGAAATCGTAAGTGATGTAGTGCTATCCTTAAAGTAGGCTCGATGCTGGTGGTTTCCCTCTGGGTCAAGGTTGTGTACGAGCATACTTGGTTGAGGGTCAATGACGATACTATGTTGTATTACTTGCTGGTGGGGGTAGGCTTTGGGGTGCAAATAAATCAAATGAGGCTCCAAAAAAATAGCATCTGAATAGGTATAATGAAGCCTGTGAATGACGTGAAGTCGCATGGCGTTTTTTTTCAAACTTTTTCTCTGATTTTGTCAAGAATAGGGTCCATCCAGTCGTTGGGGAGGCGTTGGACGGAGTTTTGTAGCAGCATACTCCATTGTAACGAAAGGTGAGCCAAATCGTCTTTTTGAAAGCGATGTTCTATTAGATGAAAGCTATCTCGTTCGTAAATTAATACGTCTATGGGGTAGTCCACGTCGTTGGCACTTACACGGGTCGAATCAAACGACAAAAAACCTACCTTGAGGGCTTCTGCCAACGATGACCCATACTTCAAACTCCTGAACAAGAGCGGCTTACCATAGTTGGAATTGCCGATGACAAAAAACGGTGAGGTTTCGCCTACCTCTACCCAGTTGCCTTCGGGATAGAGCAGGTAGAGTTTATGCTCTTGGTCGTCTTCAAGTTGCCCCCCCACAATCGCATAAAGATTGAAATTCAACCCTGCGTCTTCGAGCGACTCTTTATCTTCGCTCGCTACACGACGTACCTGCTGCCCAAACGCATTGACGGCTTTGTAGAGTTTGTTGAAACTATGGTCTTGTTCTTCCAGTACTTCTCGAAAGTACGTTACGGCCTTGTCGCGCACGGAGCGCAAGCCCGATGTCATGATAAACATCGAGTGGTTTTCGAGCTGATGGATAGAAATCTTCTTGTTGGTCGTTACTTCCGTACCCGAAGTAAGGCGGGTATCGGCAATGGCCACCAACCCAGAAGCTACTTTGATACCTAAACAGTAAGTCATTATGCGGTTGTCTTATAGTTTATCCTTGTGATTGAAACTGATAGCTTTCAACGGGTTTGATGTCGAAATAGGCTTCAAAAATAGCATGGCTTACTTCGTTTGCTTTGATTTGAAACTGGTCGAGATATTGGTGAAGCCCTACACTAAAAATATCTTCTATTTCGCTAAATTCAATTTCGGAGCGGAGTTTACCCATTTTCTTTTCGGCTTGATTACTGAAGCGATTGGTGATAGGCGTACCGGATATTTCGTACAAAGAAAGCTCGGCTTGGCGAATACAGTGCGCCATGGCTCTGGGGAAAAGTTTATCCAAAATCAGAAATTCTACAATATGCGTCGGCGTAAGGGTCTGATACTGTTGGCGGTACATATTGTACGCACTGACTGATTTGAGTACTGCCGTCCACAAAACCAACTCAAGCGTACTGCCTGTTACGTGAGAATCGGGCAGCAGAGTAAAATAAGACACGTCCAAAAAACGTGAAGTCTTGTCGGCGCGCTCCATAAAACGCCCCAGCCGCCCAAAATGCCAAGCCTCGTTGCGTGTTACCGACGAATCTATCACTCCATAGTATAATTGGGTGCCGCTTCGTACTTGGGCATAAAAATTCTGTAATTGATTGATGTCCCAGTCGGTTTGCGACGAATTGCTCCGAATCCACAAATACAATTCGTTGAGGTTTTCCCACATTTCTTTTGTGATGGTTTCGCGAATGGTACGAGCGTTTTCACGAGCAGCCAGCAGACAACTATAAATAGAATTAGGATTTCGTTTGTCGAAAGTCATAAAATGTATGACATTCTCACGGGTAGGCTTATCATAGTGCTGATAAAATAGGTAGTGATCAGCAGTAGCAATCAACAGAGGCTCCCATTGTTCGCTCACATTGGGGGGAAGATCAAAAGCTAAGTTGAAATTGACACCTACAAATCGCGCATAATTGTCAGCGCGCTCGATGTAGCGGTTCATCCAATAAATCGAATCGGCAACACGGCTTAACATAGCGATAAGCAATAAGGTGGGTAGAATGACATTGATAATCGCTAAACTAATGCAATCCTTTCAAAATGGCAATTTATTGGAGAAATAATGTAGTGAGAAATCGGAGTACAAAGAGTGAAAAGTGAAAATTGAAAAACAAAAAATACAGGTTAATATTCTGTAAATCAATAAATTGATGCTGTTATTGAAAAGGTGAGTTGCTTTACTCCTCAACGTGTTTTTGTCGTGATTCTATACGTGGTTTTGGTGTAGTAAGTTTGACCGGGGCGTAGTACTACACTCGGAAACTGTGGCTGGTTGGGGGAGTCGGGGTAGTGTTCGGTTTCGAGACAGAAGCCCCAACGTTTCTGATAAACTACGTTGTTTTTGCCTGTGATGCTACCATTCAAGAAATTGCCCGTATAAAACTGTATGGCTGGCTCGGTAGTCCAGACTTCCAAGTATCGCCCTGACGTAGGCTCATACACCGAGGCGATGGCCTTGAGGCTATGCGATGAGTCGGTGGCTACCCAGCAGTGGTCGTAGCCGCCACCTCGCCGGAGTTGTTCATCTTTAGAGTCATTGATTCTTGCCCCAATGGCTGTTGATTTCAAAAAATCAAAAGGAGTGCCTTTGACTGAAGCCAAAGCCCCCGTCGGAATCAAGGTTTTGTCGACAGGCACGAAGCGGTCGGCCTCAATTTGAACCTCATGCAAAAGAACATCGGATAGTCCCCCTGTCAGATTAAAATAGGTATGGTTGGTCAGATTGACGACTGTGGGCTTGTCGGTAGTGGCTTGGTATTCGATTTGGAGGGTGTTGTCGTTGGTCAGCCGATAGCGTACTTCGCAGGTCAGATTGCCCGGAAATCCTTCCTCACCATCGGGGCTAAGGTAGGTAAGCTGGAGGGTGTCGCCCAAGATTTGGGCTTTCCAGAGTTTTTTGTCAAAGCCTACATTGCCTCCGTGTAAGCTATTGGGGCCATTGTTGGCAGCGAGTGTGTAGGTGCTGCCATCGAGGGTGAATTTAGCCCTACCGATACGATTGCCGTAGCGTCCTACGATAGCCCCAAAATAAGGCGTATCCTTCAAGTATCCTGCCAGTGAGTCATACCCCAGTACAATATCGGCGAGTTGGCCGTTTTTGTCAGGAGCCAGCCAATGCGTGATGATGCCGCCGTAGTTGGTGATGCGTACTTCTACGCCGTTGTTGTTTCGTAAAATAAAAAGGTCGGCTTGCTGGCCATCGGGAAGTAGTCCGAATGGACTCTGTGTAATCGTACTCATCGAACCATTGGATTGAGTATCTTGGCTGGTAGTGCCGCAGCCGGTCAATAAACTGCCCAAGAAGAGAACATACAAAAAATGAGAAAATTTCATCAGAAAAGAAAGTTTGGCAAATGCAGAATAAAGTCGCATTTGCGGGTCTTTCTACTCTTTGAAGTCAAGGAGTCTTGGGGCGTTTGAGCGATTCGAGCAAGATTTCTTCAAAGCCGGGCAGTGTTTTATAAGCGTAGTCCACTTTCCATTTAGATTTGTAATCGTAGCTTACTTCCAAAAACGCCTTCTCATCGGGGCGCACACCGCCTATACCCGTAATCGCATCATTCTTACGAACATTGATTTGTACAGGAATATCTCGGTAATATTTGAAAAATTCGGGGTGTGTGATATGCCCAAGGGGGGTAGCATCGTAGGGAATGAATCCATCAATGCCAAAAAGTTGTTTGCCGCGTAGCGACCACGGGCGCAGTTGGTCATAGACCCATTTGTCGCCTTCAAAGTTATTGTTGAGAAAGGCATAGTCGGTATGCCCCAAAAACAAATACACGCTGCACTCAAAGCCCGATAGCACCATTTTTACGCCAGAATCAAGTACTACCCGAAAAGATTCTACGTCTTTTTCAAAATTGTAATCGAATACTATTATTTTTTCTAATCCCGGCTTGAAAGAATACCCGGGCGTTCGGCCTGCACAGACGACCACTTCTTCGATTTGGGAAGCCAGTTCGGGGTGGTTTTTGAGAACCGTCGCGATGTTGGTCAATGGGCCAATGGCCAAAATGGTGAGTTTTTCGCGGCGTAGGGCAGCGGCTAAGGCACGAGTGGCATCGTTTTCTACGCATATATCGTTGGCGGTGTCCGAACCTCGATAGACGGGGATAGGGTCGCCTTTGTGATACCATTTCAACAATTTTTGGGCGGTTTGGTAGCCATACTCGGCATAGGTGATGCTACTGATGCCCACGATTTGTACTTTGTCGGACTGGTGCAAGGCCATCATGAGCGTAATCCCGTCGTCCACTTCGCGGGGGGCGCGCTCAGGTAGTCCAATCATCAAATCGGTGTCAAACCATATACGTTTTTGGGCTGACGCATTGACAAAAGCAAATAAACTAAAGCAAAGACAAGCAACTAAACGAAAAGAAAGCATGAGTGGAGGGAATGGTTATACAAGCAAATTTACGCAAATCTGTACTACATAGATTCTCATGGAGTGTTTGTAGTACAGATTTGGGCAGAAATTAGGAGGTATTTTTCACTTAGCTTTCAAAAACGCAAACGGAATGATCATCTCTTCGATCGAAACCCCGCCATGCTGGAAGGTATCGCGGTAGAGATTGACGTATTGATTGAAGTTGTTGGGGTAAGCAAAAAAGTAATCTTCGAGTGTGAATACATACGCACTAGATACATTGAGTTTGGGCAAAAACAATCGCTCGGGCCGGCGGCATACGTACACGTGGTCGTCGTCGAAGCCTAAATTTTTACCTTGTTTATAGCGCAGGTTGGTATTGGTTTCGCGGTAGCCTACGATTTTGACAGGCTTTTTGACGCGCGTCATGCCATGATCGGTGGTGATGATAATTCGTCCTTTTTTCTCGGCTATTTTTTGAAGTAAATCCAAAATCGGTGAATGTTGGAACCACGACCTGGTGATGGAGCGATAGGCTGCCTCATCGGGTGCCAATTCTTTGATCATCATCATATCGGTACGAGCATGCGAAAGCATATCTACGAAGTTATAGACGATGACGTTTAAGTGGTTTTTCCAAAGATTGGTCAGCTGGTCTATTAAATTTTTACCTTGATGTTGGTTGATGATTTTGTTGTACGAAAAACGTACTTGCATACGATTTCGCTCAAACTGCTTGCGTAGCAGGTCTTCTTCGTGTTTGTTGAGTCCTTCTT
>JBKBKL010000159.1:0-9025 GCA_046294665.1 Runella sp.
TACGCTAACTTTATCGTTGTCAGCTTCTTGAAAAAGCCAAAATAGATACTGCTGATTGTGATAAGATTTGACAGGCTTCCATTCGTCCAGAATTTTGAACTCTGTATTCCAGCGTTGCTTTAAGTCAGTATTGAAACGATGAAAAATCCACTTTTCCATACCATAATGCGGCGTTTGCCGTTGAGTAACGAGCAGTCCGTTTTCTTTCAAAGGCGTAACGTCGTAGGTTTCGTCTTGATTTTGGCTTACCCTAAACTCCAATCGAAGCGACTGCTGTAGTTGAGAGTGGGCTTCCAATACCAACACTCCCCACAAAATAGCGATAAGTAGCTTTTTGAGTGTTTTCATGCTTCGTTTCAAAAAAATCCTTCCCAAACTTGAGGTTGGGGATAGGTGGTTGATGTACGAAATTACAAATCTTTTTCCTTATGCTAAGTCAATTTGAAGTAATTTTGCGGCTCGAATTTTAATACCATATCCCCATGCAACTCGAATCGCTCCTCAAATCTCAACTGCAAGCGGCATTAGCACATATTTTTCAAATCCAAGAAAACGCCATTTCACTACAACCTACCAAAAAAGATTTTGAGGGTGTTTATACTTTCGTAACCTTCCCTTACACCAAAACGCTCCGCCGATCGCCTGTTGAAATTGGCCAAGCATTAGGGCAGTACCTCATCGAAAACTCTCCTATCGTGAGCCGATTCAATGTAGTGCAAGGATTCCTCAATTTGAGTATTTCGCCGGCGGCTTGGGTATCGGTACTGAATGACATTGCCGCCAACTCCCATTTTGGGGTTATGCCCACCAATGGCTCGTCAGTGATGGTCGAGTTTTCATCGCCCAATACCAACAAACCTTTGCACCTCGGCCATTTACGTAACAATTTTTTGGGCGATGCGGTTGCCAAAATTTTAAAAGCCAATGGCTACGAAGTCATCAAAACTTGCTTGGTCAATGACCGTGGCATACACATTTGCAAGTCTATGCTGGCGTATTCTTACTTGGGCCATGGCGAAACCCCCGAAAGTGCAGGTATCAAAGGGGATCATTTGGTAGGAAAATACTACGTGCTTTTTGACAAACACTACAAACAACAAATCGAGGAACTCGTAGCAGGCGGAATGAGCAAAGAGGAAGCCGAAAAGAAAGCCCCGTGGATACAAGAAGCCCAACAATTACTCCTGAAATGGGAGCAAGGCGACCCCGAAACGATAGCTCTTTGGCAAAAACTCAATCAATGGGTTTATGCGGGATTTGACAATACCTATCGAAAAATTGGAGTGAGTTTTGATAAAATCTACTATGAATCAAATACTTACTTACTTGGCAAAGACATCGTAGAGGAAGGATTAGAGAAAGGAGTATTCTTCAAAAAAGCCGATGGCTCGGTGTGGATAGACCTTACTACCGAAGGACTCGACGAAAAGCTCGTCCTCCGTGCCGATGGTACGTCGGTCTATATCACCCAAGATTTGGGGACGACCGAACTCAAATTCCAAGACTTTCACAACGACAAGTCTATTTGGGTAGTGGGCAATGAGCAAGATTATCATTTCAAGGTATTGTTTGCCATTCTCAAACGCCTCGGTCGCAGCTATGCCGATGGGTGCTACCATTTGAGCTATGGCATGGTGGACTTACCTTCGGGCAAGATGAAGTCGCGTGAAGGTACGGTGGTAGATGCCGACGATTTGGTAGCAGAAGTAACGGCCGCTGCCGCCGAAGAAGGCAACGCCAAAGGCAAAATCGAGGACTTTAGCTCTGAAGAAAAAGAACGGCTTTTTGCGATGCTGGGCGTGGGAGCCTTGCGGTATTATTTGCTCAAGGTAGATCCCCAAAAACGTATGTTGTTCAACCCACTGGAGTCGGTAGAATTGCATGGGCATACGGGGCCGTTTATTCAATATACCCACGCTCGTACCAAGTCAGTTTTGCGCAAAGCTACCCAAATGGGCATGGATTGGTCAAAACCTGCTATTGAAAGACTACCTCTGACAGCTACTGAGCAAGAGGTGATTTATGTGTTGTCGCAGTACCCCGAACGGGTAGCTGATGCAGGCCGTCTTTATTCACCGGCTGTGATTGCTCATTATGCCTACGAATTGGCCAAAGCTTACAATGCTTTCTATGCCGACGTATCCATTTTGCAAGAGTCAAATGCTGATTTGCAGCAAATGCGCTTACTACTCTCTCAAACCGTAGCCGATACCCTCAAGAAAGCTATGGGTTTGTTGGGTATCGAAGTACCCGAAAGAATGTAATAAGCTACATCACTACCAACTCACTGCCTCTCAATACCGGAATGACATCGTACAAATCGTGCTGGAGGCAATAGCTGATGTCTTTGTGAATACCCAGACGCTGCAAACGCCGCACGTGCGAGGAGTTGGCTACATAGCCCAGCAAGTCGTCTTTGGCTTGCTGGTAAGTACGTAAAGCCATCAACGCGCTATCTTCGGCGATGATGTAATTCTCTTTGAGAGCCTCGACCAATGCCCCTGCAAAAAGCGTATCTTCGAGATTGACGCGGCCTTTCCAGCCTGCACATAGTACGAGTACATCATACGGCTGTGATTGGAGGTAATTGGCCACAGCCCCCAAATTCAGAAAAGCTCCTACCAGTACTTTCACTGCCGACGATTTGGCTTTGGTGATAGACAATGTGCCGTTGGTGGTCGTCATAGCGATTTTGGCATCGTATAGGCTATCGTCCATATAGCTGAAGGGGGAGTTGTCGAGGTCGAAGCCTTCTACTTTCATGGCGTTGCGCTCGGCGGCAGCGATGTAGCCTTGTTGCTGAAGGGCAAAACATTCTTCTACGGTAGCTACGGGTGTAATGCTCCCTACCCCATACGCCAGCCCCGTAACCATACAAGAAGTAGCGCGGAAAATATCAGTAACGACGACAATCGTATTCTCGATTTTGTGCAGATGCAGCAAATCGGGAGTCAGGCAAACATCAATGGATTTCATACACCGGGTTTTACAAAAGGTAATTTGACGACTTGGGCTTTCAACAACCTATCTCTCACTTTGACGAAGATTTCAGTACTGGGTTTGGAAAATTCGGTCTGGACATACCCCAATCCGATGCCTTTGCCCAAAGTGGGCGATTGAGTCCCTGATGTTACATGACCTATCGTTTCGCCGGCGGTGGTACAGAGTTCGTAATGGCTACGTGGAATCCCACGGTCTATCATCTCAAAACCAACCAATTTTCGTGCTAAACCCGCTTGCTTTTGAGCCAAAAGATTGTCAGAATTGATAAATGGCTTGGTAAATTTTGTTACCCAACCCAGTCCTGCTTCGAGGGGTGAAGTGTTGTCGTCAATGTCGTTGCCGTAGAGGCAGTAGCCCATTTCGAGGCGGAGGGTATCGCGCGCTCCCAACCCAATCGGCTTGATTCCAAACTCGGCTCCAGCCTCAAAGATTTCGTTCCACATTTTTTCGGCATTTTCTTTGGCTACATAAATCTCAAAACCCCCTGCACCTGTATAGCCCGTAGCTGATACGATGACCTCTTCAATACCCGCCATCGTCCCTTTGGCAAAGGTGTAGTATGGCATATCAGCCAAACTCAAATCAGTTAGTTTTTGGAGTGTAGCTAAGGCTTTGGGACCTTGTACTGCCAACAAACATAACTGATCGGAGAGGTTTTCCATGACTACCCCTTCGGTATTGTGGCTTTGAATCCAGTTCCAATCTTTTTCGATGTTGGAGGCATTGACTACCAAAAGGTATTCGTCTTGACTCACTCTGTACACCAACAAATCATCTACTACGCCCCCGTCGGTATTGGGCAAGTAGCTGTACTGTACTTTGCCATCGTAGAGTTGTGAGGCATCATTGGCCGATACACGCTGAATCAAATTGAGGGCTTTAGGGCCTTTCAAAAGAAACTCGCCCATGTGCGATACATCAAAAACCCCCACTCCCTGCCGCACGCAATGGTGCTCGTCGAGGTCGGAAGAATAGCGTACAGGCATCAAAAAACCTGCAAAAGGAATCATCTTAGCTCCCAAACGGTGGTGAAGGTCGTTGAGGGGTATAGTCTTGACGGTGTCTGACATGGGTTATAAATTTCAAATTGAATGGCTACTATATGTTGTTAATGCATGGCGCAAAGCTACTCAAAATTGACAGCCCTTTGAACATTCCTATTCTTTCGAGAAGGAAATTTCATCATCATTTATAGTTTTTGGTACTGATTTTGTTTTATTTTTGCCTAATACTCAACCTTTTAGCCATCAATGGGAAAGAAAAAATCTCCGCCTAATCAATTTGCGATAGATTTTAAACTTCAAGACCGCCCTTTACTGCATTTGGGGCAAGCTACTGCCCAGCGTGAGGGGGAGGCTATTTTTCAACAACTTCTTTCGGGCGAGTGGCTCTTGGAGCCTGCCGGCGAAGCCGCAGACGTATCTTCATGCCATGAGATTGTGCAAAAATTGGGGAAAAGATTGGCTTATCCCGAAAATATGAGAGTAGCACAGCTACATAATGCCACCCAAGATTTCAAGGGGTTTTCGGCCTTATTTCAAAACAAAGGGTGGGTGTTTGTCAATGCCAAAGCCGACGAGTATGAGCGTCATTACTATACCTGTTTGCTGACGGCATCGCTGGGTATTTATTCGGCTTACTCCAAAGAATACTGGCACGAGCGCGCCGAAAAATTGGTATTTGAGGCATATTTGCCAGCAGAAGAAGTCAAAAGTTTTTTTCATAAGGGCATCACCAAAATTTCTCCTTCTTTAGCGATGGATATTTCTGATTTCTTTCGTATGCCTTTTGCCGTTGTACTCAAACGTGCCCTCGCCCTCGAAGTCATCTCCGACGAGCAGTACCGCAATTTTATGACTATCAAGCCCGAACACCCCGTCAAAGCACGCCCTTTGTTTGTCTCTCGAACAGGCGATTTAGAGGGGGATTTGGGCGATGGAAGCTGGTCTTTGGAAGCATTTTAAAATAAACTCTACTGTTTGACCAATCGTTTGCGGTCAGCCCAGTCGCCTATTTCAATATCAACAAAATAACTTCCTGCTGGATAGGCACTTACATTGATATTTTGGCGAAATACCTCTGCATTTTTTTCAAAATCGCCCCGCCAAACTTCTGCCCCTGTGATGCTTCTAAGTTTAAGAATTACCTTGCCACGTAGGGCGTTGGATACGACCACATCGGCCAAGCCGTCTGTAGGGTTGGGCGTGATGATAAAATCTTGGTCGGAAGTAGGGGTATTGGACAAAATCTGCACGTTTCTTACAAAAATGGTCGCACTGGCAGAATCTACGCATACGTCGGCACCACTTCCTTTGGCTTGATAGGTAATGGTTCTGGTAGGGCGTGCCGTTACTTGAGGACCCAGCGTAGAACTCAGTCCGTCAGGAGGCGACCAGTTGATAAGTCCTGCTCCACGTGCTTGGAGCGTAACAGCCTCGCCGGGGTTGATAAACTGTGCCGAGGCTTGTACTTGTACGGAGGGCTTCATACCGACTTGGGCAGTGATGGCATGGGCTACATTCAGACCAGTACGAACGATGTACCTATCCCAAAGGCCCGCCGTATTGAGTTCCCATGAAGTTGCATTGAGTGCTTGGCCGTCTCGTGTCGTAACGAGTGCTACGGTATCGCCGGGCACATAGTCAAACTCTACTCCAATATGAAAGGCTAAATTATTTTGACTCACCAAATTAATATTTTGGTCAAAAACGACATTGGTAGGCCGACCCGCCGATACATCGGCAATAATCTGACGGAGAGGGACTTCTTTGGTAGTGAGTTCGTTGCCCGGCCCGCCTTGAAAACCGCGCGCATTCCAAACTTTTACTTTTACGACACTCTCTGTCTGCGCTCCTTGTGCAGCACGGGCTACTCCAAATCGTAGCGTAGCCCCGCGGAGATTGACATAGCCGAGTGGATTGTCAAACTGCTCGGCTACGGCACGAGTACGGCGGCTGTTTTGTCCAGCCACATACCCTGTACCACTGGGCTGGCGAATGACGGTGGGAGTCCCTTCAAAATTGGTAACAGAAGCACAAAGACCTGCATTGACGACTTCAATATACTGATTTTTGGAAAGACGTGGAGAAGAACCTGTGGCGTTGGTGGTAGTCAATGAAACCCTGAATTTACCCGGACTTCTGTAAACTACCGTAGGGTTACGCTGGGTAGAGGTGGCGGGATCGCCTCCTTCAAACTCCCAAAGCCAACTGGTCGGGAAGTTGGTGGAGAGGTCGGTGAAAGTAACTTGCCCTCCTAACAAAACGGTACGTGTACTGGCTTCAAAATTGGATACTGGTACGCCCGATACGAGTTGTCCGCAGACGTTCGAGGTGAGCAAACTACCGCGTCGAGGGCTAATTTCCATGACCGCTCGCATACGTGCTTTTTGGTCACGGGTGAAGATATTGAAGCAGGCATCGTCGGAGTAGTCCATATAGTTTTCGACCATATTGACCGTCCCGCAGCTTACTCTACCTCTTTGGCAGCCACGGCTTTCGGAGGCTTGGGTAGGGGTATCGTCGCAGAAGTCATCTCCACAGTTGGCATCGCCCCAAATATGCCTTAACCCCAGCCAATGGCCTACTTCGTGCGTGAGGGTACGACCTAAGTTGTAAGGAGGGCGCATACTGGGGAAATTCCCCTTTTCGGCATTGCCAAAATTGAGGTAATTGACCACCACACCATCAGTAGAAGCAGCACCCCCATTGACAGGCAAGCCACGGAGATTAGAATTGCTCGGAAATTGAGCGTACCCCAATAATCTATCATCTTGAGGGGCAAAGTCCACCACCCATATATTAAAGTACTTGTTGGGGTCCCACGAGGTGCTGGGCTTCAACGACCCCTCGATGTCGTTGCGCGTCCAGTTGGCACGATTTCCATTGACTCTGTCAATGCCCGGCTCTGCCATACGCCTCCCATTGGGGTCAAGTTGGGCCAAGCAAAATTCGATTTCTATATCAGCCCCACGTGGGTCTTCATTGAAGCCGCGCGTACCACGCCTACGACGAAAGTCCTCATTAAGCGTTTCGATTTGCGCCAATACTTGTGCTTGGCTCAAGTTGCGCCCTGTACCTACGGCCTCGCCATTGTGTACAATGTGTACCACTACTGGAATGGTGATGACATCGGTCATTCCACGACCCGAAGCCATTCGTGCTTTGATTTCTACCATTTTGCGCTGCAAATCACGCTCAAAATCATCGAGAGACCCTTCTTCAGGATTTCGTAAGCGCATCAGACTGTCCATTTCCATGGTAGCACACTGTTCAAACTTACGCTGTGCGCGGAGTTCTGGTGCAAAAAGAAGCAATGAAAAAGCGGCAAAAAATGATATAATTCTCAACATGAAACAATGTCGTTTGAACGTATGCTAATATTTTAAAATAATGGATTCCCCAAGACTCATGACTCAAGACTATCTACTCAAAGACGTAAACCTAAAACGATAGCTGGCATCTATATCGCCCAAATAGATTTCGAGTACCATGGTATTTTCAGTCAAACTTTTGACGATAAAAGGCAACTTGAAGCCTCCAAACAGGCGTGGGATACCCATTTCGAGGGTAGCATTGGCTTGGGTAAAACTCCATACGTCAGTAATCAAAATATCAGGTTCTGTCGGGCGGCATTTGGTAGGGCCGTTGGTGTATTCGAGTTTTTTTTCTTCGTTGGCATAAAAGATAAATTGGTCGTCAAGTTGGCAAGGATTGAGGAGTTGATTGCCCGGAATATCAAAGGGTTCTTTCTCATCTACAATCGTGGCCGAAGCCAACACCCATGTTTTTTTCTCTTTGCCGGTCAGCAGTTGAGTATAAGTCAAAGGTTTGGGTTCGATTTTTTCGGAGCAACTACCGGCAGCTACCATCAAGGCTCCGAGTGTCAATATGGATAAGATATTTTTCATAGTCAGGTATAGCAAAAGTCTTTGAAATCGAACTATTGAGGAATAAAGTTGAGCGGTACAATCACGATACTATCTCGTTGGGTACGGAGGTTGAAAATCTTCCAGCGGACGTTGAGCGTTATGCGTCGGTTGAGAGGATTCCAAACCCCCGTTCCCGAAAGCGTATCGTAGCCAGCCGCAAATTCAGGTATGACCTGTTGTGGAATAGTGAGGGTATTGTCGCCATTATCAATGAAATCCAATTTGGGTCTTTCTGCTTGAAACCCAACTGGCGACTCCCACCCAAAGAATTGTGGGAAACCCAATAATCCGATATTGATATGATTGATGGTATAGCGTCGGCAGTTGGTACTACTGATTTCTAAATCAGTAAGTTGGAAAACTTGTGTTGCATTGACAGGCAACTGCCCACGATACAGCCCGTCCATGATGCAAGCATCTCGTATGGTGAACATCATTTTCGTACCTAGTCCACCTTCGCCAAACCCTACTCTCACTTTATCGGCTGGACGGGCGGCAGTAAGCGTAAACTCGATGGTACTGGATTCGAGGATATTGTTGGCGTTGTTGATGAGAAAAAGCGTGATTTCACCAAAACTTTGGCGTGGAGGAATCGTAACAGTGCCTCTATTTCCTTCGATACGAAAATCTCGACCTTCGCGAGCCGTTCCCCCAATCGTATAGTTGATGATGATAGATTCATCGAGGCGTGGGCCTCCATTGTGGACTCTGATTTTGATGGCTTTTGGGTAGCTTTCTTTGAAAGAAAGCGTCGAATCGGTAAACCGTACAAAACTCGGCCCCTCGTAAATGATTTGCTGTGGTTCGCAACTTGCCAGCCAAATACTTGATACGACCACTACCAGAAGTGCGGCTAAAAAGGTAAAGGGTTGTTTTGGAGGTATGATTCCAAAACGAGTATTTTTAAACTTCATATTTTCCCAATAGTTTTTTTCAACGTTCCGTAAAATGGTTTGTAATCGTTTAATTATCATACAATTTGCTTTTTGCTAAATCCTCCCACTTTCAATATCCCGGGTTTTGCTGCCCTGCTAAAGCGGGATTTCGTTGGATTTCTGTTTGTGGGATAGGCCAAAGTTCAAATTTTTGATT
>JBKBKL010000160.1:0-8723 GCA_046294665.1 Runella sp.
GTTTTGTCTAAACAGCAAATGAAGCAGATCAAGGGTGGATATGGAGGAGGGGAGTCTCACAAAGCTCGTTGTTTTAAAGGTAATGATTTAAAATGTACAGTTTACCGTCCTACCCAAGAGTGTACTACTCAGCAAGACTCCGACGATTGGTGCAGAAGTGGCTGTGAATTAGACTGGGATTGTTCGGATTGCAACGGTTAGTACAAATCAACAATCGCTATTTCTTGACTCCTTACAATTTTTCTTGTCAGGAGTCAAACCTTTTTCATTAAACTCAAAAAATGATAAAACTATTATTTATCTCCCTCCTTTTCTTGAACTATGCGCTCGCACAAAATGACAGCTTGAATTTTGTATTTATTTCAGGAAAATGTACAGATACTCTTTGGAAAGAACAGACCTTACGAAGGTTTGATTTACTTCTGCAAGACGATATTGTTTTTGAGAGAGCAAAAATCAATGTTGCCGATAGTAGTTTTATGTTTAAAATATCTTTGATTGAATCTTTTCCTGCTCAACTAAACAATAGTCGTATTTTTATATCTCCCGGGGATACCATCCAATTAGTAACAGATGGTAGCGATATTGCCCAAGCCTGTGGTAAGTATAGAGGCAACTACCTGTTTTACAATCTACTCAAACAACAGAGTTTAAGATTTATTCGACCTACATCAAAGTACGAAAACGATTGGCAACAATTCAAAAAGGATATTCACACGCTCAAACAAAGTAAGACAACTATTTTGGATAGTCTATATAGCAGCAATCTCGTATCCGAAGAATTCTACTCGTTTTCTAAAAGAGAAATTGTTTACGCTTACTATGCTCAATTGTTAGGTATTCTTTTGAGTAGTAAAAATATCGAAGAAATAGAAATTCTTACAGAAGAAGACTGTACCCAAATAGAACAATTATTCCGTTTTACTCATACGTTAAGTCTTGATTTAAAGTCATTATTCTTTCAAGATTTTGCTGTAAGCTATCTCAAATGGAAGCTAAAGAATACAGGGAATAAAGAACAAAAATTAGCTACGGGCATAGGGCTAATAAAATCCACTTTTAGCCCCAGCTACACTGGTCCTCTAATCTGCTACTGGTTTGGAAATTATGCTGACAACTACCTCACTACTACCAACACATCTTATTTTGATAGTCTTTATTCTATCAATGAGGCTTCCATAAAACAGGTTGAATTTAGAAACCGTATGCAAGAAGTGTACTCCAAAATACACGGTATTCAAAAGATTATATCAATAAATGTACAAGCATCAGAATTAGTAACCACCAAAACAAATAAAATTACGTTAGGAAAAATCATAGCAGACAACAACAAATACCCATATAGCCTACTTGATTTTTGGGCAAGCTGGTGCAAACCATGTATTACAGATAAATTATCTTCTGTTCAAACAAAGAACTTTCTCAAAGAAAAGAATATCAGAGTAATCAGTATTTCGGTAGATAAATCATACAAAGATTGGTTAAGGACTTTGAAAAAATATCAATGGGAAAATGAGGAGTATTTAATATTAGATAATACTTCATCTATTTTATCTGACTATCAAATCCAAAGTTTTCCAAGATACATTCTGATAGATAATACAAAAAGGGAAATAGTAAGCCTGAACGCACCAAGACTGGCTTTTTTAGATTCTTGGAAAGAACTGGTCATTTATCTTGAAAAGAATATGAAACCTATCGAAAAATAATTCTATGAAAAAACTCCTCTTTTTATTCCTCACTTTGGTATATTTCTACGCATTAGAAGCGCAAAATGAAGGCGTTCATGCACTCTTGATGACCACCAAAACCGACAATTATAGGCACACCCTTACCATCCCCCCTCGAACGATTCAGTATGACCAAACGGCCCTCAAGGGTATCCCCAAAGATTTGGACAAATTTGCTGTGGCACTCTTGTCAATGCAACTAAAACAAAGTATTTATCAAAGGCTCAAAAGCGGCGAACTCGATCCCAGCGAATACCAAAGGCTCAAAAAAGTATATCATATAGACGAGGGCAGGCTGTCGGAGCATTTTGTCAAGCAAGGCGTGCATATACTGACGGGTATCAAGGCAGCCCAAAAAATCATCATCTGCGATGCCAACAACAACATGGACTTTTCAGATGACTCTGTACACGTCTATGACCTCAGACTCCCCCAAAAAACCATTCCGTGGGATAGTTTAGTAGCCTTCAAAATACATTACGACTACTACTACAACGGCAAAATTTGGCCGCGCCACTCGTACATCAAAGTGCGCCCCTACGACCATGCCTATCAGTCCAGAGATTCTGTGGATAAACTTATGTCGGTTTTTGTCAGTGTAGTAGATCGAAAAGTTACCCCCATACAACTCGGCGACAAAAAATATCACTTAACGCTCCCTTTCTCTTTTTATAGAGGCGGCGACTATAGCCACGCCAACGTACTGTTGAGCGATGCCACCGACCAATTTACGATAGCCACCAACCCCGTCCCTAAAATAGGCGATTCCTTCAAAATCAACGGCTGGAAAGTACAACTCCTTTCGGCCTCCGAGTTTGGCGATACGCTCCATGTACGCACTTGGCAAGATTCGTCGGTGCAGGAGGGTTATCGTGAGGGCTTCAAAACCTCGTTGCCCGATTTTGAAACCCTCGACCACCAACGCTACAACACGCAGCAAAACCCACATCGCTATACTGTTTTGGATTTTTGGGGTACTTGGTGCGCGCCATGTGTGGCAGGCTTACCCCATTTAAAAGCATTTTATAAAAAATATAAAAACCGACTGACGCTTATCAGTATCGCCTACGACAAAGACCCCCAGAAGGTAAGGCGTTTTGTAGCCGACCATCAAATGACCTGGATACAGAAGTTTGAAAGCAACACCGAACCCTCTTCCGAAAGCCTTGTAGAAAAACTCAAAGTGGACTGCTTCCCTACTTTTATATTGATAGACCAAAACGGCGAAATTCTCATACGCGGCTGCGGTGAGCAGCACCTCAAAGCCATAGAGGCGTTTTTGAATTGAAATGTGTAGCCAATTTACATCTTGATCAATGCCCCCCAATACATCAATTCTTTGATACGGCTTAGTGCCAAATCCTGAAACTTCTGAAAATCTGAAGCTATTTCTTGGGGACTGAAGTAAGCCGATACGACATCCAAAGCAGTGCTGATCGTTGTGGGTTCTTCCAAAAAAGTATCCACAAGAACCATGTTGAGCGCGTCTAAAGAAATGGCTCTATCGGTGAGTGTGAAGATATCGGGTACTAATAGCGTTTGTTGTAGCACACCTTCTGAAGATATATTTTCTATGAGTTGGACGTAGGTTGAAAAGTGAAGTTTTTGGGATAAAAGTTGGCGCAACGGCAAGCCAAACAAATCTTGTATAGCGCGATACTGACGTATATCATGGGTGTAGTGGCTTTGATAATCCGACGGCTCATATTGCCGATGATAGGCACAATCCAACTCCACCCCTGCCTGCCGGCATACTTCTATGATACGTTGGTAGTAAGTGGGATAATCTTGCCTCAAACGACGAGCCAAATGACGGCACGTATCTTTATTTTTCTTATAATCGCCCAAGGCATGAATAAACTTCGTTTGGTAAGGTACACCCTCAAAACAAGCGAAGCCTTTGTAGGTAGGGTCTTTTATTACTTTTTTAATAACGGTAATAGCTTTTGTGTTTTTTTTATCTGCTATTTGATAAAGATATTTCTGCTCAAGAAACATGTTGATATAAGGTACATGTTTTAAATCTTTGTAGTACTGAGAACATATAGAAAGTAGTGTTTGAGAATACTCCTGAAAAAGGTTTATGTTTGAGCCACCTATAACGCCTGCATTGTAAGCGTAATTATTGTATTTGAGTTTCATCATCTCAACTATAATCGGGTGCTTTTTCTCTATGTTTCTGAAGGTTTCCTTGTATGCCTCCCAATTTACTTCAATGTTTTGAACAATTAAAGGGGTATTTTCAAAATATTTAGGAAATTTTTTCCAAATAAAAACATCACTATCAACGTGTAAAAAAGAGTTTTTTTGTAAACTATATGTATATATTTTAGATAATACCCAAAGATGCTTTGCAAGTTCATTTATTTCATCTAATCTTACCTGAACACTACTGTAGGGTAGGTTTAATTTTTTGATTAAAATTTCATAACCTACTTCATCTGTAATCAACTCAACATTAGGATAATATGAACGTAGTCGTAGGCAACTTAGAGCCCACGAAATCCAATGATATTCAGAGGAAATCCAACTTCCTTTTAAACTCATTTTCTCACCTATATTATGAGAAAAATTCAAGCCAGTCCAAAAAGATTGAATTATTTTCACTATTTAAGTAAAAAATATATATTTACAAATAATTGCTCTTAAATTCAAGGTTATAAGTCATTTTCAAAGCAAATATGCCATAAGACAAGACTTTCTCTGTTGCGGTACTATCTTTAAGTGCAAAATAATGTAAACTAAAATGTATCAGGTACTTGGATAAGTACTTTGACTAAAATACAAATTTAATTTAAACCATAACACTATGCTTACCTTAAAGCATCCTCCTAATGGTATATTTATCGCAAAGGATGATCTATTACTTTGCCAAACCTTGAAAGAATCATTGGAGTCAAGAAATCTTTTTGTAAATGGATATACAACTGAAGGTAGCAAAGTATTCTCATTAATAAAAAATATTCAACCTGATATAGTGATACTGGGTGGGGAGATTCAGGGAGTCTATGGTGTGGATATAGTCAAATGTATTAATCAAGATTATCCTTTAATCAAATGTATCATTTATGATAGGAGTAAGAAAAAAGAGCATCTGTTGAATGCGTTGACAATCAATATACAAGGCTACGTTTTTATAAACTCAGGATTTGCTGAATTGTTTTATTGTATCCATGAAGTGATAGATAATCGTCAGTATCTCTCCCCTATATGTAATCAAATACTTGGAGATAAGAATCAAGTAATGACACAAAAAGTTAATTATGATGACTTGAAGTTGCTGACAAACAGAGAAGTAGAAATTCTAAAATTTATTTCACAATGCTACACAACCGCGCAAATAGCTGACCATATTTGTCGCAGTATAGCTACTGTAAATAATCACCGTAGCAATATCATGCGTAAACTTAAATTAAAGGGAGTTAATCAACTACTTCCTTATGCTATCGCTGTACAAAACTACTTAAAAGATTTCTCTGAATAAGCACACCTGTTAGTTTATATAGTGAATAATAACTACAACACAAAATTAAAAATGATAAATGTCCCTCGCTATGAGGGACATTTATCATTTTTAATTTTGTATCACCACTTCAAGGCCTTAGTAAGGGGTTGTTTTAAAGGATTCATTTTCAAACTAAAAAACATCAAAACAAGAATGAAAAAGTTAAAATTTTCAGGAATTGACCTCAGTGCGGTTAAAGTCCTCAATCAGGACGAACAAAAAAAAGTAACTGGTGGAAGTGGCTACTCTGGAACATGGAGATGCTCTTTTGGGGGAACTTTTTTTACTCAACAAGAATGTATAGCTAAATGTAAGACTATAATTACATCTGGAGGGCAGACAAATTCTCAGCAAGGTACTTGTACGAATCGGTAAAAGTGATTTCAAGTATTCAAAAACTTATTTTTGGATACTTGTAATTTCAATAAAATAATTTACAAATACCAATGAAAAATTTTCGATTGTTTTCATTTAGTTTCTTACATTCGGGATTTGTGCTTACTTCTATGGCTCAGGCTACAGACCCATATCCAAGCGAAAAGGTCTATTTGCACACTGACCGTCTCGAATATGTAGCTGGCGATACCCTCTGGTACAAAGCATACATAGTAGAAGCGAAAAATCATCGCCCACAGCCATTGAGCAAGGTATTATACGTTTCGCTGCTCGATGCACAAGGCCGCTTTCTTCATCAGCATCGGCTGTGGATACAAAGTGGTACATCTGTTGGGCAGATGGCTTTGCCAGACACGCTGACCGGCAAACAGCTACAACTGGTAGCCTACACGCGCTGGATGCAAAATGAACCTGTCGATTTTTTCTTCCGTCGTACATTGCGCGTTTGGCCTCGCAAAACAACCCCGTTGGTTTCCTCTCCTGCACCAGTAGCCAACTCCCTACAAGACTTGCAATTTTTGCCCGAAGGAGGTCATTTAGTGAGTGGCCTTCAGAGTAGAGTAGCCTTTAAAGCCAGTGATGCAGCAGGACGAGGCTGTATGGTAGCTGGTCAAATCGTGGACGATAACGGTGAGGCTATCATTGATTTTGAGAGCCAACACTTGGGTATGGGAGTCTTTAGTTTTACGCCCCAGCCCGGCAGACAATACAAAGCATTTGTTGAGATTGAGGGACAAAGGCGGAGTTTTTTGTTACCACCAGCTTTGGCTCAAGGCTATGTAATGAACGTGGATAACGTCATTCGTAAGAGCCATATTCAAGTAGCTATTTCGACACTATACCCTTTGGGAGGTAAACTACACCTTTTTGCCCATATACGTGGAAAGTTGGCTTTTGAAGCCTATTTGGATGGGCAAAAACCTACACAGGTAGTATTGATTCCGCGCGACACTTTACGTCAGCAGGGCATCGTTCATTTGACCCTTTTCGATGCCAGCAACCGCCCTTTGTGTGAGCGACTGATTTTTGTCAATCCCACAGAACGGCCGCAATTAAGTTTCAAAACCATTCAGCCAACCATTCAGACGTCTGATAGTGTGCATATAGAAATGGCCATAGACTCGGCTGGGCATCAGATAGAGGTGGCCGACTTGTCGGTAACGGTAGTCAATGCCACCCAAACCCAGCCTACTAGTGAGGCAGTAGCCGATATTCGAAGTTACTTGCTGCTGACCTCCGATCTGAAGGGCTATGTAGAGAAACCCAATTTTTATTTTGACCAAAAGCAGAAGCGTGCGCCACTTTTTTTGGATTTACTGATGATGACCCAAGGCTGGCGGCGGTTTACTTGGCAAGATCTGCTATCTGACAGCCTACAAAAGCCGACTCACCCAATAGAGCAGTCACTCACACTGACAGGTCGAATACTAAATGAAAACAATACAGCTTTTGGTAACATGAAATTTCGGCTGATTTTCAAGTCGCCACAAGACATATTTGTGCATACAGTCAGTACAGACAAAAAGGGGGCTTTTAGGATAGAGAATATAGATTTGCAGGGAAGTTATGAGGTTACAGCGGTAGATGAACGCAACAACCTGCGGGTGGGCAAAGTGATCTTTGATTCGATACCTGTGCGGAGTGATTTGTTTGTAACACCTCAAGGGGAGTGGCAGCATGAAGCTGCCGCAAATGAGTCATTGATACTGAATGATTTGAAGTGGCAGAACCTACTGAAAGGCTGGGAAGGAGGAATTGTACTACAAGAGGTACTGGTGAAGGGGGCGAAAGTGAATCCATTGGAGAGGGATAGCCGCCGCCAACTCTACGGAGGCAAGCCTGACCGGTCGCTTATCATGAACGATGACCTGGCTTCGAGTATGGCAAGCAGACCTGTGTTGGAATTGGTAGCCAGTAAAATCCCAGGTCTGAGTATAGCAAGGTCAGCCGAACCCGGAGCCGATTATAAGGTGAGTATTCGAGGTCGTTCGGCAGTAATGCTCTTGGATGGGATTCAAGTACCTCCCAGTGTGATAGCAAGCCTCAATCCATTTGAGTTGGAAGTGGTTGATGTCCTCATTGATCAAGCACCGGTAATGGGTGTGTCGGGAGGCGGGGGAGCTATCAATTTTCTGACCAAACGCGGCCCTTCGGCAAGCCTTTCGAGCGGTAAAATCAAACCCACACGAGTAACAGGCTATGAGTCAAGTAGGGTATTTTTTACGCCCAACTACAAAGCAAACCCCGAAGTGGCGCAGTTGGAGTCCCCCCCTACGCTATACTGGAATCCGAGCATAAAACTCACTAATGGGAAGGCTATGTTAAATTTCGCGACGGCTAACCTATCTGCTCAGTATATCGTATGGATAGAAGGACTCACAAAAGCGGGGACACCTCTAACTGGGAAATTAATCATAGAAACAAAACCTTAGCCTGAAATAGAAGAATGGAATCAGAGGATGGAAATTTAATCAAAGCAGCAACTACACTACTAAAATTGCTGGAGGTCAATGTAACTAAAGAAACAGTAACAGAAACCGTAAGGGTATCTCCTGAATATCCCAGTATAAGTAGTGTTTCAAAGTCATTTTCTAAATGGGGGATAGCCAATGTGGTGGCGAAACTTGAATCTCACCAATTTACAACTCTTCTCCCCCCATTCATTACCCATTTAAGACAAGAAAATAAAGAAAGTTTTGTAGTAGTTACACGCATTAATGATGAGCAAATAGAATACTTCTCTGATGTAACTTACCCTATTCAAAACTCTTTAAAATCATTTCTCAATGAATGGACTGGAGTGGTACTTTTGGCAGAAGCTAACGAATACTCAGGAGAAAAAAATTATAAGAGGATAAAGCAAAATCACCAATTCCGAAAAATAAGAAAATTGGGCGTTTTTTTAGGAATTTTTATTCTGGTATCCTTAGCTATGGTTAGTTTAAAGGAATTATGGGTGATTGGTATATTTGCATTACATTTAATAGGTGCAACTGCTTGTATAATTCTTTTGATAATTGAAAACTCTGTAAAACTATAAAACACTGATAATGAATAGTTTAATTTTAATAATTGGAATAAGATTTGGCAAA
>JBKBKL010000161.1:0-8714 GCA_046294665.1 Runella sp.
GTTTGAGTTTTTCTAACGTTTCGGTACGATCTCGTAATAATTCTACAAAATGGTCTAAATCAGCTTTGTATCGTAAGTTTTCATCGGTCAATTTTTGTGCTTCCAGTTCTTTGTTTTTCAACTCATCTCTTATCAACAACAATCGCTCTACCAAAGCCAATGCCAAGCAAATGGCCTGTGCTATCACCGCTATATGACCCGAATACGGCAAAATGTAAGGCGTAAGTATATAATAAACCCCCACAAAAAGAATGATACAAAGTGGTATCAAATTGCCCAACAAAAAATAGCGTGCCAATCGAAATTTTTGGCGATAGCTTTTGAAACTCACCCACAAAATCGTACCTGCTATCAAGGCAGCAATGGGATTGTGGATATAATTGGCAAACTGCTCTGTGAAGATGGGGGTGCATACTTCGAGTACCGTTACCAAAGCTACCCAGCCTACATTAATCCATGATAAAAATCGTAGGATTTTATCATAAAATGGCATCGAGGCGCGGGTATTAAGATACAGGCGAGTCAGTGAAATCAATGCCCACAAAATCACTGCCATAGAGATATGCACCAAAATCTCGTTCAGACCACTGAACCAAATCCCGCCTGTTGCATCGGATTTGACTTTATAAAAACGCGAAGTTATCAGCGAATCAAAGTAATGCCTGAAAGCCAAAATATAAACAATCCCGCCTATTTGGGTAATCAGGTAATAGAAATAAGTTTTATCCTTGAAAACAAAATAGATGTAGCCATTGAACAGCAGAAAAGCCAACAATACACAAACGGTGATGAGGGTTATTATATCTTCATTTTTCTTATTTGCTATTAAATCCTCCTCTTTATCAATGGCGATAGCGGGCAACAAGCCATATTGGTAAGGAGATAATGCTGAAATATCAGTTTTGAAATATAGTATATTGATTTTTTTAGCTTGAAGAATAAAAGGTTGAACCAAAAACTGATGACGCTGATTTTCGACCAAAAGCCCTGTGCGGTCGCTGACCCATTGCTGGGTTTCATAGTTATAGTAATATAAGGTATTGTCTAAAATCGGGAAAAACCGAACAACACTTTTTTGTGAATATTCAAAAGGGCTGTAAACATTGAATTTGACCCAATAAATAGAGGCTTTTTGAGGACGAAGTGAATCTATTTTCTCAAACTTCAAGGTGCTGTCCGTAAGAATTTGATTCAATGAATAGCTTTTGTCTTCAAGCACTACACACGATTGAATGAGTTCCCCTTTTTCACCTTTTAGAGTATGAGTTTCCTGTGCTGATAGTTGATGAAAGCCAATGATTATACAAAGCAAAATTTTTGGAAAAAACCTCATGGATAATCGCGATAGACAGGTAAAAATCATAGAGTTTGGTATGAATCGTAGCGACAAAAATAATTCCAAAAAATCCTATCTTTTGTTGGCTTAGTTCATTAAAGTTATACCTTTCAGAATTGGTTTGAGAAAAAATCTGATATATTTTGTTTGACTATCAATGGGTTAGACAACTAATTTTTCCCAATATTTGAGGTTTAAGTATAGTCTTCACAGCAAGTTTTTTAGGAAATTAATCGTGAATAAAATTTCAAATCATTTCTGTCATAAATTTCAAAAAAAACTGCATTATTTTTTGATTAAATTGTTTTATGTTTATATTTGTCGCACTAATAATGGTGTGGATATAGTCGGAAAGCTGTTCAGAGTTCTTGAACAGCTTTTTTCTTTTTGAAAACATACCAAATACCCACCAAGCCTACACCCAATCAGCCCTACTCCACCTTGACTATCAAGCCGTTACTTTAAATTCTGAAGTGGTATGAAACTCAATGTCGGGGTTGTTGTCGCGGTTCATGCGGAGCATCCAGTCGGAGTCGGCCAAAAAGACGGGGTTATTGTCTTTGTCGTAGCCTATTTGAGTGCCTTTGAGGCGGATAAACTCTTGAAGTTTTCGTGGGTCTTCGCTCGTAATCCAGCAGGCTTTGGAAGTACTCATCGGCACCCAACGGCACTTGGCACCATACTCATGCTCAAGGCGATACTGTATGACTTCAAACTGAAGTTCACCGACGGTACCGACTACTTTGCGGTTGCCTGGCTGTACCGTAAATAGCTGTGCTACACCTTCGTCGGTAAGTTGTTGGACCCCTTTTTCGAGTTGTTTCGATTTCATGGGGTCGAGGTTGATGAGTTCTTTGAAGATTTCGGGCGAGAAACTCGGAATACCCACATACTGCAAATTTTCGCCTTCGGTGAGCGTATCGCCGATTTTGAATGTACCGGTATCGTACAGCCCTACTACATCGCCGGGAAAACCCTCCTCAATAACCTCTTTGGCCGATGCCATAAAACTGTAGGGGTTGGAAAAGCGAACGTCTTTGTTGAGGCGTGTGTGGTGATAAAATTTGCCACGCTCAAAAACCCCCGAGCAAATCCTCAGAAAAGCAATCCGATCGCGGTGGCGAGGGTCAATGTTGGCGTGAATCTTAAATACAAAACCCGTAAATTTCTTTTCGGTGGGTTCTACAAGTCGCACGTTGGTAGGGCGAGCAACAGGCAAAGGCGAAATTTGACAAAAGGCTTCCAGCAGTTCGCGTACCCCAAAATTATTGACGGCACTCCCAAAAAAAACTGGCGCTACTTTTCCAGCCAGATAGGCTTCGCGGTCGAAAGTATCATAGACCCCTTCGATGAGTTCTACGTCTTCGCGGAGTTGGGCGGCATCGCGCTCACCGACTTTATGGTCGAGTTCGGGTGAGTCTAATTCTAACAAGGCTACTTCATCTTCGACTTTGGTTTTATTGACTTTGAAAAAATACATCTGCTTTTCGAGCAGGTGATACACCCCCTTGAAGGTCGCTCCTCCATTGACAGGCCAAGTCAGGGGGCGGACTTTGATGTTGAGTTTTTGTTCGAGTTCGTCGAGCAAGTCGAAGGGGTTTTGGCCTTCGCGATCCATTTTATTGATGAAAATAATCACGGGCGTATCGCGCATACGGCATACTTCCATGAGCCGTTCGGTTTGTTCTTCTACACCTTTTACACAGTCTATGACCAATATCACCGAATCCACCGCCGTAAGAGTACGGTAGGTATCTTCGGCAAAATCTTTGTGGCCGGGTGTGTCTAAGATATTGATTAGTAAGTTGTTGTACTCAAAGGTCATCACAGACGTTGCGACCGAGATGCCCCGTTGCTTTTCGATTTCCATGAAATCGGAGGTGGCCGTCTTTTTGATTTTGTTGGACTTCACCGCCCCTGCTGTTTGGATAGCCCCTCCGAAAAGCAGCAGTTTTTCAGTGAGCGTGGTTTTGCCGGCATCGGGGTGACTGATGATAGCGAATGTCCGCCGTTTGGCGATTTCTTTTTCGATAGCGTGCATAGTAAGCGTTTATAAATCTATTTCCTGTGAAAGATTCGAGAGTTGGCAGTTGTTTTGTTGGCAATCAAGCAACCCCAATCGGTACCTTCCCGAAGGAATATTTTCGGCAAAGATAAGGGCTTCAAAGCCACTCCCGAAATAAGTTTGTTTTTGTAGGAACAATCGGCGGTTGCGATGAGGTGTTAAATGGGCTGCCGTCAGGTAGGTATTTGTCTCATTTTGAAGTACCAAAAACAGATCTCCAGAAGTAGGCTCAAGGCTTGTATTTTTGATTTTACGAATCCAAATACCGCCATACGCAGGCAGTGTATCGGTATCAAAAGTCAATGGAAGCGATAGGGTCGGTGTAGCCGCAAGGTTATTTTTCAAAGAAGAGGAGAAAGGTAGTGAAGGTAAGACGTAAATATTTCTTCGGACGGCTTCGTCAAAATACCGTAGGGCGTTGAGGTTGGTCATGGTTTCGAGTTTGCCGCTTACGCGTCGGTGGTGTTGAAGCGAATAAGCATCGGCCAATAGTGAATTTTTGAAATTGATGACCTCCGGCCCAGCAAAAAGGTAAGTTCCCAGCCAAAATAACAACCCTATCCCCATAGTACCGGCAGCTACCCCATTTCCCCAACGCTTCGGCAATACAATCAACAAGGCTATATACAACGATACAATAGACATGACTGAGTAAATCATGTACCTGCCGGGCGTTTCGAGGGTTTGGCCGGCGCGGGCTACGGCTACTCCCAGCCCTGTGATAAGCAGCCACGCCAGCAGTGCCACCAACGACAGGTTGTAAGGGTTTTTGGTAAATTGTGCCAACAACGAGTGCTTTTTGAGGGGTATTTTTCGCCAAATAGTCATCAAATCATTACTCAATAGGCTGCCCAATACCATCAATAGTCCACTGATAAGCCCTCCCAATATAGCCACTTCGGGCAAACGCTGACGGAAGTAAGAAGCAGCAGCCCCAAAAAATGAAAGCAGCGTAAGCAGCGAATGGTAAGCGTTTTTTTCTTGCCCCAACGACCCAAACCCAAACGGATAGCGATAGTAGTAAATAAAAGTAGTAGCTACACACGCCAACAACCATATCAACAAGCTACGGTAGCGTTGTTGCAATAGCGGAATCACCGCTCCGATGTACATTCCAAAAAGGCCGTTGCCGTTGGTATAGGTAAGCAAAAAGCCAGCCGCAATGGCTCCCCAAAAGGCCGTTTTGGTATTTTTGGCCAATAAGTAATACGTCAGTATCCCCATTACAAAAGAGGCGATGTATTGCCAAAGGGCGGCGGCCCAAAAGATGTTTTCATGATAAGCAGGGGTAAAAAGAAAAAGGCCAACTGGCAAAAGGTAAAAGAATGAAAGACCATTGGCTTGAAGAATTTTCCAGAAATACCCTACCAACATTAAAACCAACGTACTGCCTACCAAAATCAGAGTGCGAAAATTGACTTGACCCGTCAGCAACCAATCGAGCCAGACTACCAGTTTGGCGGTGATGACCCCGTGGCCGTTGTGTTTGCGCTCCAGTTCATTCAAAAACTCCCACAAATTGGGTGCATCGCTCAACTTAATGATGTATTCTAAATAGGCATAATCGTCGAAATAAGGAGTATTGACAGCATTTTGGAAGACGAAGCGATAAAACCCAAAAGCAACAGCCGCCAGCACAAAGATAGCGAGACGATTTAAAATTTTCATGTATAAGACACTTGGCAAGCCGGCAAAGATAGCCTAATTTTGCCGAAAACACTTCATTGATGAAACGCTACGCCTACATCGTACGCCATGCCAAAGCCGAAGACGGGGGGTTTATGACCCGAGATTTTGACCGCCAACTGACCGATACGGGTCGGCTTGATGCTGCCCTAATAGGACAGTGGCTGGCCGAGCAACATCTAAAACCTGACTACATGGTAAGTAGTTTGGCGGCTCGGGCTATTCAGACTGCCCAACTCATGGCGACTGCGTTGGGCTTCGACCCAAAGGCTATCAAAACAACGCGAAGTTTATACGACGAAGGGCCAAATGCGTATTTGCAAGCCATCAACGAAGCCCCCGAAGATTGCGAGCATCTGATGATTTTTGGGCATAATCCCGACATCAGCTACTTTGCCGAGTATCTCGCCGATAAGCCCATAGGCTCTATGTCGAAGGGTGCAGTGGCTATTATTGAGTTTGAAGGATTGGCTTGGAATGAAATTTCGGCCCATACAGGTCGCTTGAAAGTTTACAAAACTCCCAAAGAATTACGCACCCGATGAACCGCAATCGCAAAATATTCATAATCGCTACCGCTGTTTTTGTAGGATTGGTGCTATTACTGTTGGCTGATATGGCACGACGCACTACTGCTCCATGGAACAAAAAAAAGCAAATCATCAGAGCTTTCGATATAGCCACTCCATCGGATTCGATTGCATTGGATACGACTAAGATTCGATAATTCGTAGCCCTTCTCCTAAGGCTGCTACCAAAGCCTCCATATCTTCGGGGGTATTATATAAGTGAGGCGACACCCTGACGCTACGCCCCCGCGCGGCCACAATCACCTTGCTTTCTGCCAAAATTTGCTGAACACGGAGTGTATTGACGTGGGTGGGGAGTGAGAGTCCCACCAAATGATGAGCGCGTTGTGTAGCAGGTGGCAGGGGTATCCCCAGCGATGCGAGTGCCGATTCTTGCTGCTCCCACAGTTTAGCGCAATGCGCCTGAATGGCTTCGGGAGTCCATGCCAATTTTTGGCGAAGGGCTACCTCCAGCATGGGCATTTGGATAAAATGCGAATGTTCGCCCACATTGTATCGGTAGGCTTTGGGCCGATACTCCGATTGGTATTCGGTGAGTTGATAAAAAATATGGCTGTCAGTACGCGCCATCCATGTTTCTTCGAGCGGGATACCGTCGTCGAAAAATGCTCCAAAGTACGCCAAACCCATCGAATAAGGCCCCATGAGCCATTTGTAAGCTACACAGACGAGGGCATCGGGGCGGATAGCTTCGATGTCAATAGGCAACGCCCCCACCGACTGCGTACCATCTATGGCCAACAATGCCCCCACCTCTTTGGTACGCTGCCCGATAGCCCCCAAATCAAACAAAGTACCGTCTTGCCAATGTACATGAGGCACTACCACCAAAGCGGTATCGGCATCAATCGCCTCTAAAATTCGCACGTTCCAGTTTTTTTGTACATTTTCTGTGGCTGGTTTTTGTACCGTTTTTATTTCCAACGACAACTCTTTGCCAACCCGCTCCCACGCATACACATCGCTCGGAAACTCATCGGCCAGAATCAAAATATGCTGCCCAGCTCGAAGGCCGGGTTTGCGGTGGAGATTGCGCGCCACCACGGCCATGCCATAAGATACCGATGGCACGATGGCGATGCGATCGGCTTCTTCGGTCTTGATAAGTTGAGCAAAAAGATGCCTGACTTGCCAAGCCCCTTCAAAAAAATCTTCGGGTCGGATTTGATGAATCGTTGGCGTAAAGCCTTCAATAGCTGCCTTGCCTGCCTCCTCTACGGCTATCGAAAAAGGCCCTCGAGTGGCACAGTTCAAAAAATGAATCCCCGAAGGCAACCGAAACTGAGAGGAAAATTTAGGATTATTCACGTTGAAATTATGTTCAATAACTTGATTTTTTTGTTTTTCTTTCAAAATTTATTTATTTAAATCATTGATTTTCAACAATATAAAAAATTTTTTATTTTTTTATGAACCAAACGAAATATTTGGCACGCGCTTTGATAACAAATAAGTGTAACTCAAAAAAAAATTTTCAATTCGTATGGAGCAAATTTTGGGAATAGGTTCGAGGGTACGTCATGCCGACTTTGGCGATGGGGTGGTCATCAATGTCAAATCAACCAGCTATGCCATCACTTTTCACCAACACGGCACCAAAGTTATCAAACTCAACGCACCTTTGGAAATCATCGAAGCCGTGGAGTTGGATACCGACATGGTGAGTCTATTTGACGTGGAGCAAACCCTTTCCAAAATTCTCCAAAAATGGCTTGACGCTACCGAACCCGTACCCTTGGGCGACAAATGGAAAGGCGGCAAACTCATTCTCAAGCCCGGACGAAACGACTTGGCTACCAAAGAAATGCCAATTGATGCTTTTTTTCATAAAATAGTCATGATGCGCGACCGCCTTCGGGTATTGGAGCAGCGCGTCAATGCAAGCAACTTAGACGACGAAGACAAAATCAACATACAGCAGTACATTACCAGAATCTATGGCTCGATGACTTCCTTCAACTTGCTTTTCAAACATCAGGAGCATCATTTTGTAGGTGAGAAATCGGTGGGAAGTACTGCGTAGCAAAATCTTAAATCACGATTCTTCATGTGATTTGAATAAGGGGTAAAGTAAAAGCTGAGTTCGCGGGGGGCCATGCCTCCCGCGACTTTTTTTAGGCCCGTGGGTGGTATTTCAAGACTACCTCACGCAAAAACTCCCGATCGAGGTGCGTATAAATCTCCGTCGAAATGATAGACTCATGCCCCATCATCTCTTGTACCGCCCGTAGATCAGCCCCGCCTTCGATGAGGTGTGTCGCAAACGAATGTCGAAAAGTATGCGGACTTACATTTTTTTCTAAACCTACGACCGCTGCCAAATCTTTGATGATCAAAAACACCATGACCCTCGTGAGTTGTTTGCCCCGACGGTTGAGAAATACATAGTCCTCATGTCCTTTTTGAATGGAAAGTTGGCTACGCACGTGTTCCAAATACATCTGTGTAAACTTGATGGCATCACTCCCTATAGGTACCAAACGAGTCTTGCTGCCTTTGCCCGTAACTCGCATAAAACCCGCGTCGAAATAACAGTTGGTAATCTGTAAATCAACAAGTTCGGACACCCTAAGCCCCGAACTGTACAGAACTTCGAGCATGGCGCGGTTGCGCGTGCCTTCGGGGGTAGAGAGGTCGTTGGCTTCGAGCAGGGCTACGATTTCGGGGTAGCTAAGTACGTCGGGCAGATGTTTGGACAGATGCGGCGACTCTATGAGCTGTGTAGGGTCTATCGTGATAAGATTTTCGAGCAACAAATACTTAAAAAACGACTTAACCCCCGACAAAATGCGTGCTTGGGAGTAGGCCGCCAGCCCCAAATCATGCAGATACCCCAAGAAACTCAACACATCAAATTCGACGATTTCAGTCAGTTCTTTGCCGCCCGTGAGTTCGATATACTCGGCCAGTTTGGAGGCATCGCGCACGTAAGCCTCTACGGTATTGTCAGACAAGCCCCGTTCGAGTAGTAAATAGTCCTTAAACTGGCGCAGTTCGGTTTCCCACATAGCTTACGGATTCTCCATTTTTGGTTTGT
>JBKBKL010000162.1:0-8647 GCA_046294665.1 Runella sp.
TAGAAAACGGAGTTTTCGGAGCGGGGAGGAATTTCGCAAACACGCTGTTGGCCGATGGGAACGAACGTAGTGAGTGAACGTCGGGCAACAGCGTGTGGAACACGCGCGCCGTTGGCCAAGAGAGCGAGCGAAGCGAGTTCTCTTGGCCAACGCGAGGCTCTGCCTCGTGATATTTATCAAAAGGCTTCAAGCCGACTAATAGATGTATAGCACCTACGGAGCAATATGGCCGAGAATATTTCTATGACTTCTACCGATATGCAACCCCTCATGGGGTAAAAACAAACCCCCTCTCAAAAGGAGAGGGGGCAGGGGGTGAGGTGCTACTTACTTATTCGCCTCCACTTCAAACACCAACGGTGAGTATGGAGGAATCGGCCCCTGACCTGTTTTGCCGTATCCAATACTCGAAGGGAAAATCAACAGGGCTTTTTCGCCGAGGCGCATTTTGGTCAGTCCTTCTTCAAAGCCTTTGATGACACTCCCCGCTCCTACCCTCACTGGCAATTCGCCCGAATCAAACTGGCGGTCGTTGAGGAGTCGGCCTGTGTATTTGACCCTAAGATTGTCGCCTGTTTTTATTGGGTCGTTGGTAGTGGTAGTGAGGCGTATGAAGCGGAGGCCAGATGGTGTTGTTTCTGTTACGGTCAAATTTTTATCTTTGATATAATCGTTGATTTGCTGGTCTTCGGTACGAACACGGAGGATTTCAATATCAAAACCAACCGCCGAAAAAGCAGGCAGCAGGTCGTCGGAGCGATTGCCGAATCCTAAGCTGTGGTTCATCAAAAACAATGCCCTCTCACCGGTACGCATCATCGAGATACCTTCTGCAAGCCCCGGCACAAACGACTGCGCTCCAAAAGCAAAGCTAAAGGGCTTGTTTTTGAGGCGTTCGGTGCTATCAATCTTAGCCCCATTCATTCTGAAAACGGTATAGTGCATCGTTACCTCATCGCCTACATTGGGTTTGATGCCACTTGGATTTGACTTGAGGAAATGATAATGTAGCCCGGTCGTAGTTTTTTGAAAATTGAGCCTACTACCTGCTATGTAAGTTTGGATTTCTTTTTCGTTTTCGGCCAATTTCTTTTCGGCTTCACTTTCGAGGAGTTTGGTACAAGAAGTAGTAAGTAGAACTAAAAATGCTACCGACAAAAAATAAAATATATGGACGCTTGGTTTCATACTTATTGATTTTTTTGACTTACCCTATGGCCACTTTGTACAAATCGTCCCACTGCCAATATTTCTGGGCGATTTCTCTGATTTCTTCAGCTTTGACGACGCGCAAGCGGCTGATATGGTTGGAATAAAAATCTTCTTCCAGACCATCAAGTACCATCACTTTCACACGGTCAGCAATCTCGAAGGGGGTATTGAGTGCTCCAGCAAACTCGCCCGACATAAAATTTTTCACTTTTTCGAGTTCTTCCTCCCCTACAAGCGTTGTCTGCATTTTTTCGATTTCGCGCTGTATTTCGTCGAGGGTAGCCTCCCAAAATTCCTTTTTGACATCGGTGCTTATTGTCCAAAAACCATCTCGTAGCAAGGCGGCCATACTCGACGAAATACCATACGTGTAGCCTTTGTCTTCTCGAATGTTTTGCATCAGCCTCGACCCAAAATATCCCCCCAAGATTTCGTTGGCTACCAGCAAAGCATAAAAATCGGGGTGCTTGCGCCCTATCATACGCCTTCCTATACGTAGGGAGGTTTGCATGGCATCGGGTTTGTCGTTTCTCAACAATTTTTCGTCGGAGGCCAAAACAACGTGATTTGCCACGAAATCCTCCGAAAATACAGGCACTTGTCCTAAATACCGATGGATTGCCTCTATTTCGGCATCGCTCACTTTCCCAGATATAAATACGCGAAAAGGACGACTTTTGATGCGTTGATGATAAAAATCTTTGATGTTTTGGAGTGTCAGATCTTCCATTTTTTCTGCTTTTTGGCTGCGTCCGTAGGGGTGTTGTGCGCCAAAAAGTAATTCTTTGAAAGCCGTAGTGGCTACATAAGCATTTTTTTCGAGGTTGATTTTGAGATTTTGGAGCGTGATGTTTTTCAAATCTCCCCATTCTTTTTCGGGAAACGTAGCCGTCTGTATGATTTCGACAACCATAGCCAGCAAAGCCTCAAGGTGTTTGGCCAAACCATAAACGATAATATTGGCGCGGTCGGACGAATGATTGAAGTCCACAAAAGCCCCCAAACCATCAAAATAACTACTGATTTGTGCTGAATGATACTTTTCGGTGCCTTCTGCCAGCATTTTAGTAGCAAAAAACGAAGCCCCTTCTATTTGCTCATGCCAAGTACCCGCCTCAAATATCACCTCCAACCGAACCACAGGCTGCTCGCCTACATTGACAACATAAAGAGGCTGACCATTGGGAAGAGTGATTTTTTGAGGAGAAGGAAAATAAACTTTTTCGACTGGGCGAAAATCGGGCGCAATGCTTCGGTCTAAAGACATAGTGTCAAGTTTTTTTGGGACTGCAATATTACGGACTGTTTTGCTTCGATGGCTATTTTTCCTTAAATCGCAGATCATAAAATTCAACTGCTTTACACAAAATCAATTTAGTTAAAATGCTTTCTTTTTTGTTGGCAGTGGTATTTACCGTTTTGTTGTATCTAATGATGCGAGCTTTTCCAAAATATCAAGTGGATACTACGCAGGCCGTTGTGTTCAATTATTATAGTTGTGTGGTGTTGGGGCTATTTTTACTGCCTAAATCAAGCGATTATTTTGGATTGTCTTGGCAAACCCCCACTACACTATTGACGCTGGTGTTGGGGGCTATGTTTGTCGTCGTGTTTTTATTGATTGGCCTTACTACTACCCGTGTAAGTGTAACGGCGGCTTCACTGGCAGGCAATATGTCGTTGGTGATTCCGGTATTGTTCGGGCTTTTTGTTTTCAAAAATAACCACAAAGATTTTACACTGTGGAATTACCTCGGCTTATTTACTGCCATAATAGCCTTGGCATTGAGTACGATTCGTTCATCGAGTGGGGAGGTAGTTTCCAATGCTAAAAAAGGCTTGGTTTTGGTTTTACCCTTGCTATTGTTTGTGTGCAGTGGTACCAACAATACCCTCATCAACTATATCAGTGGTACTTACTACCGCCCCGATGAGTCCGTACTTTTTACGACCATTGCTTGTACAGGTGCCGTAGTGATAGGAACGTCGTTTTTAGTGTTTCGTATGATACTCCAACAAGAAAAAATAAAACTTCAGAGTATCTTGGGAGGTTTTTTACTGGGTATTCCCAATTTTTTATCTTTCTATTTTCTGTTGGCTGCACTTCGTGCATTTGACAATAGTGCAGCCTTTGTATTTCCGATTTATAATGTATTGAGTATGCTTACCTCGGCTTTTATGGCTTGGGTGTTGTTCAAAGAACAGCTTAACTCCTTCAATAAACTCGGCCTTTTTTTGGCCATACTGGCTATTTTTTTGATTTCGTATCAAGAGATTTTAGAGTTTTAGATAGACAATCAAACATTTTTCTTCTCCAGATTGTTATGCTGGCAGTCTAAAACAAAAGTTATCTAAGATGACTACACTCAAAACTTTATTTCTTATGCTGATGTCCCTAATCAATGGAGTTTTTGCCGATAAGGGCGAAATCAAAACCAGTCCCGAAACAGCTACACCTACCCAATCGGTGTACGACTACAAACTCAAAGCCCTGACAGGCAAAGAAGAAATAGCGTTGAGCCGCTACAAAGGCAAAAAAATAGTACTCATCAATGTAGCCTCGGCCTGTGGATACACACCACAGTACGCCGATTGGCAGAGATTCCACGAAAAATATGGTGATAAAATCGTAGTGCTGGGCTTCCCCGCCAACAACTTTGGCTCTCAAGAGTCCGGTACCAATGACCAAATCGCTACTTTTTGCCAAAAAAATTATGGTGTTGATTTCCAGATGTTTGCCAAAATTGATGTAGTAGGTCAAAACCAACACCCGCTCTATCGCTGGCTTTCTACGCCCTCGCTCAATGGCTGGAACGACAAAGCTCCCACTTGGAACTTCTGCAAGTATGTCATAGACGAGAACGGCAAACTCACTCATTTTTTTGCTTCCAAAATCAAACCTACCGACGAGGAGTTCAAGAAAGCGGTAGGGATTTGAATCAAGAAGTGATTTGTTGGAGCATTTTTTTTGATACAAAGTCCCACGCTACAATGCCCGCACTCACCGACACGTTGAGCGAATGCTTAGTACCAAACTGTGGGATTTCGAGGCAAAAATTACATTGTTGAAGCACTTCGTCAGACACTCCAAATACCTCATTGCCTAAGATGAAAGCATACTTCTGCCCCATTTTAGGCTGAAAATCATTAAGGAATTTACTTTCTTTGGCTTGTTCTACGGCCACCGTTACATAGCCCTCTGTGTTGAGTTGAGCAATCAAGTTAGCTGTATCGGAATGATACTCCCACGCTACCGACTCATCGGCACCGAGGGCTGTTTTTGTGATGTCGCGGTGAGGAGGTGTGCCGGTATGTCCACACAAATAGATTTTTTCGGCCCGAAAGGCATCAGCAGTACGAAAAATAGAGCCGACGTTGTTAAGGCTGCGGATATTGTCCAAAACAAATACAAAATCATGCTTCGGAGTTTCTCTAAATGCTTCGACCGACAGACGGTTCAAATCTTCCATTGATAGTTTTTGGAATGACATTTTTTGATGTATGTTGTATGATGTAGGATGTAGAGTGGGGGCGTAATTTTGGCTCGTAAAATTACTCAAATCTATACATACGAAACCTTAGAGGCTCAAAAACTGTTACCTTTGCACTTGATTCAAAACGCATTCAATGGAAGAATACAACCTACACACCTTGCCCAATGGCATACGTGTTGTACACAAACAAGTACCTCATACTCAGATAGCTCATTGGGGAATCATGCTTGATATAGGCAGCCGCGATGAGCAGTTTCATCAACAGGGTTTGGCGCATTTTTGGGAACACATGGCCTTCAAAGGAACTAAAAAGCGCAAATCGTACCATATCATCAATCGCCTCGAAACTGTCGGGGGCGAACTCAATGCCTACACGACCAAAGAAAAAATCTGTTTTCATGCCTCCCTATTGGCTTCGCATAGCGAAAAAGCCATCGAACTTTTGGCCGATATAGCTTTTCATTCGGTATTTCCTGAAAAACAAATCGAAAAAGAGCGAGGGGTCATTTTGGAAGAAATGGCCATGTACCACGACTCGCCCGAAGATGCGATTCAAGACGAGTTCGACGAAGTAGTTTTTCAGCAACACCCCTTGGGGCGAAATATCCTCGGTACTGCCGATAGTGTACGGTCGTTCAGCAGAGAAGATTTACAACAATTCATTAGCCAAAACCTCGATACCGAACGTGTAGTAGTATCGGTGGTAGGTCCCCTACCCTTCAAGAAAGCACTCAAGCAAGCAGAGAAATACCTCACTGACCTCCCCCACCGTCGTGCAGAGCGTATCCGCACGGCACCAGAGTTGTACCTGCCGCAGCATATCCAATCCCCTCGCAATATTTCTCAAGCCCAAGTAGCTATGGGGCGGCCTGCGTATGCCCTTGCACACGCCAACAGACTGCCTTTTTTTATGCTGGTCAATTTGCTCGGTGGCCCCGGCATGAACTCCCGCTTCAACATGACTCTACGCGAAAAACATGGCTTGGTCTATTCGATAGATGCGCACTATGCTCCTTTTTTGGATACAGGATTCTTTGGTGTATTTTTCGGAACAGAAGCCAAAAATCTCGAACGTGCCAAAGCACTCATTCAACGTGAGTTGCGTCTGCTGTGCCAAAAACCACTCTCTACTCTCCAAATGCGTCATCTGAAAGAACAACTCATGGGGCAGTTGGCCATGTCGGAAGAGAGCAATCAAGGTTTTATGCTTATGATGGCCAAGAGTATCTTGGACACAGGCCGTATAGATTCTTTGCCAGAGATATTTGAGGAGATTGAGGCTGTCAGTGCTACCCAACTACAAGAGATTGCCCAAGAGATGTTCGACGAAAATACTTGGAGTACACTTACTTTTGTACCAGAAGCAGGATAGGAAAATATACCAACAACGCGGCTTTGTAGTATTGATTTAACGCTATCTAAGACCTTCAAAACCCATAGTTTTTAGAGTACCATAAAATCTTAGTTTACACCATATTCAAGAGGCGATGACTATTCAAAACAAAACTTTTATCATAACAGGAGGCGCGTCGGGCCTTGGGGCAGCTACTGCCGAAATGATTGTAGCTAACGGTGGCAATGCTATACTGGCCGACATCAACCCAGAAACTGGCCAACAAACTCAACAAACACTCGGCGCACGGAGTTTGTTTGTAGCCACAGATGTAAGTCAGGAAGATAGTGTTCAAAATACTGTTAATCAAGCCATTCAACACTTTGGAGGTTTGCATGGAGTTATCAATTGTGCTGGTATATCACCTGGAGAGCGCGTAGTAGGGCGCAACGGCCCCCATTCGCTTGAGCTTTTCTCCAAAACTATCTCGGTCAATTTGATTGGCACTTTCAATGTGCTTCGCTTGGTAGCGGCAGCACTCCAAAACAACCCTCCAAGCGATGACGGTGAGCGGGGAGTCATTATCAATACGGCTTCAGTAGCGGCCTTTGAAGGACAAATAGGCCAAGCAGCCTATTCTGCTTCCAAAGGCGGGATTGTGAGCATGACGCTCCCCATTGCCCGCGAACTGGCCCGAATGGGGATCAGGGTGATGACTATTGCTCCGGGACTCTTTGAAACCCCTCTCATGGCAGGCTTTAGCGAAGAAGTACGCACTTCATTGGGACAGCAAGTCCCTTTCCCTGCACGATTGGGGCGGCCTGCCGAATATGCCGCACTCGTGCAGCATATCATCGAAAATACAATGCTCAATGGCGAAGTTATTCGATTGGACGGGGCTATCAGAATGTCGGCCAAATGATGGCCATTCGATAAGTTTTCTGGCAAAAACAACACAAAATAGCTGGTTTTCGTTTACTTTTGTTGGAATCTACCCACCAACCAACATAAGCTTAAAACGACGTAACACGCCTCATGAATTTTCTGCCCGATGCTATTGAACAATACGTGCTGGCCCACACTACTGCTGAGGGTAGATTGTTGGCTCAACTGCAACGCGATACGCACGCCAAAATCCTTCAGCCAAGAATGTTATCGGGCCATATTCAAGGGCGTTTTCTGGCGTTGTTGAGCAGGCTCATGCGACCAAGCCGTATTCTCGAAATCGGTACTTACACTGGCTACTCGGCCTTATGCTTGGCAGAAGGACTCCCTCCCGACGGTAGGCTCATTACGATAGATGTCAATGAAGAACTCGAAGACTTTACAAGTAGTTATTTTCAACAATCCCCTTTTGCCTCTCAAATAGACTATCGCATAGGCCATGCCGCCGAAATAATCCCGACCCTTTCAGATACCTTCGATTTGGTTTTTATTGATGCCGACAAACGTAATTACGCACTGTATTACGATTTGATTTTTGACCAAGTGCGCTCCGGAGGCCTCATCATTGCCGACAATGTACTTTGGAGCGGAAAAGTAATACAAACAAACACCCCACCCGATAAAGATACCCAAGCGTTGCTTGATTTCAATCAAAAAATATATCTCGATGACCGTGTGAGCCAGTTGCTCTTGCCTCTACGCGACGGCCTGATGATCGCCCAAAAACACTAACTCAACCCGTAAACATGAAACGTACACCACTATCGCTTTTAGTAACTTTTGTTTTTTTAGTATCCAGTTTGCTTCAAGCGCAAGTATCCATCCCCACAGTGCCTTCGAGTGTGGGCTTTGCAGGTATCAATGTGCAATTTGACCAAGACGCACGCGCTATCATTCAAGCCGACATAAAAGCCTTGTTGTCAAACAAAAAATACTGGGAAGCCAAACTCGACCGATGCCTCCTATTTTTCCCTATCGTTGAGGGCATTTTGATTGATGAAAACGTACCCACTGATTTTAAGTATCTGACTGTACAAGAAAGCGGACTACAACCCGACGCTATCTCAGCCTCCAACGCTGTGGGCTTTTGGCAATTTAAAAAAGAAACAGGCTTGGAGTATGGCTTGCGAATAGACGACCAAATAGATGAGCGCAAAAGCATCAATGCTTCTACACACGCTGCCGCCCAGTACCTCAAAAAAAGCAACGCCCAGTATAATAATTGGGTATCTTCTCTTTACTCATACTACTTAGGAGCAGGGGGCATCAGCAAAAATATCCCCGCTGAGTGGTCGTATGCAAAAGAACTCAAACTCAACGGCAAATCCGACCGCTATATCCTGCGTTTTTTTGCTCATAAAATTGCCATAGAGTCGGCTATAGACCGCTACCAGTCACCCAATACCACGATACTGCTCGAATACCCCCAAGCCAGTGGCAACAACCTCAAAGATATTGCAGCACAGTTTGGCATTGAGCCTACGCTGCTTCGCAGTCAAAACCGCTGGCTCAATGGCGATGAGATTCCAAGCGACAAGGATTACACGCTTGTATTGCCGGTAGATAATCAAAACTTAGCCGATGCAAAGGCTAAACTCGCCACTATAAAACGCCCCAACTTACGCGATAATTTTGCACAAAAAGACATCGGTTTTCCTGTTTT
>JBKBKL010000163.1:0-8386 GCA_046294665.1 Runella sp.
ATTTTGAGAAATTACCGAAACAAAAACTTATATCCTGAAGCAATAGCATACAAATGCACTACATCGTCAGTAGGTGGAAAAGCAAAGCGGGGTTGTGTAAAGGTGGGATTTGACAGCGTATGTTTTTGCACATTCATCAGTGCCGTTCGATACCCTACATCTTCGGCCATATTGAGGGTAGCTTGTTCTATTTCATTCATACTGCCGTAAGGTAGGTTACACCATAGTATTACCTTTTGAACGCCTGCACCCTCAATCTTGCCCGACTCATCGAAGAAGAAGGGTTAAAGATAGCCAACTCCTAAAAGAGTGGGGTTATATAGCACAAGAAACAGAATCTTATGCTATCTCTAAGATGCTTCGAAGTGGGTGCGTACCTTTTTCAATGCCGAGCCTATGACTTGGTGCATATCGTAGTAGCGGTACTCGGCCAGCCGCCCGCCAAAGATAACATTGGCTTCGGCCTCGGCCAGTTGGCGATACTCTCTCGATAAACGGTCGTTTTTGTCGTCATTGACAGGGTAGTAGGGTTCTTGGCCGGGAGTCCATTCTTGGGGGTACTCGTGCGTGATGACGGTTTTTTCCTGTGTCCCAAACTCAAAATGCTTATGCTCAAGTATGCGAGTGAAGGGGGTTTCGGCATCAGTATAATTGACGACAGCATTGCCTTGAAAATTGGGTATATCAAGCGTTTGATGCTCAAATCTCAAACTTCGGTACTCCAAATACCCCAATCGAAATCCAAAATACTCGTCCAATTTGCCAGTATAAACAATCTGATGCGCCAGAGCATCGAGGTTTTCTCGGTCGCTAAAATAATCTATGCCAAGTCGTACCTCTACGCCTTTGAGTAGTCCCTCGTTGAGTTTGTTGTAACCCCCAATCGGAATCCCCTGATAGCGGTCGTTGAAGTAATTGTTGTCGAAGGTAAACCTTACAGGTAAACGTTTAATGATGAAAGCAGGTAAGTCTTTACATTTACGGCCCCATTGTTTTTCGGTGTAGCCTTTGATAAGTTTTTCGTAGATGTCAGTACCGACCAACGAAATGGCCTGTTCCTCCAAATTTTGCGGATTTTTGATATTTGCTTCAGCGATTTGCTGCTGGATTTTGGCCTGTGCTTCTTCGGGAGTACGTACTTTCCACATTTGGTAGAAAGTATTCATATTGAAAGGCAAGTTGTATAACTCACCATGATAATTGGCTACCGGTGAGTTGGTATATCGGTTGAACTCTACAAAGGAATTGACATAGTCCCATATTTCTTTGTCGTTGGTGTGGAAGATATGCGCGCCGTACTTGTGGACATTGATACCCTCTATATTTTCACAATAAGTATTGCCTCCAATATGCTTTCGACGGTCTATGACCAAGCATTTTTTACCTCTTTTGGTGGCTTCGTGCGCCCAAACATTGCCAAAAAGACCAGCACCAACAATCAGATAATCGTACATTTAGTGGGGGAGTAAGTAGTTAGTAATTAAAGTCGCCAGTAGGTTAGGGTTGAGTTAGTGGGTTGATACATTCCTTTCAAGTCCATCAGAATAGCATTTTGGCTGGTGATAGTTCCGAAATAAGCCATATCCAATTTTCGATAGTCGTCGTGCCCTACCGCTACTACAATCGCGTCGTAAGCGTTGGTGGGCTGTTCTAAAAGGGTAAGACCGTATTCGTGGGCTACTTCGTTGGCCGATGCGTGGGGGTCTATCAGATGCACATTGATAGAATAACCCATGAGTTCTTTGACCAAATCAGCTACTTTGGAGTTTCGTATATCAGATACGTTTTCTTTGAACGTAATACCCATGACCAATACTTTGCTGTCTTTTGGGTTTTTGCCTTTTTGTATAAGCATTTGCACCAATCTTTTGGCAATAAACGCCGGCATACCATCATTGATACGGCGACCGCTGTGGATTACTTGAGGGTCGTAGCCGAGTTTTTTGGCTTTGTAAAGTAAATAATACGGATCTACACCTATACAATGGCCTCCCACCAAACCTGGGTAGAGTTTGATGAAGTTCCATTTGGTAGCAGCGGCCTCTATCACTTCTTTGGTATCAATGCCCATACGGTCGAAAATAATGGCCAACTCATTCATGAGTGATATATTCAAGTCGCGTTGGGTGTTTTCGATGACTTTGGCTGCTTCGGCTACTTTGATGCTCGGGGCTTCATAAATTCCTGCTGATATGATTTGCCCATAGACCTTCGCTATTTCTGACAAGGCTTCGGCATCACTACCCGATACAATCTTTAGAATTTTGTCTATGGTTCGTTCTTTATCTCCGGGATTGATGCGCTCGGGCGAATAGCCTATCTTGAAATCTGTTCCTAATTTTAGACCTGATTCCTTCTCTAAAATCGGTAGGCAATCTTCTTCTGTACAGCCGGGATAAACGGTAGATTCATAAATGACGTAATCGCCTTTTTTGAGTACTTGACCTATTGTTTTGGAGGCACTTTGCAAGGGTTTTAGGTCAGGTACTTTGTAATCATCAACAGGTGTTGGAACAGCAACAATGAAAAAATGAGCTTTTTCTAAATCTTTGGGGTTGGCCGTAAATGTGATGCTTTTCCCTTCAAATACAGTAGATTCGAGTTCATGGGAGGGGTCTTGTCCCTGCTGCATCATCGCCACGCGCTCGTGGTTGATGTCGAAGCCAATGACTTGGAAATGTTTGGCAAATTCGAGGGCAATGGGAAGTCCTACATAACCTAAACCGACGACTGCTATTTGTTTTTCTTTCTGAAGAAGTTGTTGAAACATTTTAAATTCAAGATAAAGCGCACAAATATAGCAGCCTACTAAAACTATGCCAAAAAAACAGCCCTAACCGATGGCGATTAGGGCTGAAGGGAGTTGTATTAGTTTGATGATTAAGGCATCAGTTTCAATTCTACGCGGCGGTTTTTCTTCAAACCTTCTACGGTACTGTTGTCGGCTACTGGTTTGAAAGCACCGTAAGCATCTATTACAATACGATTGGGATCTTTCAAGCCGGCTTGGGTAAGGTATTGCTTCACGGCATTGACGCGGCGTTGAGAAAGAGCTACGTTGTAGCGGTCAGAAGCACGGCGGTCAGCATGGCCAGCCAGTTGCAGGCGACATTGGGTTTTGTTCAACAATTCGACCACTTTATTGAGCATATCGTAAAACTCTGGTTTAATGATGGCTTTATCAGTATCAAACAACACGTTCGTAAATATTTCGGTACAAGCCATACCAGGGAGGGCATCTTTTACGTATTTGTCGAAGTCAATCCGCTGGCCAGCACCTGTTACGATACTTCCGGGAGGTGTATTAGGCTCTTTGTCGAAATAGTCAGATACACCGTCGTTATCACTGTCCATCAGCAAACGTGGATCAATGTCTTTAGGACGGTTGGCTTTGGCGATAGAGTCAATTTCAGCCAATGAAAGTATTTTAGGAGGTTTGACCAAAAGACGTGGGTCGGTATAGCGCAGATGATAGAATCCTTGGCCATTGTCAAGCGCATTGAAATCATACGCCCATTTGCCATTTTTCTTTTCTACACGGAGTGGGTTTTTACCCAGTTTGTAAGTTAGGCTTATTGTCAAAAAGCCGTACTTGTCGAGGGCAGAATTACCGCGTGGAGTACCTGCAAAGCTATTTTCAGTACCTTGGCGGAACAAACGGCCACCTTCGGGGCCATCATAGATTGCAGAGGCATCGCCACCTACGGTTGCATCTAACTTTTCGGTATTGACATGATTGAGGCGAATGTCCAGACCCAAATCTAAGCGTTTGCTGATTTCGTAAGAAGTATTAAACCCAACAGGTATGACCCATTCCTGCGTGAAACTGCTGGCAGGGGCATTGAGTTGAGAAATGTTGTTGCGTAGGGTAGGGGAGTCGTCGGAGCGGCGTTGGATACGACCAGACCCCAATTGATAAGCCGTAGATTTGAACCAAATTTGGCCTAAACCCCCATATACGTCCATTTTCCAACGTTTCATTTTGGTAGGTCCAAAAAGGAGACCTTTCATGTTTACCGTAGCAGATAAATCAGCCTGATAATAGTTGGCATCAAAATAGGAAGAATAAATCCGACGCTTCATACCACGTAGGTTGCCTCCTCCAAAATCTAGTCTCGCTCCAAAAAGGTAAGTGAGTTGTTTTCCAAGTGAAATGCCAAAATGGTACGTCCCACGTTCAGTGCGGCTGTCAAAATTGTTGGTACCAACTGGCCAAAAGTCGTATTCACGTAAATCCCCATAAAACTGGCTGGCACCGAAGTAGGCACTCAAAGACCAAGTGTTCATTTTATAGGGGCCTTCGTAAGGGGCTTTTGGGTTGTACTGCGCTTGTGCTTCCAAAAGGCATAAACCCAGCGATAAGAACATAACAAGCAGAGATACTTTTTTCATAAAAAAACCTTTTTGGTTGTGAATGGAAATAAGGGGGATAATACTATTAATTTTAGGTTAAAATCTCTTTCAATGGCCATATCTGCCAACAAAAGTAGGGATTCTGTTTTTATTTCAAAAATGTTTTGACTCACTAAAGAAAATTCTTTTTTGCCGACTTTCAAAGACGTTGCGTGATTTTTTTCAGAATTTGCTTCTTCCATTCTTCAAAACTCCCACTCAAAATTTCTTGGCGCGCTTGACGAACTAACCACAAATAAAAGGTAAGATTGTGGATACTGGCAATTTGTGCGGCCAAAATTTCTTCAGATTTTAGTAAATGGCGCAGATAGGCTTTGCTGTAAAAGCTACTGGCATAACCGCCCAAACCTTCATCAATGGGTTCATAGGCATTTTTCCACTTTTCATTCTTGATATTGATGATACCTTGTGTAGTGTACAATATGCCATGACGGGCATTGCGCGTAGGCAATACACAATCAAACATATCTATACCTAACCCGATACTCTCCAAAATGTTTTCGGGAGTTCCTACTCCCATTAGATAGCGGGGCTTTTCTTTAGGCAAAATTTGGCAGACCAATTCGGTCATTTCATACATTTCTTCGGCTGGCTCTCCTACCGATAGGCCACCGATGGCGTTGCCTTCGCGCTGCATTGCTGCTACGACTTCTGCCGACTGCACTCGTAGGTCTTTATACGTACTGCCTTGTACGATCGGGAAAAGCGTTTGGGAGTAGCCGTAGTGGCCTTCTGTGTTGTCGAATCGCTGGCAGCAGCGGCGGAGCCACCGGTGCGTTAGTTCCATAGATTGACGTGCGTATTGGAAATCACACGGGTAGGGGGTACACTCATCAAATGCCATGATGATGTCGGCTCCTATGGTACGCTGAATATCCATCACGTTTTCGGGCGTAAAAAACTGGGTGGAGCCATCAATATGAGATTTGAACTTGACCCCTTCTTCCGAAATCTTTCGGCCTGTACCTGCCAATGAATACACTTGATAGCCACCGCTGTCGGTCAGTATGGGTCGGTGCCAGCCATTGAACTTGTGCAAACCTCCTACTCCTTTGAGTACTTCGAGGCCAGGGCGTAGATATAAATGGTAAGTATTGCCCAAAATGATTTGGGCATTAATGTCTTGCTCCAACTCTCGTTGGTGTACAGCTTTGACAGTCCCTGCTGTACCTACTGGCATGAAAATCGGGGTTTCGATAGTACCGTGGTCAGTATAGATGATGCCTGCACGGGCTTGGGTGTGGGTATCAGTGTGAAGTAGTTCAAATTTCATCAATCTTTGTGTAGTAGCTTGAATGTGCAAAAATAGAAGGTTGTTTCATTTTATTCTTTTGAAATTACAACGGCACTCCTTACGATTTTATATTTGCACACTTTTTGATGTTTTATGAGTTTATTTTACCAAACTGACTGGCTGGCGTATCCTTCCTTCAATTTTCTATTAGTACTGTTGACAACTGTTCTTGGTATCCAATTGTATTTTATTCTGACGTATTTTTGGCGGATTGGGTTACATAAACATCAACCACTTACCCACCAACTCCCTCCCGTAACAGTGGTAGTATGTGCTCACAACGAACTTGAGAACTTGCATAAGCTACTTCCTATGCTCAATGAGCAAGATTATCCTAAATATGAGGTGATTGTGATGAATGATCGCTCTTGGGACGGTACAGAGGAGTTTGCCAAAACTGAAGCAAAAGTTTTCGACAAGGTGCGATTTATTCATATTGAAAATGAATATGACCATGTAACCCCCAAAAAATACGCCATTACCACCGCCATTCGTCAAGCTAAATATGATGTAATTCTACTAACAGATGCCGACTGCCGCCCTCTTACCGATCAGTGGATCAAAGGTATGGCTGCTTGCTTGACCGACGATAAAGATATAGTACTTGGTTTTTCGCCCTATCTTAGGTTGTCAGGCCTGCTCAATTTGTTGATACGCTTTGAAACTTTCTACACGGCTGTTCAATACCTTTCTATGGCGTTGGGAGGTAAACCTTACATGGGCGTAGGCCGAAATCTGATGTATCGCAAAAACACTTTCTTAAAAAACAAAGGCTTTTATACTCATTTGAAAGTCGTGGGGGGAGATGATGATTTGTTGATGAACGAAATTGCTACTGCGACCAACACTGCTGTTTGCCTTGATCCTGATACTTTTATGGAATCTTACCCCAAAACTTCTTGGTCGCAGTGGCTCAAGCAAAAAAGAAGGCATCTTTCGGTAAGTAAATACTACCAAAAATCAAATAAAATCAGACTTGGACTGCTGTCGAGTAGTCATTTTTTATTTTGGGTATTGGGTATCACTCTGGCTGTTCTTGCCATCCTCAAACTGCCGCTTACTTGGGGGTATTTGTATGTAGTAGGAGGGATGATCGCGATTCGGGGGATTGTTCAATGGGTTGTCCTTGGCAAAGCTACCCAAAAGCTCTATCGTCAAGTACGTTGGTATGTGATACCGCTTGGAGATGTATTGTGGCCTATTTACTATTTTTGGATGGGTAGTATGATGTGGATTAAACGTAAGAAAAAAATACGATGGAGATAATCGAAAAATATTTTCCGAATCTAAGTGCATCGCAACGTAGCCAGTTGGGGCAGTTGAGCGAGTTGTATGCTTATTGGAATGCCCAAATCAATGTCATCTCGCGCCAAGATGTCGAAAATCTTTATGAACGTCATGTCTTGCATTCGTTGGGGATTGCCAAAATTGTTAAATTTAAGCCTATGGCTAATATCCTCGATGTCGGCACAGGAGGTGGCTTTCCGGGAGTTCCGTTGGCAATCCTCTATCCTGAAACAGAATTTCATTTGGTAGATAGTATTGGCAAAAAAATCAAAGTAGTACAGGAAGTAGTTCATACCCTTGGTCTGCCCAATGTACGCGCGCAGCACTGCCGCGCCGAACAGGCCGACGGAGTCTATGATTTTGTCGTAACGCGGGCTGTGGCACGTAGTAGGTCTTTGTACGAATGGGTACGAGATAAAATAAGCCAAAATCAGTTTCATGACCTTCATAACGGCCTTTTGGCTCTCAAAGGGGGCGATTTGACCGAAGAATTGGCCGAACTTAAACGAAAATACAAGATTTACTACTTAAACGATTACTTTGAAGAAGAATTTTTTGAAACAAAACAAGTGGTTTATATTCCTATGTGAGTAGCGAATGGGGGCAGCAGCGACTCTCTCCCACCATCCAGCTGCATTACCCAATTTGTGCATCTGAAAGAAAGTATGACAACCCAAAAATGACAGAGGGAAAGAGTGGACTCTTTCCCTCTGCATTGCTAAAAAAATCACTTGGCTATCACCAACTTCCTACTCACACGCCGCCTGCTGTTTTCAAACAATAGCGTATAGACCCCGTTGGGCAGCCACGACAGGTCGGTCGTTTCGGTCGCCCAGCGTCCTTGGCCCTTCACCTCCCGCTCGTGCCATACTCGCCCCCCAGCGTCTGAGAAGGCCAGCTTTGCCACTTGCCCCGCTTCCAAATAATACCGCACCACTACCACCCCCCCACTCGGATTGGGGTAAATATCCGCCTCCTCTGTGCCGCTTCGCTCCTCTGTGGTTGATACTTCTGCCTTCGCTCCCTCTACCCCCAGCCGCAAATTGTTGGAAAAACACACCCTATCCTGCCGACAACTCCCCCCGCCTACGCCCGCTATCCTGACGGTATTGCTGCCAGCATTCAGACTGACGGCGAAGGTGTATTCCGCCCATACGATGTTCCAACTGCCGCTGTGGGGTAGGGTGTAGTGGGTAGCAGCCGCCCCATTGACACTGACGGCTACCTGTGGCGCATCGGAAGAGTAGTATCGCAACTTGGCGTAGTATGTGCCTGCCGATGGCACACCCGATACGGCATAATCCACAAAATGATTGAGATTGTTTTCGGCTCCTCGGGTTTGGCCATTGGAGGCGTTGGGGTCGGAGGTGATGGGGCCATTGCCGCTGGCAT
>JBKBKL010000164.1:0-8378 GCA_046294665.1 Runella sp.
TTATAGTAGTTTAGTTTCAGCCAGAGCTGCGATAATGGAGGAATTACTATACAGAGGGTACTATCAAAAAACAGTTTTCGAGGCTACAAATAGTACCAGTCTATCCATTTTTTTCCCGGCAGTTATTTTTGGTTTATCCCATTGGTTTGGATTTGAAAGTATTGAATCAAGCTGTCTTTATGTGTTAGCTACATTTATAAAGGGTTTGATCTATGGTTTAATAGCTAAAGTTAATGGGTCTTATTGGTACAGTATAGCTTTTCATTTCGGCTGGAATATACTCCCTCTATCAGGTTTAATAGCAACTGATTGTGAAGTCCCAGAAAATGACTATTTAATAAGAACCTATGTTACTTGTGGCAACCTTCTAAACTTTATCAGTAATGGAGAAGAGTTACCTGTTGGGCTATTGATTTACTATTTATTAATCTTATTTATGGTTTTTATTATCTACAAAAAAAGACTGACACTGAAACTTTGAAAACACCGACAAAATCGTCGTTCTCCTTGAGGGGAGTGTCGTAGAATAAGGTACACACACGATACGCTTGTACACCAAAACGGCTACTATGCCCGGCTTTGCTACCAAAGCTACGCACCCGTAGGCCAAAACTAATCACCTTGCTACAATCTTCACCCAAATATCGCTGTTGCGGCCTTTGTCGTCGCTACAAGAGATTTTGAGCTTACCGAGCGGTGGTTTTACAAATACTGCTGCTTGAGGTGATGCCTTTTGGAGAAGTTGGTCGTTGAGATACCAATACACCACCGACACATCGCTGGCGGTTTGGCAAGCCAACTGCAACTGCTGCCCTTCCAAAAAATACTCGCTGCCGTCGTTGGGACTAATGATGACGGGCGCATCAGCCTCAAAAATACGCGTACAGGCAGGATTGTGCGGCGGTATGGAAGCGTACGGAATCTGCTTGGTATCATAAAAAGCCCGTAATTCGGGAGGGAGGTTAGGGTAAAGTCGTTGCTTAAATCCACTTGGAGGTAAGCAAGCTGTACAAAAAGAAATACGCTCGGTGCTGTCCACCCATACGGCTTTGAGATGCCGGCAGCGACGAGTGGGCGAAATGCCCATGATGGCATCATCTAAGATTTGATGCTGACAAAACTCACTCGGCAAGTCGCCTGTTTCGGCACATACTTTGCGCCGCGTGATTTGGGGCGTAGGTCGAAACCAGCCCGTGGGTGAGTTGTAGTCGAGGTTATTGAAAATATCGAACAAGAGTGGTGTGGCGATGTTTGCCCCGTTGAGTTCAGGTACGCCCACCCCCGAAAAATTGCCCACCCATACGCCCACCGTGTAGCGGCGATTGTAGCCGATGCTCCAAGCGTCTTTTTTTCCATAAGACGTACCCGTTTTCCAAGCGATGCGCGGCAGGTGGTAAGTATTGTCGAAGTTGTTGGGTAAATCGGGGCGCGTGATTTGGGTCAGAATATCAGTAATCAAGTAGGCCGATTCGGGCGTGATGAGTTCGATGCCTTTCGGGCTGGCTGTTTCTTTGGAAAGATACCTCAACGGACGCAACTGCCCCTCTTGTGCAAAGGCTGCAAAAAGGCGGGTGAGTTCTTCGAGCGTAACGCCACAGCCCCCCAGTATCATCGAAAGCCCCAACCCTTGCGACTGTTTTTTGACAGCGCGGAAGTCCGCTTTGGTGAGGGTTTGAATAAGTACTTTGGGGGTCAAATCTTTCAGTACCTTCACGGCGGGGATATTGAGCGAATTGGCTAATGCGAAGGTGGTGGTTACTTTGCCGTTGAAGCGTCTATCGAAATTTTCTGGCTCAAACCCTCCAAAATTGGTAGGTACATCATACAAAACTGAAGCAGGGGTGAGTAAGCCCTTGTCGAAGGCCAATGCGTACAAAAGCGGCTTCAGCGTACTGCCCGGTGAGCGCACCGCCCGTATGCCATCTACTTGGCCTCCGTCGTAAGGATTCCGAAAATCGGCAGAGCCTATGTAGGCTTCTACAGCCATGGTTTCGTTGTTGATGACCAGCACAGCGGCATTGTGTATGTCGAGTGCGCGGAGGCGTTGTACATAGTTGGCTACTATATGCTCCGTTTGGGCTTGGCGAGTAGCCATAAGCGTAGTACGAATCAGCGGAGTATGGGGGTATTCGTTTTTGAGTCGAACGGCCAAGTGCGGGGCTTGTTGTGGTGCAGCCCGACGCGATGCCACCAACGGTTCGTGGAGGGCATCGGCGATGGTTTCTTTGTCGAAGAGTTGTGCTTTCTCAAATCGTCGAAGCCATTTATCGCGCTCTTGCTGAATGAAGGCATTGTTTTGCCCCAACCGCAAACTCGACGGCCGGTTGGGGACAATGGTAAGCGTAGTGATTTCGGCCAAACTAAGTAATGCAGGCGGTTTGCCAAAATACAGCATAGCGGCTGATTTAATGCCTTCGATATTGCTGCCATAAGGAAGCAGGTTGAGATAAAGTTGAAGGATTTCGTCTTTTGAAAAATGCCACTCCAACTGCACCGCCCGAAAGGCTTCGATGATTTTGCTCCAGTAAGTACGAGGGCGTGGTTCGAGCAATCGCACCACTTGCATCGTAATCGTAGAAGCCCCCGAAGTACGCCGTCCTGACGATAGGTTGCGGAGTGCCGCCCTGACCAATGCCACAGGATTGAGTCCAAAATGATAATAGAAATATTTGTCTTCTTTAAGTAGTAGCGTTTTACGGAGCAACGGGGTGATTTCGGAGGTTTCGGTATAAAGCCTCCACTTGTCGTTTGGGTTGAGAAAAGTATGAAGAATACTCCCGTCGGCTGCTAAAATGGTGGTAGAATATGGAGGATTTACTCGAAAAGGAAAGAAAAAATCAAGCATCAAAAACACAACCAAAGGCAGTAGTAAAACCCCTCCGAATTTCTTGGCTTTGGGGCTACACCTCTTCCAAAAGCGTTCGGAAAGCCACGTACCTATTTTGGAAACGAAGGTGATGCTTTTGTTGTAATGCTTTGGAATGAAGCTGCTCATACGTAAAATAATCTTCCATAGTACGGAAATAATACTGACAAGAGTAGGTAGTTCCCTCATTTTCGACTTCTGTCAGAAGGCGCAAAAATTTATGTTCTACCGGCAGTCCTGTGGCCATCACTTCTGGGATATGAACATTCTTCATCCAGCCCAACCAATCCTGCTCGGCCTCGTGATTGATGTTTACAGTTACACTATACAAAATCATGTTTAGGGGCGTATTATGTTTGCTCAAAGGTAGGGAAGCCTTCGTAATGACAAAAGGAACAGTACAATTTTATGATGAGATTGGCCTTTCACAAAAAAATAACAACATTATTTTTGCTGTTTGGTTAAATTTATATAGTTTTATCAAACTGCTTTGACAGTTCTGAAAGCCCTTACAATTCAATACCCATTCAATGGACTATAAGGCACTCAGAGAGTTGGTCAGACAAGGCGAAGGCAAGCACACCGAGTTTAAACTCAAGACCAACCACCCCGAAAAAATCATCCGCGAGGTAGTGGCTTTTGCCAATACAGAAGGCGGTCATCTCCTCATCGGTGTCAGCGACGACCGCCATATCAAAGGCCTCAAGTATGTGGACGAAGACGAGTATCTTCTGATACGAGCTATCGAAAAATACTGCTCTCCGGGCATAGAATATGACTTTGAGCGAATCTCGGTAAGCGACGAACGTGAGGTACTGGTCGTGAAGGTGTTTCCAAGTGTAGGTCGTCCTCATTATGTATTGCAAGAAGCCGATACTTTGCCTAACTCGCTGCGTACTCGCAAAAAATTTGTACCCCAAAAACCCACCCCTCATTTGGTCAAGAAAACCTATGTACGTGTTGCTGACAAGTCTGTGCAGGCCAGCCGAGAAATGCGTGAAATTTTACGACTCCGCAACAATCCCCGAGATATAAGGTTTCGATATGGCGAAAAAGAGCGTAAACTCATGCAACATTTGGACAAATATAAAACTGTAACCGTGGAAGATTTTGCTACTATTGCAGGTATTTCTCGCAATATAGCTTCAAAAACATTAGTTACTTTGGTGCTGGCCAATGTACTGGAAGTACACCCGGGGGAGGTGAAAGATCAGTTTACGATGGTGGCAAGGCCATAAAAAAATCCACCACCCTTAGAAAGAGTGGCGGATCTGTGTACTACCTAAACCTCTACCATTATCTCTGTTTCGATGTTGCCTTTAAGTGCCTTTGAATAAGGACACACGATGTGAGCTGTTCGGGCAACACTCTCTATTTTTGATTTTTCCATTCCGGGAGCAAGTACTTTTAGCTTTGCTGATAAAAATACCGAGGCTCCTTCTTGATGAAGCGAAACGCTTGCTTCTACCGACCACCCCTCTACCAACTCTATCCCTTGTTTTTGGGCAACTACCTTGAGCGACCCGCCAAAGCAAGCACCATAAGCAGCAGCAAACAACATTTCAGGGTTCGGAGCATCGCCTGTCCCTCCCATTTCGAGGGGCTTGGATACAAGGCTGTCCAATACCCCATCAGACGATTTTATGTTTCCAACTCTGCCACCTATCGAACGCACACTTGCAGTGTAAAGAATAGCCATTTTGATTGATGGTTACATTTATAACAACACAACAGACAAAAAATTGTTTTTAGGCAAGATTAAAATTTAAAAATTTAGCCCCCTATCCCACCGCCAATTTACTCTTACGATAGCCATACAAAAAGTATATCATAATACCGACGACACACCAAATCAAAAAACGCGACCAGTTGAGTAGCCCCAGTTCAGTCATTAAATATAAATTAGTCAATAAACCTACCACGGGAATCACGGACCATTTTCGCAAAAAGCTATACACGGCCATCACTGCAAACATCAGCAGGAAAAGTTGATAAAGAATATTTTCTTTGTCGAAACTAAAAACTTCCGGTTTGTAATTGACAAAAACAAAAAGAGTCAGCACAAAGAGGAGAGGTATCACCCACTGACCATTGAGATAAGGCACTTTGAAACCGGTAGCCTTGGAGTCAGGTTCGAGCAGTAAAATCCCGCCGCTCACCAATGCAAAAGCAAAGAGCGTACCGATACTGCACAAGTCGGTTACTTCGGTCAAATTCATCATCAGAGAAGGAATGGCCACCAAAAAACCAGCGACAATACTCGAAAAAGCGGGGGTTTTGAAGCGTGGGTGCAGTTGGCCAAATTTGGAAGGTAGCAAGCCGTCGCGGCTCATGGCCATCCAAATACGCGGCTGCCCGATCTGAAATACCAAAAACACACTCGCCATCGCAAAAATGGCACTGACGGCCACGATTTTCTCAATCCATACCAGCCCGATACGCCCAAATACAAACGCCAGTGGGTCGCCTACGCCGAGTTCTTTATATGATACCATGCCAGTCATGACCAACACCATCAAAACATAAATGATAGTACAGATAATGAGCGTATAAATCATGGCTTTGGGTAAATCGCGCTGTGGGTTTTTGCACTCCTCAGCAGTAGTAGAAATGGCATCGAAGCCTATGTAAGCGAAAAATACTGCAGACACTCCTTTCAAAATATTGGCATAACCATTGGGCGCGAAGGGTACCCAGTTGTCGGTATTGACATAAAACGCCCCTATCAAAATCACAGCAGCAATAACTACCAACTTGACGACCACCATCAAGTTACTGGCTTGCTTGGATTCTTTGATACCTCTGATAATCAAAACGGTAGTAAGAAAAGTGATGAGCAAGGTAGGCAAATCGGCTATAACACGCATATTGCCTATTCGCGGTGCCGTGTCCCAAGCATTGGCGGCTTTGAGTAAACCTTCGTCTATATTGGTAATGGCTACTCCTGTGGCTCTTTGTGCTTCTACCTCTGTATGAGCGCGTGAGGCCGATACATAGTCCATCTCAAAATAATCGGGTACTTGCCAGCCCAGGCCGTTTTCGAGGAGATTGGTAAAATAATCTGACCACGAAATAGCCACGGTGATATTGCCGATGGCATACTCAAAAACCAAGTTCCAGCCAATGACCCAAGCTATCAACTCACCAAAGGTAGTATAAGCATACGTATAAGCCGACCCACTCACTGGCACACGTGAGGCAAATTCGGCATAGCATAGTGCCGAAAACAAACAGGCAATAGCCGTGAAAACATACAACAGCGAAATGGCGGGACCACCCTCTACACAGGCTTTACCTACGGTACTGAAAATCCCCGCCCCAATGACCGCCGCAATACCCATAGCTGTCAAGTCGCGTACACTTAGATTTTTTACCATTTTGCTACCGCTGTGACCTTCCAAACTGGTGGAGTCGAGCAGTTGCTTCACGGATTTTTTACGAAATATAGAATTGCTCATAAGGTTTAGAAAAGTTGAAAAAGTAAAAGTAAGCAATATTACCAAACCATAAAGTGCATTGGAAAGACTTTTGTGTGCTTTTCATCAGGCTTTGGCTTTCTGATAATCCTGCCAAGTATCAATGTCTGACAAGGTTTCCAAAAAAGTATGAGGAATACCTTTCAAATCATGAAGGGTTTTGTCCAACAGGTTCGACTGACTCCAAGGTTTATTTTCAAAAAGTGTTTGGTATAGTTTTTTCATACCCAATAAATAATACCCCCCATCAGTAGCCGGACCGATGACCACTTCGTGTTTTTCGAGCCAATCGAACGCTTGCTGGAGGTGAGTAGGGCGCAGTAAAAGGCAGTCGCTTCCGATGATGACTGCTTTTTTGGCACCCTCGCCAAAAGCTGTATGAAAAGCATGAGCCATACGCTGCCCTAAATCTTGCCCCGATTGTAGATACTTAGAAACCGGCAGTTCGTTCCATAAATCGCTGGTATTGAGATAATCGCCATAAAATATATGAAGTCTTACTTCTTGTTTCTTATCCAACTCTTGTAGAAACTCCCCAATGGTATCTCTGGTATGCAGGAGTAGCTCTTTGTAAATCTCTACGGCTTTGGCATGACCTGTGGTCGCGGCGATTCGGGTTTTTACATGCCCTTCCATAGGGTTTTTGACAAAAACAATAAGTGAAGAAATCATACGTTGGGATTGGAGAATTGGCCGAAAGATAGTAAGATTGACAAAAATTAGCGTCGCCGAAGCGATACAAACTTCATGAAACACCTTCTGTTGCTTTTGATTACCCTGATAGTCTTGCGTGTACATAGCCAAGATTTGATGTTCAAAAAAATCATCGAAAACCCAAAAATAGATGCACGATTGACTACTCTGACCGACACAGAGCGGAAAGAGGCGGGCATCATGCTCAAAAACCAAACGTATATCGAATACCATTTTGATTCTTTGGGGCAATTGGAGTGTTGGCAAGGCGTGTTGAAACGCATAAAAATCAACGACTCAAAAGCCCTTGAAATTTACAATAAAATTGTATTACCAGTACCCAACCCCGACGATTTGTCTTACATCAAAGCGCGAAGTATCAGCAAAAATGGCTTAGTGAAAGAAGTAGGCATCGAGGCGGTGCGAGAACTCGAGGAGCGTGGCCGCATCTACAAAATTCTGGCCGTTGAAGGCTTGGAAGTAGGCGGCGAACTGGAGTATGTTTCGCTCTTTCGTCGCAATACCACTTTGTTTGGTACCGAGATACTCCAAAGCGAAATACCCGCCCGTAGCTGCGAGCTAAAAATCATTGCCCCTAAGCATTTGCAGTTTGAAGCCAAAGCCTACAATACCGCTGCCAATATCGTGTCGGATACGCTTCAAGAAAAAAGTATTTTGACCGTAACAGTCAATAATCTGGGGGTAATTCAAGAAGAAAAATATGCCAATTTGAGGGCCAATGTAGCACGTATAGACTATAAACTTTCCTACAACCTCAGCCGAGGCGACGAGCGGCTTTATACCTGGGCTGGTGCCGCCGACACTTTCTATGATTACTTGAATACAGGCTTGGACGAATCGAAAAAAGCTATTGACGCACTCATCATCAAAGAAAAATGGAAAGGACTTCCTCCTGAAATGGCCATCAGGAAAATCGAAAATTATATCAAGACCAATATTGCCCTCAAAGAAGACGAAGAGGTAGGTTCTGCTGATGAGGTACTCCAAAAACAATATGGGGCCAAAGCAGGGATTGTTCGCCTGTATATTGCTATTTTTGAAGCCCTCAAAATCCCTTATGAAACCGTCGTAGGCTGTAGCCGAGCAGATGCCATTTTCGACAAAGATTTTGAGTCTTGGAATTTTTTAGACGAATATCTGTTCTATTTTCCGCTTGCCAAAAAGTTTCTCGACCCAGCCAATCCTATCTATCGTTATGGCATGATTGACCAGTACATGGAAGGAAACTATGCCCTTTTTATCCAAAAAAAATCGGATAAGTTTGGCACCACTGCCGTCGGCGAAATCCGTAAAATACCCTTTTCTACTATCACCGACAATCA
>JBKBKL010000165.1:0-1994 GCA_046294665.1 Runella sp.
TTCTATTCTTACTCATATAGTAAAAAGCAATATAGTTGTCATTTTCAAAAATAGGCTTTGAAAGGTATTGATAATCGGGGGCATACCGTGCATACTTGGCAAAATTCAGTTTGTATTCATCGGGGAGTTCTGCTTTCCCAAAATCAATCCAATATTTGGGTTTAATCTTATTTTTTTCAAAATAACTTATTTCGTTGCTCAGTGATTTTGACATTACAATACCCTTTTCGTTGTTGGCAACAATGCCTGAAAGTGTGCAAATCCAATCGGAAGATTTATCGGGGCACATTAATTTAGATTTTACTTTCAATTCTTTGTTACAAACTATCACATCACAGGTACCAGAAAGTTCATTAGGATTGGAATTGAGAAAAAACAAAAAACCATCCTTGATTAGAGTAAAGCTGTATGCAAATACTGGTAATTTTTGTTCTGATATATAACTTCCATTTTTGTCGTATTTGATCAATGTTCTCTTTTCACTTGATAATACAAATATATCTCCATTTATGGTATCAATCTCTACATCGCTAAGATTTAAATATTCACCCGGACCTGCACCTAAACTTCCTATCTGCTTTATAAATTCACCGTCTTTGTTAAACTCCAACAGAGCGATTCCTTTTTTATCAAGAATATACATTTTATCATCAAAATAAGCCACTTTATCCACATCAGATATGACTTTGGGATATTCCAAGAAAACTATTTTAAATTCGCTGATAAGGGTATCCAAATTGTATTTTACCTTACAAAGGTTTTCGGAGATACTTATTCTTTGTACTATTTCTTGATCATTTTTATCTTCATTGTTACAGGATGAAGCTAAAATTAAAAAAAAAAGAAAATGGAATGATGAAATATCTCATAAATGAAGAATTTGTAAGACAACGCACCTAATCGAAAATAAATGTAAGTGCGTTGTCTTTAGTTTTAACATTTTTTACTCAAAAGGGGGAGCAGAATTTCCCGGACAATCATTAGGTGCGCAAACAGTACCTCCTTCTACACATGTAGTGCCGTATGCTACCAAAACTGGCCCACCGTTGCTATTTAAATAACAGCTTACCTGTTTGGGTCTGTATGCATTCCGAGCATGTGCTGGAAATACAAGTTTTAACAAGGGCATAAAACAAAGTATTAAAAACAAAAATTTGTGTTTCATTTCGTTAAAATTTTAATGATTTATTCCTGATTATCACCGTCATTACAATTGGGACAGGGGTTCTGAAGACATATCGAATTCCCAGTGACACATTTGCTACCATAACATACGATATATTTACCCTTTTTGCAGTTTTCCTCTTCTACTCTCAATCTGCTGTCATCATTTGACCAAACAAGATTAAAAAGTAAAAAGAAACCTATAAACAAACTAATCATTGAAGCTACTATTCTTTTTGTTTTCATACTTCAAAACGTTTAAAAGTTCAACCATACATTTTCCCAATCCCCGCCGCGCGTTACGAGTAAAGGTTGGGACAAAGTTGGGGGCTTTTGGTTACAATTTCGTTTGATAAAATTGTTTATTATCGTTATCAGTCGAAGAAATATTTAGGGCTAAAATTTATTAGGTAATTCAAAAGTTACGATTTGTGGAACGACTTGATCAACAAACCCGTATATTTTTTTATTTTCTTTACTTAAAGCCATTCGGCTTATGTTAATATCTAATTTTAAACGACTTATCAAATTTCCTGTCCAATCAAAAACATAAATAGTATCTCCTTCAAATGCTTTTGCAGGTCCTTTTTCAAGGGTTTTACCAGAAAATAGTGCATAAACGTAATCATTATCGGATTTAATATCCAAAAAACCAATTTTGTTGGTATGTGTGATAGCAGCAGAAAATTCTCCTGGCTGTGTCGAAGGTATAAATTCAGGTTTTGTAAAACGATGCATTTTCACAATAGATACATCATTTTTATCCACTTTCAGAAAGTCAATATTTGCCGATGTCAAAGTAGCAAAAGCTATATTTTGGGCTTTATCGT
>JBKBKL010000165.1:2004-8368 GCA_046294665.1 Runella sp.
GCTAAATTCTCATAAGAAATTTTAGGAAAGTCTTTTTGAAATGGGTACTCTCCAAATGATTTGAGTATCTTACCTTGTTTGTCTATAAGTCTATATCTTTCGGGGAATAAACCAACTGCAATAATTGCATCAATACTCTTTAAATACAATATATTTTGTACGGTTGACTCTAATTTTATAGTATTTTTATCGTTTATAGTTACCTCCTGCTTTGCAAGTGTTTTGTTCCAATCAAATTCTTCACATTTTACTCTAGTTGAATTAAATGCTTTTACTTTGATAGAATCGTTTTGTTTAAAAGCCTGTAAATGAGTAGGAAATTTGAACTCATTTGGACCTTCTCCAACTTTACACATTTCGAAGAATATATTTTTTTTAACATCGTAAACTTTGTAAAGATATTTTTGGGGTATATCTCCCAAAACGAGCCTATCACCGATAAAATACATTTGAATCACTCGACCTATTTGTTGCCCACTTATATTTACTTTTTGGGATTTAAGTTCATAAAACTTATCAGTTTCCAGTTGACTTTGGGTATTTTCGTCACTCTTCCCACATTTCAATAGAAATAAGTTGATAATTAGTAGTAGATAAATTCTGTACTGCATATAAATTTATTTTTATTAAAGGTTAAAGAAATGTCATAGTATGCTGAAACAAAAAATGAGTTTGTAAAAATCTTATCCCTAAATCCCTTTTACCAAAGCAGGAAGGGGTTTTAATTCGCACAAATTTTCTAAATTCATTTTTTATTGAGTATAAAATTGTCTGAAAAGTCTTAAATTTTCAATTTTAATCTAGTAGTTTTAGAAATTTTACAAATTAGAATTTACAAAATAAGACTTTTCAGACTATCATCTAACTTAAAGGGTTACGAATTTGAGGGAGGTGGCGAACCCTTAACTCCATAATATACCGTAGTGGATACTAAGACGTTTCCAACATATTGCTCAACTCTCACACACTCTTTATCGCTTGGTGGATAGCAATATGTTACTTGAGAAACAGATATTTGATTAGCTGTAAAAACTAACGATGAAATTATAAGATATCTCAATGTTTTTTTCATTTTTTTGTAAGTTTAAATTGTTATTCATGGTTTTTAGGAACATATTTAAGACCTAGGTGAATATCACAGATAATCCCTAATGGAGTAGCGGAACAAACACGGTGGCATTCTTTGGTAGAGATAAGTTGGCAAATGATTACTTCGCCATAAGCACGATTACTAACAGAATTGGGTAGTCCAAATGTTATAGCCAACAATAAAAAATACAACAAAAGTTTTAATTTTTTCATTTTAGTAGTTATTTAAAAATTCAACCATTCATTTTCCCAATCCCCGCCGCGCGTTACGAGTAAAGGTTGGGACAAAGTTGGGGGCTTTTGGTTACAATGTCAATGGGCTACTTTACCCATTTTTCGAGCTGGGGCTTTATCTTTAGGGCCAAACACACCAACGAATGGTAGCCTTCCAGTCCAAAACGTAGCCGTAGGTTTTCGCGGTGTCGCTTGATGGTCTTGGGGCTTCTTTTTAGTTTTTGGGCAGTCTGCTCTACCGTACAGCCATTGGCATAAGCCAACAGCACCTCGGCCTCTCGATAGCTGATACGCTGGCCTTCATACTCAAAAAACTTATCGTAGGCTGTCATGGCTAATAAGTTTTGGGAGTAAACTAACAGTAAGGTAAACTTTTAGAAAGGTTTGTGTGTGGGGGGGGGTAAGTGTCTCATAATCAAGGTGTTGTTATTTTATAGAAGTCTTGAATCATACCCAATTCTATCATAAAGAGCGTTTCGTTAGGAAAGCGTAAAATAATAACAAAAAAACTGAAGAATCAATAGTCCATTATACTAAATTTTGAGGTTTGGCCTATTTTCTTTGTCCAATAGAAACAAGGGTAAATACAAAAACAATACCACCAGCGACATGAGTGAGCCGCCAATAGTTCCTACCGCCAGCGCAAACCAAAAAACGGTGTTTTGGCCATAAATCAGAAACGGCATCAAGCCCAGCACCGTAGAAAGCAATGCCAAAAGAATAGGTACAATTTTGTGCTGAAATGCCTGCAAATAGGCTTTTAGTGGAGGCTTGTGGAGATACCGCTGGCGGAGGGTGTTGTACTCGGCTATCAAAAAGATACCGGCATTGACTACATTGCCACTCAACAACACAAACGATGCATAGCCCCCCTGATCAAAATTGAAATCGAACGCATAAAAAGCTAAAAATACCCCTACAAACGACAGTGGTATCATCATAATAAGCGCGAAGGGCTGCCGCAACGACTCAAAAATAATGGCACAGATGACATAGATCAGCAGCATCACCAATCCGATGAGTTCGTATTGCTTGCGGGCTTCTTCGCTCCACCAGTTGTAGTCTTGTCGTTGGGCCGTATAGCCCATAGGTAGCTGTGGCCTAAACTCTTCCAAGGTTTTGGTCAAAAATTTGCTGCCGAAATGCGCACTCCCAAAGTACTCAAAACTCACCAATCGAATATACTCTTGATTTTCTTTGTGTATTTCGGGGGTTACGCGCTCACGCACAATGCTCCCCAACTGCCCCAAACGGTACACCGCCGAATCCTGACGAAAAGGCTGCTGGTTGAGCTGCCAAAGATCCAACTGGGCCGCTTGGTGGGGTATTACTTTGATAGGCTCATATTGCCCATTGACAAAACCGTACCAGTCGGCATCGGGGCGAGCGTTTTGGTCGGCAAGTTGGGTATAAAGCTGCGCATTGTAAAGCCCTTGCAGTGCGGTACGTGGAGCATCGGTCTGGAAGATATATTCATAGAGGCTTTTGGTACCCCAAAAATTGGGCGAGCGGTTGGTATTGACCTGCTGAATACGCGGATGCTTCTCCAATCTTTCTTTCAAAGCCCCTGCTTGGCGGGAGAGTTCGTCGTAGTTGTAGCCTCGCATGACCACCGTAAAGGTGGGTGTTTCGTTTTCGCCGAGGTTTTGGCTGAAACCTTGCCCTACTCCATAAATATCCCAACTGATGCCACTCATTTCGGTCGAAAAAGCGATGAGCCTGTTTTTGAGCAAATACGGAAAAACAATTTTTTCGTGGGAGGGTTTGAAGTAAATCGTCATACCTCCTTGTTGCCCGTTGTAAACGTGCGTGATGAACCTGTCCACTTCGACATACTGCCCTACATATTGCTCCATGCGTCGGAGTACGTTGTCCATTTGCTCAATAGTGCTTTGATTGGGCAAACTGGCATTGACGTATAGTGTAGTACGTTCGGGTTTTGAAAAAGAGGCTCCCTCATACACGTAATTGACAAAAAGTCGAAGCGTACCCCCCAGCCATTTGTCAATGATTGGCTTGGCGTGGTCGTTGTACCATTCACTACCAAAGGTGGCGTTGTAGTAGGAGGCTATGGGGTTGGGGGTGTCTAATTTGTTGGGGAGCATAAATACTGGCAGGCCAAACACCAGCACCGCTGCCAGAACGGCTATTTTGCGATAACGCAACAACCCACGTAGCAGCCAGCCATAGCCTCGTCCGAAGGCTGCCATGAGGCGTAAGCGTCGGCGGGAGAGGGTACGAAGGTCAGCGGGGCGCATCATGCCCCATTGCTCCATAGCCGACGGGATAAACCACAACGCCACCGCCAGCGACACTCCCAGTGTGCACATCATCACCAGCGCAAAGTCCCAAAGATCGTAGCGGATTTCATCAGGCAAAAACCAAAGCACTACCAACCCCGCGCAAGTAGTGAGTGTAGCCCCCAGCAATGCCATAAAAACCTTTAGATGGCGGTAGCGGCGGTAGTGGTCTATCATCACTACCACATTGTCTATGATCAAGCCCAGCGAGGTAGTCAATGCCGCCAGCGAATATAGGTGAATCTCCACCCGAAACACATAAAACAATATAGCCGCCAGCAGCAGATTGACGACCATACTGACCAGTATGAGTAGGGTGTAACGCCAGCTTTGGCTCGTGAGGGCTACAAAAAGCAGCAGCATCAGTACCGCCAAGCCCGACTGTATGGCGATTTGGCGTAGATTGTCGCGAATGAATTCCGTAGCATCATACTCGATTCGGACTTGATAAGAGGCCGGAAATGTATGACGTATATAGGTTAGCGTTGATTTAACTTTGTCGGCTACTTCCAGTTGGTTGGCTCCGGTGGCCGAAGTAATGACGAGGTTGATAGCGTTTTGGCCATTGATACGGTAGAAGTTGGTAGCAGGCTGTTCTTCGCGGCTTACGGTAGCTACATCGCGTAAATAGACGATACGATCGGCAGTACGTTTGATGATCAGTCCCTCCCCATGGAGGTTGAACCCCACCCCCGACCCCTCCTTATGGAGGGAGGGGGGCGAAAACTCCTCTCTCCTCAAGGGCGGAGAGGGGGCAGCGGGGGAGGTGATGCGTATTTCATGCCCATTGTCCAATCTGGCTATGCCCAGCGTGCGAGAAGTGTAGTGATTTTGAAGGGCTATCAGAATATCTTGCTCCGTCAGTCCGAAGGCTTGCAGTCGGCTCAAATCGTAGCGTACTACATACTCGGTGCGATTGCCCCCGTAAGCCTGAACGGCGTAAACCCCCTCCACTTGGGCCAATCGTGGCGCGAGTTGCTCTTCGGCGTAGCGTTGGAGGGTACTGGCCGAAGCCGCACCGTTGAGTTGAAGCGTGATCAAAGGCTTCTCCTGGGCTTGCTGACCGGGGTCGTTGAGGCTTACGGTAGGGTAGGCTACCTCTTTCGGAAACTGCGGGTACAACTGCCGCAGCAGCGTAGCTACTTCAAAACGAAGCTGGTCAATCTTGGCTTTTTTGTCCAATTCGAGCGTGATGCTGCCACCATTGTAGCGCGATACCGACGATACTTTGGCTACGCCTTGTACTGTACTCATCGCACCCTCTATGCGGCTTACTACCAGCCGCTCTACTGCCTCGGGCGATGCTCCCGGCCATGCCACAGTTACCACCACATTTCCCCGGCTTTGGGTAGCACTTAGCTGTACCGATAGGCGCGAGGCCAGCAAAGCACCTACTACACTCAACACCAAAAATCCCAACAACCACTGATAAGAAAAGCGAGGCATATTTTTGAAAAAGGGAATGAAAAATTTTTATAAAGAAAAGAAATATACATAACTAAAATTTCTCTTGTTGAAAATTTTCATGATCAATCATAAAATTCAATAAACCAAATCCTGCAAATTTTGAAAATCCTGCAATCTTGGTTTTGAATGTACTATGCGCTTTCGTACACTTTTTTGTTGATTTCACGACATATTTTATAGATTTGATGACATACCCCCTATTATACGCTTGACATTCCAAAACCTTTTGCCTATTCTTGGAGTTCTAAAGCTATTATATTTTTAAATCACTATACATAAAACTCTATGATGAAGCCTCCACAACACATTTTCCCAGAGCTACTCACCAAGCAGCAGCAAGAAATTTTAGTAAAAGTAGCCAAGGGCAAATCCAACCGCCAAATAGCCAACGAGCTATACCTAAGCCCCAACACCGTCAAAAATCACAAAGCCAACATCATCAAAAAACTGGGGCTTACTAATGCAAACGAACTGCTCCTCCATGCCGCCCAGTGGCTCAAAGATCACGAGCAGCATCTAAATGGTGATACAGACACTACCTCTGATGATAAACATACCGACGACCAAGCATCAGATAGAAGTGTAGCTGGGGGGTAACTATCTGATATACAATGTGTTAATTTGATTTCAAAAGTGATCTTACTTTTGAGGAGGGTATTTTATTATCGAATCTATACCTAATCTTCCCTTTCACTATTCCCATTTTATCAGTCAGTGGTGTTGTGCACCTTGAGCCAAATCAAATCTATATAATTCATGCTACTAAACTGTAAACTAAGTTTATGTAACTTATTACGCTCACGGAACTCACAGAAGTACACAGAAAAATTCCGTGAAATTCTGTGAGTTCCGTGAGAACAACATATAGTAACTTATTTTACAATGTACTACGCAAATTTGCATATTTACGTTTTTGGAAAAAGTTTTACTCTACAAAACTTTCGCCTCTCCGAGGCTTAGGGGATTTTGTGGTTGGTTTTATTCTACAAAACTTTCGCCTCTCCGAGGCTTGTGGGATTTTGTGGTTGGTTTTATTCTGCAAAACTTTCGCCTCTCTGAGGCTTGGGGGATTTTGTGGTTGGTTTTATTCTACAAAACTTTCGCCTCTCCGAGGCTTGGGGGATTTTGTGGTTGGTTTTACTCTACAAAACTTTCGCCTCTCCGAGGCTTGGGGGATTTTTGTGGTTGGTTTTACTCTATTGAAAACTCTGTAAAAGTGATTTATACCATACTAATTAGTTGATTTACTTGTTCTTGTGTTAAATTTTGTTGTT
>JBKBKL010000166.1:0-8364 GCA_046294665.1 Runella sp.
ACAACAAAATTTAACACAAGAACAAGTAAATCAACTAATTAGTATGGTATAAATCACTTTTACAGAGTTTTCAATTTAAAGTATTTTTCCATGCCATCATGTCCTTTTTTTTAACATTCTCATCAAAAAACACCCTTTTTTTGAGATTTTGCCTTATTGTATTTTCAATCAACGCTTACTCCCAAACCCAACGTACAGGTACTATCGTAGGTAGTGTACGCGACAAAAATACGCAGGAAGCCTTGATTGGTGTAGGTGTTGTATTGGAGGGTACTCAAATCGGCACTACCACCGACATAGAAGGCCGCTACAAACTAACTGCACCTGTGGGCAGCTATAATCTCAAAGCTACTTTTGTAGGCTATAAGCCTCTGACCAAATTTAACATCAACCTTACCTCTGGCAATGCCCAAGAAATCAGTTTTGAGCTGGAAGACGAAACCAAAGCATTGGGCGAGGTGGTCATTAAAACCAATCGGGCAGTAGCAGCGGTAGCCACCGTCGAAACGCCCAACTCTATCCAACGCCTTAGTACCGAAGAAATCCGCTCCAATCCCGGTGGAAATTTCGACATCAGCCGCGTCATTCAGGCTTTGCCGGGCGTTGGTGGTACATCGGGAAGCGTAGGGGGATTCCGCAACGACATCATCATCAGAGGTGGGGCACCCAACGAAAACGTGTATTTCTTAGACGGTATCGAGATTCCGGTCATCAATCACTTTGCTACGCAGGGAGCAGCGGGCGGGCCTACGGGGATTTTGAATGTGTCGTTTATCGAAGACGTAACCCTCAAATCGAGCAGTTGGGAAGCCAAATACGACAATGCGTTGGCATCGGTATTTCAGTTCAAACAGCGCGAAGGAAACCCAGAGCGTTTATCAGGCAACGTTCGTTTGAGTGCTACCGAGCTGGCAGGTACGCTCGAAGGGCCACTGGCCAAAAACACTACTTTTTTAGCCTCGGCTCGGCGATCGTATTTGCAGTTGTTGTTTTCGGCCATTGATTTGCCCATCAGACCCAGTTATTGGGATTTTCAGTACAAAACGACCACTAAACTCAATGCCAAAACGACACTCACTACCCTCGGGGTAGGAGCGATAGACGACTTCAGTTTTGCCGTACCCCGCCAGTCCACTCCCGAAAATGAGTATATTCTGCGCGCCAACCCCATCATCAAGCAGTGGAACTACACCATCGGGGCTTCTATCAGACGGCTGATTGACAATGGGTTTGTCAATATTGCTTTGAGCCGTAATATGTTTGATAATTCATTGACACGCTTCGAGGACAACACCCGACCGACCACCACTCCCAAAACCCTCGACGTAAGTTCACAAGAAATCGAAAACAAACTCCGTATTGACGTAAACAAAACCCTCAACGGCTGGAAATTTAGCTATGGGGGGGTATTGCAGTATGTGAAGTACAACAGCAATTTCTTCAACCAGTTTCGCCGCGAAATCCGCGATGAACAAGGCGCACTGATTCAGCCGGCGGTCAATATTCGCTTCAATACCGATATCAACTTCTTCCGCTATGGTCTATTTGGGCAATTTGCCAAGACTTTTGGGCGGTTTAGCCTATCAGGAGGTGTACGTACCGATATGAACAATTTCATAGACGAAGGCAACAACCCGCTGCGGGCGTTGTCACCACGGGTGGCGGTCAGCTATGCCCTTACCGACAAATGGAATCTCAACGCCTCCGTAGGCCAGTACTACAAAATCCCGATTTATACAGTACTGGGCTTTCGGAATGAAGCAGGGCAGTTGGTCAATCGCGACAATCGCTACATCGGAAGTACGCATTTTGTAGCCGGAGTAGAGTTTGTACCCCAACCCAGTACTCGATTTACGGTCGAAGGGTTTTATAAAAATTATCAAAACTATCCTGTTTCGGTACGCGACGGAATATCTTTGGCCAATCAAGGTGGCGATTTTGGAAGTATCGGCAACGAGCGCACCCAGTCCACAGGTCAAGGCAGAGCGTATGGTATGGAGGTGTTTTTTCAGCAAAAACTCACCAAAAATATTTTCGCCACGGCCAGTTATACGTTGGTATGGAGTCGGTTTTCGGGGCTAAACGGGGTCTTGATTCCTTCCGCTTGGGATAGCCGGCATTTGATTTCGGGGATTCTGGGGCGCAAGTTCAAGCGTGGCTGGGAAATGGGTCTTCGCTATCGCTTTGCCAGTGGCGCGCCTTTCACGCCTTTTGACTTGGTCGCTTCCCAACGCAACTACGCTGCCATAGGTACAGGTGTGCTTGATTTTGCCCAACTCAATACACTTCGTTTACGCTCATTTAGCCAGTTTGATTTTCGTTTGGACAAAAAATGGAACTATAAACGCGCCACCCTCGATGTGTTCTTTGACGTAACCAACGCTTTTGTACAAAGTAACCCAGCATTCCCGCAGTTTACGTTCAAACGCACCGCTGACGGCTCCGACTGGCTTACGACCAATGGCCGCCCGCTCGCTCTCGACGGTTCCAATGGCCAACCACTCATTTTAATCAACGACGACCCCGCCGTAGTACCTACCTTGGGCTTTATAGTGGAGTTTTGAAATAATAGAGGAATATTTCTCCCCATTCCATGAAAGCCTCACTTAGTCGGTGAGGCTTTCATGGCTAATGATGTTACGCTTCAACGAAGCACAAGATAATTTTTTAAAAATTTTGTTTGTTGCGACACAAGTTATGACTGATGTTACGCTTCTCCGAAGCGTTTTGTGTTTCATCTCAACACTACGACGGCTACAAATGTGGGGCTTCTCCGAAGCTCCATACGAGTATCCCCCAAGCCTCGGAGAGGCGCAAGGTTTGTAGTAGTAAAAAAACCACCCAAAAATCCCCCAAGCCTCGGAGAGGCGCAAGGTTTGTAGCAGATGATAACGACCCCCAAAATCCCCCAAGCCTCGGAGAGGCGCAAGGTTTGTAGAGAAATTCCTTCTTCCAAAACGTTACTATCCAAATTTGCGTAACATGAGTTATGATTTGAGAGAGATATACTAATACCTCAAGTTTCTTTTTGAAAAGCCTATTGATGCTACAGCAAATGATACAAAAAGCTCTTTGACCTGTTTTGAACTGCCCCAATATTTTCTGCTTATTCTTAACCCTAATATGTTTGACAAAAATCAGCTATGAATAAACCATTGATAGTCAAATAAAACCAATAATATTTTTTCGCAAACCCATTTGGAACAGGGATAACCTCGACACTACAGATGGCTCTTTCTGATCCATTGTTGTCAGGAGGAAGATATAAATTGTATAGGCAAGGTAGCAAACAAAAATTTTCTCACTTGAATATAAGATAGCAGATTGGCAATTCATACCTAAATGACTATAATTGCAGTCATACTCACTTCTAAGCACTTAACCTCTATGACAAAAGCTAAACCTAATTTGAGTTTCTGGCAAATCTGGAACATGAGTTTTGGATTTTTAGGTATTCAGTACGGCTTCGGACTCCAGCAAGCCAACATGAGTCCCATTTTTCGATACCTCAATGCCGAAGAATCTGAAATCCCTATCCTTTGGCTGGCAGGGCCTGTAACAGGGCTTATCATTCAGCCTATCATCGGTGCTCTAAGCGACCGTACTTGGTCGGCACGTTGGGGGCGGCGTAAACCTTTTTTTCTGATAGGAGCTATCGTTACCAGTATTGCATTGGTGCTTATGCCTCACTCATCGGCTTTGTGGATGGCAGCAAGTCTGATGTGGATTTTGGACTCTGGCCTCAATATTACGATGGAACCTTTTCGGGCATTTATCGGCGACAAACTCAACGACAAACAACGTACTACGGGTTTTGCAGTACAAAGTTTTTTTGTGGGTTTTGGTCAAACATTGGCTAATATTTTGCCTTTCATATTTACCGCATTGGGTATGGTAGCTGTGAGCGCAGGTCAAATCCCCGACCGTACTAAGTATGCTTTTTACATAGGAGCTGCTGCTGTACTGGGGGCAGTTCTTTGGACTGTTTATACAACCGATGAATACCCTCCCGACGATATGGAGGCCTTCGAGCGTGAAAAAGCCGAAAAAGGCGGAATTTTGAATGCTTTTGTCGAGGTGTTCCATGCACTCAAAGAAATGCCCGCCACCATGAAGCAGTTATGGTGGGTCAAATTTTTCACCTGGTACGGGCTACCATTGATGTGGCAGTATTTGTCTTTGGCGGTGGCACGCCATGCTTTTGATGCTCCTGATGCCAATGCCCCCGGTTTTGCAGCAGGTAGCGATTGGGCTGGAGTATGTTTTGCCGCATTCAATATAGGATGTGCAGGTATTTCGTTTTTCCTACCCGCTATCTCCAATGCCATTGGCCGTAGAGGAACACACGCTTTGTTTTTGAGCATTGGCGGGTTGGGTTTTATGTCTATGCTACTTTCCAACGACAAATACATTTTCCTATTCGGTATGACGCTCGTGGGGTTGGCATGGGGCTCGATTCTATCTATGCCTTATGTGATTCTTTCCACTTCTGTCAAACCCAGTCGTATGGGGGTTTATATGGGGCTTTTCAATGGGTTTATTGTAGTACCGCAAATCATCAATATGATTACGGTGGGCTTTTTCTACAACAATTTACTGGGAAGCGACCCCCGCAACGCCCTTGTTTTGTGTGGTATTTGCCTGTTTTTGGCAGCCCTATCATGCTTTTTGGTCAAAGAAGGCAAAGGCGAAGCTGCCGTAGCAAGCGGTGGGGGTGGGCATTGACCCCTGATTTCAAAACCACCACGGATCTGGCTGGGTGTTGGTCTTGATGAGATAGGCTTTCTGCCGCATGAATCGCTTGATTGCCGAGGGTCCCATGCGTGTACCACCTATGCCCGACATCTTGAAAGAATTTTTCTCTCCTTCGTGCATGATGGCCGTCAGGGCAGCGTCGTTGATGCTGACCGCCCCAGCGGTCATTTGCTGACCGATACGCAACGCTTCCTCGGTAGTGGCAGCAAAAACCGCTCCACTCAACCCATAAATAGTGCCATTGGCAAGCTGGAGAGCTTCTTCTTCTGTATCGAAAGGCATCACGGGAATAATCGGCCCGAAGGTTTCCTCACTCATCACTTTCATCTGGTGATGGACATTCGTAAGCACCGTGGGGCGGCAATAATACCCGCCTCCCAACTCTCGACATTGTGGCGAGCCGGTCAATAGTTTTGCCCCTTTCTTGAGGGCATCTTCCAGATGTTCGTTGATTATCACTACTTGTTTATCTGAAATAATGGGGCCAATTTTGCCGCTATCCATTTCGGGATATGCCAACGAAACTGCATTTGCTTTGGCCACCAACATTTCGATAAAAGACTCATAAACAGAACTTTGTACATACACTCGCTCAATGGAAAGACAAGACTGCCCTGCATTGGCGGTACTTCCCCACAAAATGGCCGATGTGGCGAGTTCTAAATCAGCCCCTTCAAATACCAATGCTGCGTCTTTGCCGCCCAGTTCCAAAAAAACAGGAATGAATCTTTCGCAGGCCGCTTGATAAACCTTTCGGCCAGTAGCCGTGCTTCCCGTAAAGCACACCAAGTCGGCGTGTTTGATGAGTTCGGCACCAGTCGCACCTGCTCCCTCCACATACCGAAGTACTCCCGCCAACTCTGGCACGGCCTCGATGGTCTGATTGATTACTTTGATAAATCGGGGGGTTACTTCGCTTGGCTTGACAATCACCGCGCACCCTGCCAGCAAAGCCGGTATCGTGTCTATCAGCGACAGTAGCAGCGGAAAGTTCCATGGACTGATGACCCCCACCAAAGAATAAGGTACTAACCCCTGTTCAATCGCCAAAAATGGTATCGAACTTGAGCGTTGAGAGGCGGATGCAAAAAAAGTGTGGGCAATACCACACCAGCGGTCTATCGAAGAGGACACAATGTCAGCTTCCAGTAAAGTTTCCCACCTACGACCCGTATCTTGGCACAATGCCTCAATCAACGCTGACTTTTGTGCTTCCACCGACTTTTTCCATGCTTGGAGGACTTCTATTCGTTTTTCAATCGGCTGCTTACTCCAAAATGTCTGGGCTTTGCGTAGTTGAGCACACTGGTAATGAATTTCTTCGGGAGTAGGGACTTTGATTTCGTAATCATACTCCCCTGTACGAGGATTGCGGACAGGTATTTTTTGAGGTTGAAAGGGCAACATAGGCATAAATTTGAACGAAAATAACGAGTTTTGCCCAAAAGTCAATTCATCGGCTTTTTTACATAATTTCGAGAGATTTTTAGCCCTTTCAGCGATGAGTACTACCCAATCCAAACATAAAACGGCTCACTGGCCTACTTTCGACAATATCCTGCAAGCTGCCGAACGCATACGAAAAGTAGCCAAACATACTGACTTGGAGTTGAATCTCAACTTTTCGGAACGCTACGAGGCCAATATTTACTTCAAACGGGAAGATTTGCAGGTGGTTCGCTCTTACAAAATACGAGGGGCTTACAATAAAATGGCGAGCCTGAGTGCCGAAGCCCTTCAAAAAGGAGTGGTATGTGCCAGTGCCGGTAATCACGCCCAAGGGGTAGCCTACGCTTGCAACAAAATGCAAGTACACGGAACTATTTTCATGCCCAGCACTACCCCCGCTCAAAAAGTAAAACAAGTCAAACTTTTTGGCAAAGACCAAATCAAGGTCGAACTCGTGGGCGATACCTACGATGATGCCTATCATGCAGCCAAACTTTTTTGCGAAACCCACGAAGCCACTTTCATACACCCCTTCGACGATGTACAGGTCATGGAAGGACAAGGGACTGTCGGACTGGAGATTTTCCGTGATGCAGATTTTAAGATAGACTGCCTCCTGTTTGCCATTGGGGGAGGTGGACTGGCTTCGGGCGTAACGACCGTTTTCAAGCAACTTAGCCCCGCTACCAAACTCATCGGCGTTGAGCCGGTAGGTTCGCCTACGATGTTTACGGCACTCCAAAAAGGCGAAGTCGTAACGCTCGAAAACATAGACAAATTTGTGGACGGTGCTGCCGTAAAACGTGCCGGTGAACTTACTTTTGAAGTTTGTCGTCAAAATTTGGACGATATTTTGCTTGTTCCTGAAGGGAAAGTTTGCTCTACGATTTTGCAGCTTTACAACGAAGAGGCCATCGTAGTGGAGCCGGCGGGGGCATTGACCGTAGCAGCCCTCGACCAAATCAAAGACCAAATCAAAGGCAAAGATGTAGTAGTACTTATCGGAGGCGGCAACAACGACATCACCCGTACCGAAGAAATCAAAGAAAGATCGCTGCTTTATGAAGGATTGAAGCATTATTTCATCATTCGCTTCCCACAACGCTCAGGGGCGTTCAAAGAATTTCTTAATCACGTACTCGGCCCCCACGACGACATTGCGCATTTTGAATACTCCAAAAAAACCGCTCGCGAGCGCGGCCCTGCATTGGTAGGAATCGAGCTTCGTCATAAAGACGATTTCGAGCCGCTATTGGAGCGCATGAAACAGCACAATATTCAGTTTGAATACATCAACAACAAACCCGATTTGTTTGAATTTTTGATATGACTTACGATTTCAGAAAATACCATTTACGAGCCATACACGCCCAAGATGATGCCGAAAAAGCCGCTATCAATCAAGAGCTGAAAGACCTTTACGAGTCGCTTTCGGAGGAGGAAAAAAAAGTCTTCAACCAAGAACTTCAACGTTTTTTGGTAGGTCAGTACCGCACATTAGGCCAAGATTATCAAGCCCTCAAAGACGGAGGGGCATTCAACTGATGCAGTCATGCAAAAAATCATCATTACAGGAGCTACATCGGGTATCGGTGAGGCGTTGGCCAAGGAGTTTGGACGCAGAGGCTACCATGTAGGCATCGTAGGCCGCCGTACCGACCGCCTCGTGGCTCTCCATCAACAACTCCCCCACTGCGATTATGAATCTGTGGACGTAACCGACGCATCGGCAGGTACAGAAGGGTTACAGAAACTCATCGAAAAAATGGGGGGCATGGACGCACTCGTCATCAATGCTGGTGTAGGGGCGGTAGAACCCAATTTTCAAGTAGCCGACCAAATCATGGCCGTCAATGTGCGGGCTTTTGCTCACCAAGCACAGTTTGCGTTGAACTATTTCAAACAACACAAAAAAGCAGGGCGTATCGTGGGTATTTCTTCGTTGGCTACACACATCGCTACTCCGGGGGTAGAGCTTTACTCGGCCACCAAAGCCTTCGTAACGCGCTATTGGCAAGGACTACGACAAGCGGCCAAAGCCTCTGGCTATGGCATTAGCGTTACCGAAATTCGCCCTGGCTATGTCAAATCCGAAATGACCGCAGGCCAAAAAGGAATGTTTTGGCTGGCCGAAACCGACAAAGCGGCTCGTCAGATAGC
>JBKBKL010000167.1:0-8307 GCA_046294665.1 Runella sp.
TAGGCACAAAGTACACAAAAAGCAAACTCTCTCTCTTTGTAGTCTTCGTGTAAATTTCTTTGATCACTTTGTGTTAAAAAATGATTCGTCTTTTACAAAAAATAAAAAGTTTAAACAGTTTCATCATCAAAATATTGTCGGAAAGCGAACTACAAGAAGCGTTAAATCAGAAGGTAGTGAGTACCGTTTGGGTCAAAAGCTTACAGAGAAAATATGATCATGCAAGACAAGTTTTATTTGGAACAACTTTACCCACTTCAAGATAGAGTACTGCGAAGTATCAAAAAAGTGAATCAAAATTTCTATCTGACTGGAGGAGCTGTTCTAAGTACACTGTTTGGTAAATTTGTTAATACTTTTCACTAAGAAAAAAACATCTAAAAACTTAAAAAATAGGGTACTAAGTTATTACGCTCACGGAACTCACAGAAGTACACAGAAAATTCCGTGAAATTCTGTGGTTTCTGTGAGCATAAAATATCGTAACTTGTTTTACAATGTATTGAAAAGGTAAAATGGATTCAAAAACCCAACTTCAATGACCTTATGGTAAAGTTAGACATCATCAGTCGCGATATTTTGTTGGGAGGACACAATAGCTTATATCATGACTAACCAAGAACTTCAAAATATAAAAAACCGCTTCGGCATCATTGGTAATGCGCCTGCCCTCAACTACGCCCTTACTGTAGCCATGCAAGTAGCTGCTACCGATTTAACGGTACTTATCACCGGCGAGAGTGGTAGCGGCAAAGAGTCTTTTTCCAAAATCATTCATAACCTTAGTTCGCGCAAGCATGGCCCGTTCATCGCCATCAACTGCGGGGCTATACCTGAAGGCACGATAGATTCCGAGCTTTTTGGACACGTAAAAGGCTCATTTACAGGGGCGATAGATGACAGAAAAGGCTATTTTGAAATCACCAATGGCGGCACTATATTTCTGGACGAGATAGCAGAAATGCCTGTAGGTACACAAGCAAGACTTTTGAGAGTATTAGAAAACAAGGAGTTTATTAGAGTAGGCTCTTCCAAAGTTCAAAAAACAGATGTACGCGTAGTAGCTGCCACCAACGTCAATCTGATAGAAGCCGTACAAAAGGGTAAATTCAGAGAAGATTTGTACTACCGACTCAATACCGTGCCGATTGTAGTCCCTCCATTGCGTGAGCGTGGCAATGATATTTTGATGCTCTTTCGGAAGTTTTCGGCTGATTTTGCCGAGCGTTATCGTATCACGCCCGTTACACTCACCCCCGAAGCCAATCATACCTTAATGGGTTATAGTTTCCCAGGGAATATTCGCCAACTCAAGAATATTGCCGAACAAATCCAAATCTTGGAGGCCGAACATAAAGTACCCATTTCCCCTGAAGTTTTGGTCAAATACCTTCCCAACTATACCACTACTACACGCTCGATGACTTTTTTGGGCAATATGCAGGCCAATGGGCAAGGTACTGACTCTCTCAACGAACGCGAATTACTCTACAAGGTGCTGTTTGATATGCGCCGCGACGTGAACGACCTCAAAAAACTCGTCCTGAAATTATTAAGCAGTGAAACGGCTTACAATAATGATATTTTGAGAGAGCATAGTAGTTTGTTCAATAGCATCGAATCAGACACACTACCCCTCAACGACACCACCAAACTACTCCCCAGTACTCCTTCATCGGCACAAATACCTTCTACCAATGTACTTCAAATTGATGCCTTTGAGCGCAACAATATAGAAGATGTAGCCCACGAAACTGCCGAAGACGAGTCGCTCTCCCTCGAACACAAAGAAAAAGAGATGATTGTCAAAGCCCTCCAGCGCAACAATGGAAAGCGCAAATACGCTGCGCAAGCCTTAGGAATTTCCGAACGAACGCTTTACCGTAAAATCAAACAATATGACATCGAGGAAGATTAAAATGAGTAGTCGGTGGTTAGTGATGAGTGATAAGTTGGTAGTAAAAAGTAAGACAATTACCCAAACAATAGTCTGTCTTTTACTTTTTACATTTCACTTTTCACTTTTCACTTCATGTGGTATTTACTCTTTCAGCGGTACTTCGCTATCGCCCGACATCAAGAGCGTTACCATATCCAACTTCGTGATGGCAACAGCCGGCGGGCCTCCCAATTTGCCATTACAATTCAGCGAAAAAATGAAAGAGTATTTCCAACGAAACACTAATTTGGCACTTTTGCCAGCCAATGGGGATTTGCAACTCGAAGGAAGTATCACAGGATATGAAGTAACGCCCGCTGCTCCTACCGCCAACGACCAAGCCGCTCTCAACCGCTTGACCGTAACGATACAGGTAAAATTTACCAACAACAAAGACGAAGAAAAAAATTTCGACCAGAGTTTTTCATTTTTTCAGGATTTCCCTCAAAATCAAAATCTTAGTCAAGTCGAAAGTCGTCTTATTCCTCGTATTTTAGATCAGTTGGTGCAAGATATTTTCAACAAATCGGCAGCCGATTGGTGATTTTGGTGCTTGTCTTGTATCTTCGTCCCCCTCTTTAGCTTTTTTGAAAAATGACTGCTATTTTGCAATAGTTTTTCTCTCAGAACGACACCGATGATGAGCAATCGCTACGTAAAAGAATCATTTTCATACTGGGCTACCCACCCCAATGATACCACCGAGGCCGACATTCGCCATTTGGAGGAAGCAGTGCTTGAGTATCCCTTTTGCCAGATACTCCATATTTTGGCTGCTAAGTCGCGAGTCAATCATCAGCCGAGCCAAGCCGAGCCTCATCTCCAAAAAGCCGCTGCCTATGCCCTAAGCCGCAATAAACTGCGCCAAGTCATTGAAAATGAATTTGAATGGTCGGCTAATGTACGGGAGCGGCGGTTTGAAAACCTCTTGATTTGGCCCAATGATTATCAAAAAACTCCCTCTACGGCTTATCCAAAGCCTCATTGGGAGCTACCCTCGTTGGCAGATATTCGCTGGGCAGACGAGCAGCAAACGTTGACTTCACCCGACTCCCTTCCCATTGTACCACCCATTGACGACACTACCCTACGAGAAAACACCCTCCAAAACGAATTGATACAAATTGAAAATACCCCTACCATTGAAGATATTGTAGATCAACGCCAGCTCGAACGCCAGCATCAAATGGCGATTATTGATAGTTTTATCGAAAACGAAAACAAGATAGGTCCTATAAGAGCTAACCCCAACGACCCCTTGATCGCCGAACCAGAAGATTTGGCCAAGAAACGAACTCTCCCATTTGATTCGATGCCTGTCAGCGAAGGATTGGCTAAAATCATGGTGCGTCAAGGCAAAATAGAGCGTGCCATAGAAATCTATGAACAACTGATGTTGAAAAAGCCAGAAAAAAAAGCGTACTTTGCCGAAAAAATAAAAGAATTAACCAATGAGTGATTGATGTTGGATAGGTTAGAAGTCGAATCTATGATTGGTATCATTGTTGCTCTTTATCGGGCAAGAATTTACAACAACTCAAAGCTCAAAACTCAAAACTAATATGTTTACTGTATTTATCGTTGTAATGGCACTGATTGCCGTTCTTTTGATTTTGGTCGTACTGGTACAAAATGCCAAAGGAGGTGGTTTGGCCGGAGAGTTTGGGGGTAGTGGTGCTACCCAAATGTTTGGCGTAAAACGCACTACCGACCTATTAGAGCAAATCACTTGGGGTTTGGCGGGTGCTATGGCTGTACTTGCTTTGGTTTCGCACTTGTTTATCGGGACACCTGATGCCGAGCAAGGTATCAACAGCGTAAACGTAGAAAAAGCCCAAGGTCGCTCGCTACCTGCCGCACCTGCTACACCCGCACCTGCGCCGCCTGCTCAATCCCAACCAACACCAGCACCGGCACAGAAATAATCATAACATTGACTTTCTGACGTAAGCCTCGAAAAAACTTTCGAGGCTTTTGCTATTTTAGCGTAAGGGCAATAGCACTCGGCTTTGATTATAGCCTGCAAAGCAACCCAATCCTCCTTGAATATTGCTTGGAAGAAGGGTCGGTTCGGCAAAAGGATTGTCGTCATCATAGTTTTCGAGAAGGCGATGATAGTTGTAATAGGCTTTGTCGCATGAAATAAGCAGCAAATTCACTTGCCCTGTACCTGCTACATAATCATTTCGATTGCTTGTTAATAAAAAATAATTCAATCGTCCTTCACTCGAAGACAACGTTTTGCCGTCGAGGCGGTCGTCCGAATACAAGTTATTGCTTCTGCGCCTTTGCCAGTCAAAATTGATAAAATTGATAAACTCTTGAATTTTGATTTGCCCATTGCTCTGGCGAACACGCTGCTTACCCACCAAATACCCCTCCACTCTGTAAAAATTGGCTTGCCCCGCCGGGTCTTGCCAAAAGATTTTGTAGGTGCGGTCTTTGGGCAAATTGGGGTTGGTGCCACCGATCATAAACCCCTGTGCCGCGACCGAATCTTGTCGTACCTCAGTGATAGGTACTGCTTGTGGGATAGTGCAAGACGACGTAACCGTCTGCCCCTGATACGACACTTTCAAATGGTAGGTTTGCCCCGCTACGATTGGAATATTTTGTGCAGCAGTCGTATAAAATCTTTCATTGAGTTTGAATGCTAAGTTTACACTTTTGTTTTCATGGGTAAGTGTAACAGTAGCTCCGGGAATAGAAATTGCACTCGGACTACCAAAGGCATTGCTGGGACTTTGCCCCAAAACCTTTTGACTCAAACTTACTGACACTTGAATGACAGTATCTTGTGGCGAAAGATACCCATGTACTACCAGTTGGCCACCACTACTTGGCAATCGGCTTGGGTCCACATCATTGACGAGGGTTTCGCAAGCGGCCAGCCCTAACGAAAGCAGGAGCAAAAGTTCTTTTTTCATGGCACTCAAAAGCTAAAATTGTAACTAAGGGTAGGGATAATCGGGAAAATAGACACCCGGCGCAATACGGTTTCGTTGCCTACTGCTTGCCCATTGGCATTGACCACAGGGCGTGTAGTGAAGTTATAGAAAAATGGATTCCGACGGTTATATAGATTGTAAATACTCAACTCCCAAGTACGCTCATGCCACCGCTTTTTCTTGTGAAATTGTAAACTCAAATCAAAACGGTGGTAAGGCTCGGCACGGAAGCTGTTTTTGGGGCCATAGTCGCTGACGGCTTGCCCTGTACCTAATGAATTCCTCAAAAAAGTAACGTTATTGTTTTGGTCAAAAACAGGGCGAGGTAAGACATTGTTGGAAATCGCTGTATATCGCGACTGCGGCAATGTGAGCGCATTGCCAGTGCCATAGACCCAAGTCCCCGATAGGGTGATACGCTTGCTGATTTCATAAATACCCACCACCGATACATCGTGCCGACGGTCGTAACGGGGAAAGAACGCCTGACCGAAATTTAGTTCGGGAAACTGCCACTGTGTCCAAGACAGGGTGTATCCTATCCAGCCCGACAGCCTTCCGGTTTTCTTTTGCAACAAAAACTCTGCCCCATAGCTCCACCCTCGCCCACTGGTGATGTTTTCGTCCCAGCGAATTTTGTCAGCCCCTTGTGGGTCTTCGATAAGTAAAAAACTCGCTCCTTCTTTGTAATTGATGATGTTGTTCATGGTTTTGTAGTAGCCTTCTACCGTCAAGGCCAAGCCTGATTTATCGAAATCTTTGGCCAACCCCACAGCCACCTGCCGCGATTGCTGCGGGGCTATTTTGGCAGTACTCGGCACCCACAAATCAGTAGGCAGCCCTATGCCGGTGTTGGAAAGCAAATGAATGTACTGATTCATAATAGAATATGACCCTTTGGCCGACCAACTGGGCGCAAGCGTAGCCGCTACCGACAGGCGTGGCTCTGGGCGCAGATATACTTGGTTTTCGGCAGTAAAATGACTGAGGCGTAATCCTACATTCATTTTGAGCCAGCGGTTGGGTTTCCATGTATCTTCGGCATAGAGTCCCGATTCGATGTTGTTGATAGCCTCTACTGATTGATCAAGTAGATTGATGTCCGAATTTCTCACCACTACTGCACTGGGAGAAAATCGGTGAAAAGTGCTGATAAAACCCAATTTGAGGGCGTGTTGGGGATTGGGAAAATAGTCTATGTCATACTTGAAAGCCCAATCACGCACCCCCGAAGTGTAGCGAAGTTCAAACTCACTTAGGCGGTTGTTGGAGGTGAATCGGTCTTTGGCAAAAATCTGAAATTGATAATTGCTAAAAATCAAAGAAGCATTGGAGAATAGTTTTTCGTTGAAAAGGTGATTCCAGCGGAGCGTTCCGGTGGCATTGCCCCAGTTGAGGCCGCCTTCGCTGATGTTGTTGGTGCTACGGTCGCGAAAGAAAAAACGGTCTTGGCCGAAATAACCACTCAAATAGAGTTTGTCTTTTTGGCCAAAATCATAATTGACTTTGGCGTTTAAATCATAAAAATAATATCCTCCGGCCCCGCCGTCGCTTTGAGCAGCGATGAACGGGCGCGCCAGCAAGTCGAGGTAAGTACGCCTCCCCGAAATCAAAAACGAGGCTTTGTTTTTGACCAAAGGTCCTTCCAGTGTCAGTCGTGAGGCTATCAAGCCACCTCCCCCTTCGCCATGGAGTTTTTCTTTGTTGCCTTCTTTCATGTTGAGTTCTATCACCGACGATAGCCGCCCTCCAAACCTCGACGGGAATCCCCCTTTGGTAAGTTCGACGCTCTTGAGGGCATCGCCATTGAACACCGAAAAAAAGCCAAAGAGGTGGTTGGCGTTGTAAACCACGGCATCGTCGAGAATGATGAGGTTTTGGTCAGGGCCACCTCCACGCACATAAATCCCCGTTTGGCCTTCCGAACCTTTCTGCACACCAGGCATAAGTTGCAGGACGCGCAGCACGTCTTTTTCACCCAAAAAAGCAGGTATTTTTTTGATTTGGGCTACAGGAATTTCGATTTGGCTCATTTGTACGTTTTCGCTCACGCGGTCGCTGGTACGTCGTTCGGACACGACCACTTCTTCGAGCATACGCCCTGGTACGAGGCTTACATTGAGGTCTTGGTTTTTGGTCAGCGCGATAGTGCGTGTTTCGATACCATACCCAACAAACGAAAAAACAAGCGTAACCGAATCGGCAGCCGGAAGTGTAAGCGAATAAAAGCCGTAATTGTTAGTGCTGGTACCAGTAGTAGTGTTGAGCAGATAAACATTGACCCCAATCAATAATTCTTGGCTACCTGCTTCCCGCACATAGCCGCTGATAGTGTAGCGTTTTTGGGCAAATGAAAACGTTGCCACAAGCAGCAGCAATCCCCCAAAGCAAAAGTGTTTCATACAATGGCCGTTGATAGGTTTTCTTGAAAAACGATGTACTTGAGAAAAAATTATTCTGATGAGTTACCATAAAAAAACTGACTACCAAACTCATGACGAGCATTGATAGTCAGTTGAAATCAAATAGCAACCTAAAAGATTATTTTCCTTTCGATTTGGTTTTTTGAATCGTAAACGGCACACAGAGTTCTTCGGGGCAGCAGTTGTCGCCGGGTTCGATGATGATCGGGCAGCAGCCACTGGCTGGGCAAGTATTGTTGGTGGCCGTGAAGGTGTATTCTCCCACCTCATCAAACAATACCACATTCTTCCCTGCCAATGCCGTGATTTCTTGGCCATTCTTGAACCATTTGATGCCTGTGTATTTGCTTGGCACACTCGCTTCTACTTTCTCACCAGGGCAGAGTTTGAACGGCACTGTGAAGCACTGACGGTCTATGTCGTCCTCATCGTCTTTGCCATTGCCCGGCGTGCTGTCTTTGTCTTTCTCGTTGGTCTTGCTGATTTCGGCTACGTTGAAATGTACCCCCGCCTGCGTGGCCTTCACTTTGTAGGTCAGCGTAACCGTGTCGGGACTGGCGTTCATCGTGCCTATCGTCCACTTGATGACATTGCCCGCTATGGTCGCGCTGCCTCGGCTGGCTACAAAACTACCCGCTACAAACTGTACCGTCGTGGCTATCGAGTCGGTTACTTCTACACCTGTGGCTTTGGTAGTGCCTTGGTTGAAGACTTTGATTGTGTAAACCAACTCATCACCGATTTTGGCCGTCTTGGTGTTGATCATTTTCTTCAAAGCCAAATCCACTTCGGTATCGCAGTTTTGTACATTGACAATCACTGGCGTGCGTGGGTTCTGCTGGCAGTTGGCAGGTACGCCGTTGAGTTGCACATAGAAAGTGTCTGTTGCGGTAGCTACGCCTGCGGGCTTGAAGCTCAATCCTGTACCGAGGGCTGTACCGCCGGTGGCATTGGCAAACCAACTGGCCGTAATGCCTTGGGTGTTGCCTCCCACGAT
>JBKBKL010000168.1:0-8283 GCA_046294665.1 Runella sp.
GATAGGGTGTGTTTTTCCAACAATTTGCGGCTGGGGGTAGAGGGAGCGAAGGCAGAAATATCAACCACATAAAGAACAAAGGGACTCGGAGGAGGTAAATATTTATCCCAATCCGAGTGATGGTATGGTAGTGGTGCGGTATTATTTGGAAGCAGGTCAAGTGGCAAAGATGCGCTTCTTGGAGGCTGGGGGTCGGCTATGGTATGAGCTTATAATCGTATTTCTACTTGCTTAGTTTTGGCCAACGTGGCGTTTCGTATTGCTACTTGTTGGGCCAAATTTTCAGCGGCTTCTTGAAAAGCCGATTTGGTGATTTCGTCTTGGCTTAGATAAGCGGGTCTGCCTTCATCGCCACCCTCTCTAATGCCTTGTACAAGAGGGATTTGACCTAAAAGGGGTACTTCAAATTTTTCGGCCAATGCCCTACCTCCGTCTTTGCCAAATAGATAATACCGATGGTCGGGTAGCTCGGCGGGTGTAAAGTAAGCCATGTTTTCGACTACACCCAGTACAGGTACGTTGATTTGGGGCTGGCGAAACATGGCTAATCCTTTGATAGCATCGGCTAATGCCACTTTTTGGGGAGTCGTAACGATGACAGCCCCCGTAACGGGCAAGGCTTGTACCAATGTCAGGTGAATATCGCTCGTACCGGGAGGGAGGTCTATGAGAAGGTAATCCAACTCGCCCCAGTCCACATCGCCGATGAGTTGGCGTAGTGCTGTACTGGCCATAGGCCCCCGCCAAACGGTAGCACTATCGGGGGGGACAAGGAAGCCCATCGAAATGAGTTTGATGCCCCATTGCTGAATCGGCATCATCAAACTGCGGCCTTCATGCTGCTTGATACGGGGCTGCATATCTTCTGCTCCAAACATGACAGGCATCGAAGGCCCATAAATATCGGCATCGAGAATCCCTACTTTTGCGCCTGAGCGGTAGAGAGCCATTGCCAAGTTGGCCGTTACGGTAGATTTTCCTACACCGCCTTTGCCCGAGGCAATAGCGATGATATTTTTGACATGAGGCACTACTTGACCACCCGCACGGGTGGTAGTTACATCGGCAGTTAGATTGACATTGACACGGATATGACTACCGAAGAACTTGTGTATAGCCTCGGTACATTCTTTCCGAATAAGCTCTTTGAGTGGGCAGGCAGGTGTAGTGAGTACGACTGTGAAACTTACCGAATCTAAGCCTGTTTCGATGTCTTTGATCATACCTAGCGAAACAAGGTCTTTTTTGAGGTCTGGTTCTTGAACAGTGCTTAGTGCTTGGAGTATTTTTTCTTTGTTGATTGTTAGGTCGCCCATTAGGTTTATTTACGTCTGTTATTTTTTAGTATTTCATCAATTTTTTCTACACTTTCGCCAGTAATGACCCTGATAGTAGCCAAATCAATGCCATTGTCAAAGGCATTGAGAACGGTTTTTTGTAGTGCTTTCTCAATACCTTCAGCGATACCTTCGGCTTTACCTTCGGCCTTACCCTCGGCTTTACCTTTTTCAATACCCTGCTCGAAGCCTCTTTGGAGGCCTCTCTGGATCAGTTGGTCATATACGCTCATAGCTTTTTGGGTTACAGGTTTTGAAACTTCTTCTAGTTTTTGTTGTATGGCTTCTGGTTCAACATCTAATTGATACAACAGGTAAACAAAAATAAATTCAGTAAAGTTTTTCTTCGTCGAGTAGCCCAAGCAAGCACAAATATCTTATAGTAATGTAAAGCTACTTGACTGGCATCGGGACCAGCTTAAACACAAAACCCGGTTCTTCGACACCTACATAGATGTAGCCGTCAGGACTCATTTCTACGGCTCGCATACGGCCCAAATTTTGTAATAATATTTCTTCTTTGACTACTTTGCCATTTTGTACTTTGCAGCGGTTGAGGTACTTAAATCTCAACGAACCGATAAGGAAATCTCCTTTCCAAGCACCGTAACGGTCGCCGGTTACGACAGTCATACCACTTGGGCCAATAGACGGTATCCAATAGTGATTGGGCTGTTGGAGTCCTTCTTTGGCAGTCAGAGGAGTGAGGATTGTTCCGTCATAGTTGATACCATAGGAAATCACAGGCCAGCCATAATTGACGGCTTTAGAAACGAGGTTGAGTTCGTCGCCTCCACGAGGGCCGTGTTCATGCTCCCAGATTTCGCCTGTTGTTGGGTGAATAAACATACCTTGAGGATTGCGATGGCCATAGCTGTAAATCGAGCCACGAGCTTTATCGGTTTTGACGAAAGGATTATCATCAGGAATGCTGCCGTCGTCATTGAGGCGGTGGATTTTGCCGCAGTCATTGTCGAGCGATTGCGGAAATTGGGGAATATGCTGACCACGGTCGCCTACTGATACAAACAAGTAGCCGTTTTTGTCGAACTCCAACCGTGAGCCGTAGTGATGACGTGTGCGAAGATAAGGCTGGGCTTCAAAAATCACCTTTTGGTCAGTGAGTTTGTTGCCGTCGAGTTTAGCACGCATCACAGCGGTAGTGGCAAGTTTTTGACCGTTTTCAGTTTTGCCAAGGGAGTAAGAGAGATAAATGTAACTGTTTTCAGCGAATTTGGGGTGAATTTCCACATCAAGCATACCTCCTTGGCCTTCGGCTACTACGGCTGGTACTCCTTCAAGTTTAGTTTTTTTGCGATTCTTATCTACACGATACACTTCTCCGCTGCGGTCGGTGATGAGTAGGTCGCCATTGGGCAAGAAAGCAATCCCCCACGGGTTGTTGAGGCCGGAGGCGATAGTGTCGAGTTTGACGGTCATCTCTGACGAAGGGAATACGTTGGAACGAGGTTTTTCGGCAAACTCATATTTACTTCCTTTTTTGATAGCCTCCAACAAATAGTCTGCCATGGCTTCGATTTCTTTGGGTTTAAGGGCTGCACTCCATGAAGGCATACCGTTGTCGGGATAGCCTGCCGAAATGCTTTTTATCAAATTGGCTTTCGTTTGACCATATTTCCATTTTCTGTCCACAAACATTTCTACTTTTTCACCATGACAACTGGCGCAGTAGGTTTGGTAGTTTTTTTGAGCGGCGTTGTTGAGGGAAAGCATGGCCTCTTTGTGTGGAGGGGTGGAGGTTTCGTACATCAATAGTAAGGCTGCGCCTACTGCACCGAAGCTAAACAATTTGAGCATGGCTTTTGGAGTTAAGTGGTTGTATTTTCAAAATTAAAGAGCAAGTTACCAATTTTCTTATGTCATAGTTCAACAACTTTTGAAGCTAGCCGATAGTTCTGCGACCAAGCGACAATTTTTGTAGCTTGTGTGTAAGTATTATTTATCTAAAAAACTAATCTGCCGATACATAAGAGTCTAAATTCTGATGTCCGCGCACAAAATCCTCTTGGTCGAAGAAGGCTGGTTTGCATATAAAACCCTTCAACTCATTTTTTAAAACGCCGTGAGTAAGTAGCTCATCGGCAGAACTATAAATGGGTGTTTGGGCTTTGAGGAGTTGAGATGCTGCGGTATGTGTGATAGCGTAGGCGTGAGTACAGTCGTGTAGGCCTGCGCGTCGGAGATTTTTGGAGTAGGGCTTAGGGTATAGGTTTTCTACTTCGCGGGGGGTGAGCCATTGATAAGCACCGAAATAGGCTAATATTTTATAGAAAAAGCGTTTAAAATGATGCTTCAACAACACTTCTTCATTGCTCAAATAGCCTAAGTACACCAAATCCCAGTCAGGAGGAAGTTGGTCAAAAGTGTGGGGGAGGAGAGGTAAGGCTTCGAGATTGGGGACTACATCGTCTTCCAAAATGAGAACTCTCTGCCAGCCCTTTTGCAGAATCAGTTCGTAGATATTCCGATGCGACCACGAGCAAGCCACTTCTCCTGCCGAAAGTACACGTGCACCGTGTCGGTTGTAATGATTGGCTTTTTCTTTGTCGTAAATCCCTTTTTCGATGACTTCCTCCAGCGTGAAGTCGCGTTTATCTACTCCCCAATAAATCTCATAATTCAAACCTTTTAGGTTTTTTTGGAGGGCTTCGTGGCGCTCGGTAGCACGTCGGAGCGATAAGACCAAAATTTTGTCGAAATACGCATTCAAATAAGCGTAAGCAGCAAGCATGGAGGGTGTCTAAGCGTAGGTGGGTACGTTGTAAATGCGCTCGTAGAGGAGGCTGTTGAGGTCGAGCATGAATTTGGTACCAGACAACAAATCGCGCAACGCTATCAAATCGCAAAGGGGGAGTTTGAGTGAAAGGTTGGCGTGTGGGGCTTCGATGACTTCGAAGTCGTAGTCGTCCGATAGATTAAAAATCATGGCGTGAATGTCCACACTGTCCACCTTGCGTTTGAAAGCCAAAAAGTCTTTTACTTTGAAAGCGACTACTACCTCACCAAACTCGATGATGATACGCGCAGTTCGGTCGCATTGGAAAGTACGGCCTTTGGCATTGGCGTATAGTTCTTCGGTAGATATGGCGGCTTTTTCTTTCATGCTACAAATTTAGAACAAATCTACGGTTGATGTCAAGAAATGTAGAATCATTCTAAAAAAGAATTATTTTTCTTCGTAGTAGTAGCCAAATATAATAGCCATTTCGTCTTCGCTGGTAAGGCCGAAGCGTACTGTACGGGTGGTGGTGTTGTTGAAATGAACTTCGGAGGTCAGTCCTTCGCCTTTTTGAAGGGCGATAGGAGTGGGGAAATCTTTGATGAGGGGGTGCTCCCAGTCTGTATTTTCATAGACTATCTGACCATCGCGTGATCCACCTTTGATTCTGATGATAAACTTCTCGCCCAGTTTGTGGGTATGTGAGGTAAGCATCAAAATTTTGGTAGGGTTGTTGAAAGTAAACGTTTTGGAAATAACGGTTTTTTGACCGGGTGGTAACGAAAAATTAGTATTGCCTAAGTCTAACGCATAAAGCACATTTTTGACTTTATCTTTCGGAATTGTATAGAGATTGGTGTGAATTTCGCCCGAAATGGGAGCGTTGGTTTTATTGACATAATGTGAGTTTAAATCGAAAGATGAATTGGCAGGTATGATGAGTGCCGTACCTTCGGGGAGTTTGTAGTCATGAGTGGAGGTTTGTGCACCTGCCCAAAAAACATGATTAGACATACTGGCTACGGTCAAAATATTGAGTGAGTTGTCGGCATTACGTAGGTCTCTGATTTGATTGAAGGGTGGCATGAGTGGGGCGTTGGGATCGCGATAAGAATAAAGAATAAAATGGTGGCTTCCCGGACGCATACTAATTTGGATTCGATTGACGTACAAGTCAGTAGGATTGTTGATAGCTTGACGCATGAAAAGCTCACGCTCGAAGCTGGGTTGTACCGTAAAAGGCCCTATCTTTAACTGAAAACCTTCGGTAGCAGCAGGAGGCGTAAGTCCTTCAAAAGTAGGTACAAAGCTGGGGGTTTTGTCGTTGAGCAGGGTAGTGTCGGCTACATTGCCGGTACGTGGGGCACCTGCTTCAATCCAACGGCGTACAAATTCGATTTGGCCTTTGGAGAGGGGCTGCCCACCCAAGGGCATAGGGAGGCCATAGTTTTTGCCCCCGTGGTGCGTCGAGCCGTCCCATACGAGTTTGTGATATAGGAGGCTTTGAAGCGAAAAAAACGGAACGACTCGCTTGAGTTTATCGTCGAGGGCGTTTGGGTTTTTGGGGTCTTTATTGACCAAATAATCATACGATTTGCCTTTGGCCAACACGACTCCATGCTGCCGAAACGAGCCGTCTTGCTCCGAAGCATGACAGCCTACGGTAGCACAAGTAGGCGTAAAGATGCGTTCTTGAATCAAGTCAAAGCTCGATTTCTCGACCAAAACTTCTTTGTCTTTGGGCGTACTGCAGGCGTTGATTAAAAATGGGCTCCCACATATACACAAAGAATAAAAAAGAAGCAGCTGAAAGGAAATAATCTTTGTTTTCATATTATAGATTCTTTGAGATATTGTGGAATCATCTGTGAAAAGAGTACACCTTCACAGAAGTACTTTAAATGATATTCTGCTAAACAAATAGTTTTGTATTCGGCATATTTACCGCACTAATTTTAATTTTCTACGATTTAGGTGCTCTTTAAATTCTGCAAAAGTCATTCCTTTGGTTTCTTTTGCAATTTTTTCTTTCACTTCTCTGAAAAATTTAACAGTGTCAAATTCTTTTTCTGTGATGTTTGGTTGGTTATTCATTTGTGATGATGTCTTTAGGTGAACGAATATCTAATTGAATATGTCCGTTTTTAATGTTAATCGCATTGTAACCTCTAATTCTAAAAACGTTTACTATGTGTTTAAAATTCCAGCTGATTAAATAGTCAACTTTATTGATTGTTGCACAAGCAATATGTCTGCAATCGTCAATGCTCGATTCACCTACTACTTTTTCTATTATATATTCTTCGGCAAGTTGATTGATTTCTTCTGTAATTTCTACAAATTCTGTTTGATTTTTATTAAGACTTAAAAAATGATTTTTCACTTTTTCGGGGGCACTTTCAAGTTCATATTCGCAAAGATCAGAGTAAACACAGATGATTTCTCCATTTTTGACCATTTCGAAGAGCAATTCAGTATCCCTTTGGAATTCAATGTCATAAATTCCACCAAAAACAGAAGTATCGAAGTATAATCTTGGCTTTTTCAAGCTGTAAAAATGCAAATTTTTATTGGATTTCTTTTGTTAAGTAAGACATTCTGCTGATTCTGCTGACGTTCAACTTTGATGAAAGCATTGATTAATTTTCGTTGGAACTCTCAAAGCGTTACGCCAAATCTTTTCCCAAGTTCTTCGAGCGATTGTACTACTGGAGGTAGTAACTCAATTCCTTCGGTGGTTCGCTGGGCTTCGATTGTACGTTCGGGGTCGCCGGGTATGAGTACTTGTTGGCCTTCGATGGCCTTTGCTTCTCGAAATCGCTCAATCCAACGATCCATGTTTGATTTAAACTCATCAGCAGGACGGAAGCCGTCTATGCGCATTGCTCCCAAAAAATGTCCTGTGCCTTTACCTACGCCTTCGGTGGCACTCATAAAACCTGCCGTAGCAAAGGGCGGTACCCAAGGGCCATAGTTAGCCCCCGACAATACCCCCGAAAAAATATCTACGATAGCCCCCAGTCCATAGCCTTTGTGGCTGCCATGCTCGCGGTCGGAGCCAAGCGGAAGGAGAGCACCTCCGTTTTTGATAGGGTTGGCATCGGTAGTAGGTTGGCCCTCGGCATCTTGCGCCCAGCCGAGTGGGGCGGGGAGGTTTTTGCGTTGTAGGATTTCAAATTTACCGTAAGCCGCTGCCGTACTGGCAAAATCAGCCACGAAAGGAGGTTGCGTCAGAGCAGGTACAGCTACGGCGATGGGGTTGGTGCCGAGCATTTTTTCGAGCGAAAAGGTAGGGGCTACGAGTGGGGCAGCATTGGTCATCGCAATACCGATCATATCGTGTGGCAAGGCCAGCATGGCATGGTAGCCTGCTATGCCAAAATGATTGGAATTTTGAACCGATACCCAGCCGGAACCAACCTTTTGGGCTTTCTCGATAGCGATTTGCATGGCTTTGGGGCCGACGACCAATCCTACGCCCGCATCGCCGTCAATGGTGGCTGTACTGGGAGTTTCGTGAATGATACGTATTTGGGGTTTGGGATTGAGCCTTCCGTGGTCGTAGAGGCGGACATAACCCGCCAAACGTGCAATGCCGTGCGAATCCACGCCGCGTAAATCGGCCGAAATGAGCACTTGGGCAGCCAACTGGGCATCTTCTTCCGAAAAACCTAAACTGCTGAATATGTGTTGGGTAAAAAGGCGTAATCGTTGGGGAGTGAACATAAATTGAGGGAAAGCATTTCTCAATGCTTTTTGTGAGATGTAGTATTTATTTGACTCAAATTGTATTCGATTTGATTTTAATCCATATTGATTTTATTCATCTTCGGGAAGTTCAGACCAGCCTTCGTATATATCATTAAGAGATAAACGTAAATCTATGGTATTCAGATAAATATCATGCTCCAATTTGTCAGCATCTGCCATCAAAGACCATATCCCTTCCTCATTTTTACGATAAACTTCAGCACGAATTTTGGTTGCATCAATAAGTACATATTCGATAAAAGTAGGCAAACGTCTATATAATCTAAATTTTTCGCCACGATCATAGGCTTCTGTACTTTTTGATAAGATTTCGACAATAACGCTCGGGTTGGTTACGGTGTCTTTCACCATATCGGTAAAACGTGGTGAGCCGCAGATAACGATAATATCGGGATAACTGTAAAGCCCATCATCAGTAGCTGTCAGGACACGTTG
>JBKBKL010000169.1:0-8172 GCA_046294665.1 Runella sp.
AACCATTTCCCCCGCCAGCCGGCGCGACCTACGAAGTTTCAGTTGTTTAAGTCGCAGGGTTTTGGTCGGAGTCAAGGCCCGAATCCGATGCAGATAGAGCGGCAGAGTCAGCAGCCCAAAGCAGGCCAGCAGAGTGGGGGGAAGAATTGAGTTTTAAAAACTGCAAGAAGCACTTACACTTAGCCAACGAGGTTGTAAGACATAGCTATTTTGGTAAATACTGAAATTACTGATATAGGTATAATTGATAGTACTTGTATTGAGAAGATTATTCCCACGTATCGAAAAACCCCAAATGGATTTTTGTGGTCGGTAAAAAACTTCCATATCGAGCAAGTTAGTTACATCTCTGTTACCTTGATTATACCAGTTGAGTTGTTCTCCTATCAACTTCATTGACAATTCTTTCATAGGTTTGTATTTAAGTGTAATATTTGGGACAATCAAATAAACTTCTGAAAGTAACTGTTTTTGCAATCTATTAATTACTTGATTATAATTGATTCGGGTGCTTATTTGAAAATTGAAAGGCGAATCAAATGCTGAAATGGCGTATATCTTGGTATCAATCATTCTTGAAACATTAGGAAGTAACTGACTACCATTAACCCGATTGAGTATATCTGACCTTGTAGCAAATCCTTCCAAACGGATTTTGGTTGAAATAGTAGAAATAAGTCTATCCAATTGCCAGTTGGCACTCCATTGATTCAATTTTGTAGCTATGGGCTGTTGTATGTTCAAATTGAGTAAATCAGAAAAAATAAAGTCAGAAGTATTGACATAGAAGTTTTTACCATAAGAGATTCCCAAATTGATAGCATATAGTTTAGCCCAATTAGTATTGTTGTAGGACAAATGCCACTGATTGTACCGGTTGATGAAAAATGCTGCTTCATTTCGACCAAACGAGCGGTAATTGGATTGTATAAAACCGTCGGTAAATTGGTCGGGTAAAGGAGCTTGCTGCTGATTGAAGTAAAAAAGTGTAATATTTTGGTGATTTGCTACACGTGCTGAAATACCCAAAGTGGGCTGAAATAGGGTTCTCTTCTCTTCAAAGTTTTTTTCAGAATGAATATGATTGGTTAAACCAACTTTTATCCATTGTGTAGAAACACCTATGTTAAATTTGAATCGTTTCCATTGAATATCCTCTTTCAAGTCTATCACAATGATTTGATTTTCAAACTTTAAATCATTTTTGTATTTGGAGCCGAGTGAAATTTTTTCTACCTCATTCGATAACGCCAATGCTGTGATGGTATGGTCAGTACTCTTCAAATAACCAATGCCAGCACTTAGATTTCCCCATCGGTTAGTGTTTTTCCATACCAAATTTGACTTGACTTCTCCTTGATTTTGAGCAACGGATTGAGTCAAATTTTTGAAATCGGCACTTACTCCAAAAAAGTTGGCATAGCGCAGACTTTGAGTTTGATTCAATCGCCTCGAATCATTAAATAAAAGCATTCCGTCTAAAACCAAAGCATTTTTGTCATTTAGCCTTGTTACAACACTCCATAGATGGTTGTGAGCTTTGAGGTTATCTTTTCCATTCGTCAATACTTCTTCAGAAAGTTGCGCATTTTTTGTATCTAAAAAACTATTGTTACCAATACGCGCCCTTTTTAGATTGAAGGTATATTTAAGATTCGTTTTTGCGTTGAGGGAGTATTCTGCTTTAAATTGGTTAGCCCATAAATTAGGGAGTCTTGTTTGTATGGACGAATCTCGAAATGTTACCCTCTGTTCTTCAAAAAAGTATTGTGAGAAATTCCCCGAAAAAAGTCGTAATCGGTCGTCATAGAGATAGCTAAATCCCTTGATTTTGAGTTTTGGATTGATATTGTAGGTGTATGTTCCACCCACCAGTGCCGCTCGATTGAAAGAAACTCGCTGAGATTCAATATTGGGGACTTGAACTATCGTAAGCGGAATCATGGCCAAAAGATTACTTCTACTGGCCCCATACGCCTTCCAATCATCTTCGGAAGATAAACTAAACTCACTCAACTCGACGGGATTCGACCCTATATTGTTGAGGTTTCCTACCAAACCCGCTTTCAATTTACCAACCAAAGTAAGGGCAATAGCATTGGCGGCATAGCGATTTTTATATCCAATCGTAGCCGTAGCATTGCCGAAGGGGCGTATTTTAAGGTCTGCTCTTACACCAAGATTCAGGACTACCTTACTACTTTTTTCAATGTCTTTCAATAGAGGGTTTTCATGATAATTTTCTATCACTTCTACTCTTTCCAAAGCATTGGCGGCAAGACTTTTGGTAATGATCTGGTAGTTTTTGCTAAACAAATCTTCGCCTTCAATCATCACTTTGTCTATGGCTTTCCCGAAAGCAGTTATTTTACCATTGTCGGCTACTTGAATGCCCGGAAGTTTACGCAATAATTCTTCCACGTTGCGCTCCGTGCCGTCTATAAAATTTTTTACTTTGTAGGTGGTCGTATCATTGTCAGTACGTACGGGTGGGTTTTTGACAGTAACTTCACGAAGTTGAATAGGTTTAGGTATTAAAACAAAATCATGAACTTTCACCGAATCAGTCGGTAGAACTTTGAAGAAACCATCTCCAAAACCCAAAGTTTTGACTGTGAGCAAAAACGTATCAAGCGTAGAAGCAAGAGTTAATTTATAAAATCCTTGCCGATTAGTAATGGCGTATTGAGTAAGTAGCGTGTCTTGAACAGTAAGTTGGTAAACTAAAACATTTATATTTGACAAAGGATTTTCACTTTCCGTTTTAACGGTACCTGAAATTGTTTTTTGAGAAAACCCTTTGGTACTTAAGTAAATAACAAGAAATATAAGACACCATATACGCATTCCTTTAATTTTGAGGGTATATTTCAATCCAATGTGAACTACTAATGCCAGAACCACCGTCTGTCCCTGAAGCAGTCATAGCCATCTTTCTAAAGTTTTCCTCATTTTTTTTCTTTAAAACTAAAAACTCTTTTTCAGTTACTATCTTCATTGTAGGGAGGACTTCTAATGGAGCAACTTTAAGATGAGAAGGTACAGGTATTGTAAGCGACTCAAATCTAAACTCCACAGCATTGTCAGCAGATTTGGCTTGCAAAATCAGTCCGGGTAAGCCTTGTAGTTTCCATGGACCAAACCGTACAGGAATATCTGGGGCAAACCATGCCGTGTAAAACCGCCCCCTCACTTTAGCTTCGGCTTTTTGACATTTTATATTGCCGATTTTTTTGGTTTGAGGCAATATTTTCCAATCAATTTTTTCGAGTTCATCATCAACTATTACCAACTCTGTATCGGCTCTTTGGCGCGATATCATACGATTGGTTTTGAGATTTACATAAACTGCGTTTCTTCTTCTGTTGTCGGAAGGAGGTGCCAAAATACGGATACTATCGCTTTGATTCATTTTTTGGATAACTCCTGGAATTGTAACAGACTCCTCTTTGGTAAATACTAAATCAACTGGAAGTTTTACTCTTTTCATTGTATCTTCAAAAGCAGTAATCTGGGAGTACTTGAGAAGTCCTGTAAATTGATCTTGTGCTCTTAATTTGATAATAACTGAAAAAATTAAGATAAACAACATATTTTTTTTCATATCTATAAATACTAAATTGAGAAATTACACTAAAAAAGCTACCCCTTTGAATTTTCAAACAATTATACTGTTTTTTTTACATATAAGATTGCAACCTAATTGTTAATTGAGAATTTGCTGCGTGAGTTGCTTGCATTTCTGCCATGGTACAACTTGAGTGGCATCTTGTAGCAGTTTCCGAAAATGTATTCCCATCTGAGTCTGTTATTGATACAGTAGCAGTTCTACAACAATCAATCATCTTTTCATTAGCGTTACTTGAATAGGCTCCACCAAGAACCATAAGGGCGAAAAGGGTAATTACTGTTTTTTTCATGATTGAAACAAATTTTAAAGTTAAAAAAAATGATAACACAGAGGTAGCTTTGATGCAAATGTAAGATATTATTTAAATTGTGCAATATATGCCGTAAAAAAATTGTCGAACGCTAACGTCATTCGCCGCCAGAATGGCAAGCGAAACGCATAATACTGACCTAAGACTCAAAGAGATTGCGCTCAAAATCAAAGATTTGAGAAAAAAAAGTGGTTGGAAGAGCTATGAAACATTTGCTTTGGATCATCATTTAGACCGTAAGCAATACTGGCGTGTCGAAAACGGTTCAAATATCACACTTGCTACCTTGCTTAAAATTTTGGATATTCATCAAGTTTCTCTCAAAGAGTTTTTCAACGAATTAGACTTGTAAAACCAACTGGCATAAGATTTGCGATAATTTTCCAAAAACTACAAGTCTTATGCCTTTTTGTCTTCGAATCGCTGTTTATTACTTTTTTTCACTTTTCTTTGCCCAAGCCCAAAAAGGCTTTCGTATCGAAGGTCAAATCGCCAATGCTCGCCCTGCGGCTTTGATTTTGTCGCAGCATTATGCGGGGCATCTGATACCCATTGATACAGCATTGATAGGTAATGACGGCAAGTTTGTATTTCAGAGCAACGAACCAGTACCAACAGGTATGTGTCGGGTGTTGGGCATAGGGCGTGGTATCGAACTTTTTGTCGAAGAAAACAAATCGTTTTCGCTGGTAGCTGATGCCCGCGATATACTCGCAACCATTCGCTTCGTAAATTCTCCCGAAAATACCCTTTTTTATGACTACCAACGCGAGGTGCGCCGCCGCTATGAAAAAGCATTGAACTTTAGAAAGCAATTTGGCCTCAAAGACGACAACGACCCCCGCTGGCAAAATCGCTATCGTGAGTTTTCGGAAGAAATCAAAGGGTATGTGGACTCACTTTATCAGCGACAGCCACAACTACTGGCTACTCGTTTTCTGAAAAGTTTTCAAGAACCTAAGCAGCCCGTGCTGCCGGTGGCTACATTGAGTGCCAAAGATTCGGCCTTTCTCATCGGATACCATCGGCAGCATTATTTTGACCATAGTTTTCTCTCCGACGAACGTATGCTCTACACGTCGAGTATGCCAGCGCGTTTCCAGAAGTTTTTGAAGATGATTCCTACTATTCCTCCAAATGACCTTTTACCACTCTTGGAAAAGGTGATAGACCAAACCAAAGGCACGGTAGAATTGCGAAAATATGTAGTAGGACAAATAGCCCAACTATTTGAACTTACGGCCAACAAAAACTACGACGAAGTGTATGATTTCGTAACTCAAAAGTATGTGCTGGCAGACCCGACTCTGTGGGACGCAAGTACACTTCAAAAGGTGAAAGAATTACAAGAAATCAAAAAGAATTTAGCGGTTGGAAGTGTTTTCCCTGAATTGATATTCAAAGACTTAGACAATAAAGCGCAATCGTTAGCCGCTATCAAAAGCCAATACACGATTTTGTTTTTCTACGATCCGGGCTGTAGTCATTGCCGAGAAGCTGCGCCAAAATTGGTAGAATTGTCAAAAAAATACGCTCAAAATGCGACAGTCTATGCCGTCAGTTTAGACAACAACGCACAAGCCTGCCGTAGTTTTGTACAAGATTTTGGCACGAGTAGTTTCGTCAATGTGCGAGATACTGAAGGACGAACTGAGTTTTATAAGTTGGGTGTCATAAACTACCCAACCATTTATCTACTCGACCGCGACAAGAAAATCAAAGCCCGCTGGCTCAAAATCGAAGAACTCGAAACCTACCTCAACGACTCAGCCGATACGCAGCCGTAAACTGCAACGCCGACGAACGTTGCTGAAAACGACTGTCTTGGAGCGTGGTAGTACCAGGGACTTGATAAGCAATGTACATATCGCTCACAGGCTGAATACTTGCCAAATACCTAACTCCCAGTGTTATTTTTTGAAGCGAAATCCCAAACCCCGCTTGATAGCCGAATGCGTAAGGCCGATAGGGTGAAAAAGTAAGTGGCGTAGCGGCATATTGCGACAAAAAACTTTTCAAGCTGTTGTTGTCAAAGAGTTGTACCGAAAGCAGCGGCCCACCTGTAAATTCAAATTTTTTGGATTTGTACCCCACTGATAGCGGAATGTCCAACTGACCATATTGGATACTTGTTTTAGTATTGGTAGCAGCCGACTCCAACTGCGCACCTTTGACAGAAATCAGCATTTCGCCTTGCAAAAAAATATCTTCCAACGACCGTACATACCCCCCCAACGTGTAGCCTACATCACTGCCTCTTCTGGTCGAAACTCTTTCAAGACTGTTTGAATTAGGTTTTCTCCCCAAAAAATCATCTCCTCTAAATTGTGTTATTTGAAGCCCCCCTTTCAATCCCCATTCTACTCGTTGTGCCTTTGCGGCCCCACAAACTATTCCCACTAATACCAACATCAAAGTTTTTTTCATAGCTTAGACTTTGTTTCTATTTTTGTTTTTGAACGTAATCTTGATTCACATATTTCTGCTTTCGTAGAAAATTGGCTTCAAAATTCTCTTAGTTTTCATACAAACCCAACAAAACGTGAAAAAATTGCTCCTTCTCTTTCTATTTTCTTGTTTAGTTTTGGCACAAAAAACGATAAGCCAAACCTACGACATCTGCATTTATGGCGGTACGTCGGCAGGAGTGATAGCAGCCTACACGGCAGCCAAAGCAGGCAAAAGTGTCATTTTGATCGAACCCAGCAATCATCTCGGAGGATTGAGTTCTGGCGGACTGGGACAAACCGACATCGGTAACAAATTCGCCATCACGGGCTTGGCACGTAATTTTTATCGCCATATAGGACAGCATTACGGCAAGTTTGAACAATGGACTTTTGAGCCGCACGTGGCCGAACAGTTGTTTGAAAGATACATCAAAGAAGCCAAAGTAGAGGTATTGAGGCAGTACTTGCTGCAATCGGTCAAAAAAGAGCAAGGCAAAATCAACGCCATTCAAGTCCTATCGCTGCGCCGCTCGCCGCGTCGGGAACGGCCTGATATGCGTACCATACAAGCCAAAATATTTTTGGACTGCACCTACGAAGGCGACCTCATGGCCAAAGCGGGTGTAAGCTACACCGTAGGTCGCGAGGCCAATAGCCAATACAACGAAACATGGAATGGCGTACAAATGCTCGAAGCGCACCAATTTCCCGATGGCATAGACCCTTACAAAATCCCCGGAGACCCATCGAGCGGCTTACTTTGGGGCATCAGTACCCATACCCTTGCCCCCACAGGTAGTGGCGACAAACTCGTGCAAGCCTACAATTTCAGAATTTGTCTTACCAAAGACCCCGCCAATCGTATCCCCATCACCCGCCCCGAAAATTATGATTCGACCAAATACGAACTTTTGCTTCGCCAAATCGAAATCGAAAAGCCAAAGCATATCAACTGGGGCGTAATGCACATTGCTGATATGCCTAATTCCAAAACCGACATCAACAACAAAGGTGGTTTCTCTACCGACATGATTGGCATGAACTACGACTACCCCGAAGCCAGCTACCAAGACCGCCAAAAAATCATCAAAGCGCACGAAGACTACACCAAAGGCTTTCTGTATTTTGTGGGACATGACCCCCGTATGCCGCAGCACCTCCGCCAGCAAATGCTCGAATATGGCTACCCCAAAGACGAATATTTGGACAACCATCATTTCAGCCACCAACTCTATGTACGTGAAGCGCGGCGCATGGTAGGCGAGTATGTGATGACCCAACACAACTGCGAAGGCCGCGAAGTCGTACCCGACGGTATCGGTATGGCGGCTTATACCATGGACTCTCACAACTGCCAACGACTCCTCATCAAAGACCCCAAAACCGGTAAAATGATGGTCAAAAACGAGGGCGATGTACAAGTAGGAGGGTTTCCGCCCTACCCCATAGCCTACCGCTCGTTGATTCCCAAAAAATCAGAATGTGAAAACCTGCTCGTTCCGGTTTGCCTTTCGGCTACGCATATCGCCTATGGGTCTATTCGTATGGAGCCAGTGTTTATGGCTTTGGCACAAGCGGCTACCGTGGCGGCTACCTTAGCCATTGATGACCAAAAAAGCGTACAAGAGATAGACATCAAAAAACTTCAAAACCTCTTGAAATCCAATCCTCTCATGGACGGTAGCCAACCCGAAATCTTACTCGACAACGACGTAACGCCCAATCAGGTTTCGGTAAAAGGTTCTTGGAAAACAATCAAGACGGGTAGTAAGTATGCCATT
>JBKBKL010000170.1:0-8097 GCA_046294665.1 Runella sp.
ATAAAAAACTACAAACTTGGTCATTGAAATTACGCTAATTTTGGCCCCAATACTTATGAAATTATTCAAATATCTCAGTTTGATTGTGTTCAGCGTGTTGTGGGTAGGAAGCTGTCACCCTGACTTGCGCCATTTAGCCTACGATTGGGGTTGGTATGCCGACGACTACCGCTATGGTGACTTGTACCGCCTTTCGAGTTTGAGCAAATTCAAAGAACCAACCGCTGTTTGTACAAAACTTTACAAAGACAGCCTCAAAAACAATACAGCTCTCTACCTCATCGGCGATAGCTTTACCGAACCTGCCAGAATCAACTCCGACGACTTCGTAGCGGCTCGGTATGAGAGAGTGCATTGGGCAGAGTCGTTGGTAGTCGAACTCGACACCCACCGACGTAATGTCCTCATTCTCCAAACCGTAGAACGTAGTTTTCGGCAGCATTTTGAACAGCCGGTACGTCAGATCAAATTTGAGAAGCCTAATAGCAACACGATTGAAAAAACCATATCAAAAAGTTGGTCGAAGATTTTGGAAGAAAGCGAAGAGGCTATTACGAGCGTTTTGTTTTCAAATGATTTCTTTTTGAAAATCAAAGAGTGGAAAGCTGATTTCAATCTCCACTACTTCGCCCGCCACAACGACCAAGTAGCTCTCTCGCCCGATGGCAGGCATATTCTCTTCTGCTGGGATACTGACAGCACTCGTCTTACTTCTTGTTTCTATCCTCTGCCCCAAGCGGAGTTAGACCAATTGATCAAAGTAGCCAATCAAACCCGTGCGTTTTATCTAAGCAAGGGATTCGACGAAGTATATCTTTCTATCATTCCCAACAAAACCAGTATCGTAGCCCCCAACATGGGCCAATACAACCACCTCGTCGAACGTGTCCAACAGCACCCCCAACTCCAATTACCCACGATTGATGTTTGGAAGTACTTTACTGAAAATGCACAATCAGTTTATTCTAAAAGTGATACCCACTGGAACTGCCACGGTCAAAATTACTGGGTAAAGCAAATCAATAAAGTTTTGAAATAAAAATCTCTCAAAACCTTCATATTTTGAGGATTTTGGTCTTACTAGCGACTTACAGCGGGCTTAGATAATTAGTATTTTGAAAACATATTAGGTTTAAGTATGAGAGGAAACGTATCAAATGCCATGAGACAACCTGCCAGACAAATACAAAAAAGGTATGATGATCGGAATGGTAGGATTTGAACAAGTAACTATGTTAAATATAAAACAAAATCTGAAATGATAACTATATCCAATTCTAAAATTGAAGAACAACAAGATTTACCTAATTTCGTTTTGCACATTCCAAATTTTCAAACGACCCAACATTGCCAATGCCAATACGTAACCATCGGCAGTAATGCTAAAAGACAACACACAACAAGTAAAATTTTAATTAAAAAGAATGAATTTGATTTTAAAGAATATAACAATTTGGATTTTAACGATTTTGACTTTGAATCTGACTTCTTGTGCTGTATTAAAAAACGCTCAACTAAATTCTGAATTGGATAAAAGCAACTGCAATCAACAAGTAAAAAGATTTTATGCAAAAGATGATTTACCAAAACCTATTCACCTACTTGACATTGACAGCGTTTTAATAAACAGATTCTCATTTCAATCTCTAAATATTGCCCATGCCATAGGATTGCTTGACCATTTGACTGAATTTGTAGGGCTAAAAAAAGAATACAAATCAAATCCTTCTTCTGAGAGTAGAATTAAAATTATTGAACTATCCCAGAAAATTAATCAAAGAATAAACATTTCCTCGCTTGAAATTTCAGCCGTTGCAAGTGAAATGGACTGCGAAGAAGAACGAGCCGACCAAATTGCAACCTACCTAAAAGGGAAAGAAGATGACGCAGAAACTAAACTGACAGTTGGTGCAATCGTAGTTGGAGCAGCAGGGGCAATTACAGCAGGAATATTGTTAGCCAATGGAGACACAGACAACGCCCCTGAATTTATTGGAATTGGTACAGGTCTGACTGAAGCGACTTTGGGTATTTTAATCTTACTCAATAAACGTAAAGTAAATTTTTATCATCCAAGAAACGCCTTGAAAGACATTTGGACAGCCCCTAAAACTTCAACGATTTTTCCAAGTTCAGTTTGGTATTATTTGACTTATGAAAATCCAAACACCAAAGAAAAATCTTTACGACAACAACTCGTGGACAAATGGTTGGGCTTTGGACAAATTGCAGACACCAAGGAAAGAAACAAAGAAAAGGTTTACAGCCTATTTTTTGGAGAAGGCGGAAAATACACAGCAGACCTGTTGAACAAAAGAGCAAACATGCACGACCAAATAGAAGCACATATTAACCTAATGAAACAAGACTTAAAACTCTTAGCATTGGAACTTGAAAAACTGAATAACCAATGACGATAAAAAGAAGCACTACACTGCAAGCTATGCTGATGATTTCAATATTTTTCACTAATATCAATCTAGCATTTCGAGGAAGGTAGAAAATAATATAAATTAGGTTTCATGCCCCAGCCTTCGCCAATCGGCCAAACGTTATGATAAGATAAGTGTATAGATACTCTTTGTATTCTACTGAAAGACCAAGATAAACCAATTTATTGGCACTTTTAACAGAAAAAAACATTTTTACAATTTTTTCTACGCAATCATTAGTTTATTTCAAAAAAGCCCTTTTATTTGTATTATTAAAAGATAGAATAGTACAATGGGCAAAAAAATCACTATTCGCAAAGGCTACGATATTCGACTCGAAGGCAAAGCCGACTATCAAATCACCGACCTGCCCGCATCAAGGGTAGTAGCCCTCAAACCCCCAGATTTTAGTACGATTGTGCCGCGCTTGTCTGTTGATCTTGGCCAGGAAGTCTTGGCAGGCCAGCCACTTTTTCATGACAAAAACAATCCCCGACTGCTATTTTGCTCGCCTGTCAGTGGCGAAGTCGTCGAAATTGTACGCGGCGAAAAGCGGCGTATCATGGAGGTTCGCGTCATGCCCGACCGTGAAATCATTTACCAAGTTTTCCCGAAAGGCGATGTATCCAAGTTGAATAAAGCCCAAATCACCGAGCGACTGCTCGAATCAGGGTGCTGGCCCTACATCAGGCAGCGTCCATACTCTACTATCGCCCGTCCGGAAGATACCCCCAAAGCCATTTTTGTTTCTTGTTTTGATTCGGCACCTTTGGCCCCCGATTTAGATTTTATTATTGAGCAAGAACGAATTCATTTTGAGCTTGGCATTAAGGCTTTATCACTACTGGCAGAAGGGAATTTGCATTTGTGTACTTCAGAAAAAGCCAATCCAAAACTTTTGGCAGATAACATAAAATATATTTCTACCGAAAAATTACATTATTTTAAAGGCCCACACCCTGCTGGTAATGTAGGGGTGCAGATTCATCATATAGCACCGATTCAGAAGGGTGAAGTTGTTTGGTACGTTCACCCCCAAGATGTTGTCATCATCGGTCGGCTATTTGGCGAGGGGCGTTACCGCGCCCACCGATTGGTGGCATTGACTGGTAGCTGTATAAAAAACCCCCAATATTTGAGAGTAGTTTCCGGCCAAAGCCTCCATAGCATGTTGGAGCATCATCTTAAAGATGACGCATGTCGGTTGATACAAGGCAATGTACTGACAGGACAAAAAACGCACCAACAAGATTTTTTGTCTTTCTATACCAATCATCTGACGGCTATTCCCGAAGGCCGTGAGCCAGAATTTTTGGGTTGGTTGCTGCCCGGTTTTCATAAGTTAAGTTTGTCACGTACCTTTTTTTCGTGGCTCACCCCCAATCGCAGCTATGTCGCTGATACTAACATGCACGGTGAGGAGCGTGCTTTTGTGATGTCCGGACAATATGACAAAGTACTACCCATGAACATTTATCCGGTGCATCTGCTCAAAGCGATTTTGGCCAAAGACATCGAACGCATGGAGCAGTTGGGTATATATGAGGTAGCAGAAGAAGATTTTGCCTTGTGCGAGTTTGTCTGTACTTCCAAAATCAATGTGCAGCGTATCATCAGCGAAGGGCTGGCGTACATTCGTCAGGAAGCCTGATTCAAAGATTGACTTACCCCCTTACGTCATACTATACTTAAACCTCATAGGTTTGCAAAAAAATAGCTATGTAACCCATTGATAATCAAAGGAAACATATTAGGTTTTTTCGCAAATCAATTTTGAACGATTATAAAAAACCCTTAAATTTTCCCTTCCTCTATGAAAGTACTCCGACGACTTGTTGATACTGTCAAACCACATTTTGAAAAAGGCGGTAAATTGGAAAAACTTCACCCCGCTTTCGATGCTTTAGAAACTTTTCTTTTTGTACCCGGACACGTTACTACCCACGGTGTGCATATACGCGATGCCATTGACTTGAAGCGTACCATGTTTACAGTCATAGTGGCTCTGACCCCTACGCTATTGTTTGGTATGTGGAATGTCGGCTATCAGCATCACTTGGCTTATGGTATGGAGGCTTCATTACTCGACAATTTCATGTTTGGGTTTTGGAAAGTCCTCCCGATCATCATCGTATCTTATGCGGTAGGGCTGGGGGTAGAGTTTATTTTTGCGGTCATTCGCGGGCATCAAGTGAGTGAGGGCTATTTAGTAACGGGCCTGCTCATACCTCTGACGATGCCCGTTACGATTCCGCTTTGGATGGTAGGCTTGGCGGCTATTTTTTGTACGGTTTTGGGCAAAGAGATTTTTGGGGGTACAGGCATGAATTTTATGAACCCTGCGTTACTGGCAAGGGTCTTTTTGTTTTTTGCCTTTCCAGCCTATATGTCGGGCGATATTTGGACTGACCTCTCGCCCGAAACAGGTCATACCATAGTAGATGCCTATTCGGGGGCTACCAACTTAGTAACTTTCGATGAAAACTATACCGCACTTCCGTCGGTAGCTGATATGTTTTGGGGTTTTGAGCAAGGCTCCATCGGCGAAACAAGTGTTTTTGCTTGCTTGATTGGGGCTTTTATTCTCATCGTTACGGGGGTAGGTAGCTGGCAAATCATCGTATCATGCTTTTTGGGTGCGTTGGTCATGGGGCTTATTCTCAATGGCCTCGCTCCTGCCGATATGCCCACCCATGCCATGCACACCCCAGCCTATTACCACTGGCTGATGGGAGGGTTTGCGTTTGGGGCGGTCTATATGGCCACCGACCCTGTCAGTGCTGCTCATACCGAAAAAGGCAAATGGATTTATGGCTTGCTCATCGGAGCATTTACGGTCATATTGCGCGTGTTCAACCCCGCTTATCCCGAAGGGGTGATGTTGAGTATTTTGTTGCTCAATGTCTTTGCACCGTTGATTGATCATCTTGTTGTAGAACATCACATCAAAACCCGCCAAAAACGTGCACACTAATCAATACACCCTCCTCTATGCCACTACGTTATCGGTCATTACGGCCGTCGTACTGGCTATCGCCGCCGAAGGTCTAAAACCTGCCCAAGAGGCCAACATCGCTTTGGATACCAAAGCCAATATTTTGAAGGCAGTACGATTGGACTTGCCCGAACGTGCCCAAATCGAAAAAACTTTTAACGAAAACGTAAAGGCAATGGTACTCAACGCCAATGGTGAAGTGTTGGAGGGTATCAATGCTACCGATATTGACCTCAAAGCCGAAAGCGAAAAACCACCTGCACAAAGAAATCTACCACTCTATATCTATACCTCTACCAATGCCCAAAGCTATTATATTTTGCCGGTAAGAGGCAAAGGGCTTTGGGGGCCTATTTGGGGATATGTTTCGTTGGAAAATGATTTTAATACCGTCTATGGAGCATTTTTCGATCATAAAAGCGAAACACCGGGTTTAGGGGCAGAAATAGCCGAAAAACCATTCCAGCAGCAGTTTCAAGGCAAAAAAATCAAAGATGAAAAGGGCGGCTTGGTATCGGTTCGGGTAGTCAAAAAAACCGACAAAGTGGACTTTGGCAAGCAGCATCGTGTAGATGCCATCTCGGGGGGGACAATCACCTCTCGTGGCACCGACGAAATGCTCCGTGTGGGCTTCGAGTCATATTTGCCTTACTTTCAAAAAGTGCAACAACTCAACAACTCAATCACTCAAAACTAACCACGTCATGAGTACAGAAAATATTACTTTAGAGAAAGAGGAAAAGAAAAAAGCGGAGGGGCTTTTTTCAAAGAAAAACCTTCAAGTCTTGCGCGACCCCCTCGACGACAACAACCCTATTACGGTGCAAGTATTGGGGGTATGCTCGGCATTGGCCGTAACGGTGCAAGTCAAGCCAGCCCTTATCATGGCCTTGGGAGTTACGTTTGTTACGGCTTTTTCCAACCTCATCATTTCACTGTTGCGCCATACCATTCCCAACCGTATTCGTATCATCGTGCAGTTGATAGTGGTGGCGATGCTCGTTACGATTGTAGATCAGTTGCTCAAAGCCTATATGTTTGATGTGAGCAAAAAACTTTCGGTTTTTGTGGGGCTTATTATCACCAACTGTATCGTCATGGGACGGCTTGAGGCATTTGCATTAGGTCAAAAACCTTGGCCTGCTTTCTTAGACGGTATCGGCAATGGCCTCGGCTATGGTATTATTTTGGTCGTAGTGGGCGTGGTACGTGAGTTGTTTGGGGCTGGTACGCTACTGGGCTACAAAGTGATGCCACAATGGTTTTATGATTTAGGTTATGTAAACAACGGCCTAATGATGCTACCGCCAGCAGCCCTTTTTATCATCGGTATTTACATTTGGTGGCAGCGCAGCCGCAACAAAAAACTCATCAACGTTTCTTAGCGAATCCAAAAAAGTTTAAGGGTATAGAACCTACTTAACATTCATCATTCACTACTCATCACTTATCATGCAACACCTCATCAATATATTCGTCAAGAGTGTTTTCGTCGAAAACGCCATTTTTGCTTTCTTTTTGGGAATGTGTTCGTATTTGGCCGTTTCCAAAAAAATCAAAACGGCCTTTGGGTTGGGTTTGGCGGTCATCTTCGTTATGACACTCACTACACCACTCAACTATCTGATTCTGAACTATCTCCTCAAAAAAGGGGCGTTAGCCGGTATTCACCCTTCATTGGCTTCGGTGGACTTGACTTTCTTGGCCTTCATTTTGTTCATTTCGACCATAGCAGGTGCTGTACAGTTGGTCGAGATGGTCATCGAAAAGTTTTTGCCAGCCCTCTACATGTCGTTGGGTATTTTTTTGCCATTGATTACCGTAAACTGCTCGATTTTGGGGGCATCACTTTTCATGCAAGAAAGGCAATACAATTTTGCCGAAACTACCGTTTTTTCGCTGGGGACGGGTACTGGCTTTTTCTTGGCTATTGTGCTCTTGGCGGGCATTCGTGAGCGTCTGCGCTACTCGCATATTCCAGAGCCGCTACAAGGGCTGGGAATAGCGATGATCATTACGGCCTTGATGGGCTTGGCATTTTTAAGTTTTTCGGGCTTTAAACTTTAATTCATCATGTTACCGGTACTAACTTCGAGCGTTGTCGTTTTCATTGTCATTATTTTTGTGCTGGCCTATTTGATTTTGCTGGCACAGCAAAGACTCTTACCTCAAAAAGAGGTTTCAATCATCATCAACGGCAACCAAGACAGCCCTATCACTGTCAAACCGGGGGCTTCATTGCTGGCTACCTTGAGCGGCCAAAATTTATTTTTGCCTTCTGCATGTGGGGGGGGCGGCACTTGTGCCATGTGCAAATGCCAAGTCTTTGTTGGAGGGGGCGAAGTACTGCCTACCGAAACCAACCACCTCAACCGCCGTCAAGTACAAGATAAAGTACGGCTGGCCTGTCAGGTCAAGGTCAAGGAAGACATGGAAATCAGAATCCCTGATGAAGTATTTGGCATCAAAAAATGGGAGTGTACGGTCGTATCCAACGACAACGTTTCGACTTATATCAAAGAGTTTGTGGTCAAACTCCCCGAGGGCGAAAATCTCAAGTTTCGGTCGGGCGATTATATCCAAATTGATGTACCTGCTTATCAAGTTGATTTCCAAAAAGACCTCTACCAAATCCCCGAACGCTTCAAAGACGAGTATGACAAGTTTAAG
>JBKBKL010000171.1:0-8090 GCA_046294665.1 Runella sp.
TCTACCGTCAAATCTACGCCTGTTTCGTTGAAGCGTTTTTGGAGTACATTCCGGATTTTCTTGATGGTAGTGTCTATTTTGAAAAAATACGCACGGGAATCGGAAGGGTGGGTCATGGGAGGATTGGAGATACAACGCAGAACGAAACAATGATAGCTATACTAACTTTTGCTTTGCAAATAAACGTTTTTTGACGCAAAATCCCAAATTCTGATGATACTTGCGACGATTCGCGTTTGAAACGCGAATCACGGAAGTTTGCGTTTTAAACGTAAACTATCCTAAATATCCTTACCCATTCGATGATTTGTGTTTCAAACGTAAACTATCTTTGTCAGTCATAGAAGTTTGCGTTTCAAACGCAATCTATCCTAAATATCCTTACCCATTCGATGATTTGCGTTTTAAACGCAAACTATCCCAAACTGCAAGTGTTGTTTGTCAAAAACACAAAAAAGGCCGTATTTTGCCCGTGTACAATCTAACATGAAACTAAGAAATGGACATACGCGATTATATACGATTGGCCCTTTCGGAAGACGTAGGCGATGGCGACCATACTTCACTCTCTACCATACCACGTGATGCCGAGCGGAGGGCAAGGCTCTTGGTCAAAGAAAACGGGATTTTGGCAGGGGTCGAAGTGGCTCAAATCATCTTTGAAGAAGTAGATCCCCTGCTCGAAGTAGAGGTATTTATCCACGACGGCCAGCCGATACAAAAAGGCGACATCGTTCTACAAGTACAAGGCGATGCACAGGCGATACTGAAAGCCGAACGCCTCGTACTCAACACCATGCAGCGCATGAGCGGTATCGCTACTTACACACGCTCGCTGGTCAATCTCCTCGAAGGACTTCCCACCCAACTGCTCGATACCCGCAAGACTACCCCCAATTTCCGTCTTTTCGAGAAAATGGCCGTTCGCATCGGCGGCGCGGTCAATCACCGCTACGCACTGTATGACATGATTCTCATCAAAGACAACCACGTGGACTATGCCGGCGGCATCGAGGCGGCTATCACCAAAGCCAACGAATACCTCCGACGGAAAGGTAAAAACCTCCAAATCGAAATCGAGGTACGCAACCTCACCGAACTCGAAGAAGCCTTGCGTGTAGGGCAGGTGCATCGCATCATGCTCGACAATTTTAGTCTTGACGATTTGCGCAAAGCCGTAGTGCGGGTCAATGGCCAATACCCCCTCGAAGCCTCTGGCGGGATTCGCGAAGACACCCTCCGTGCCGTAGCCGAAACAGGCGTGGACTACATCTCCTGCGGTGCCCTTACGCACCAAATCAAAAGTTTAGACTTGAGTTTGAAGGCGTTTTGATTTCTGTTTTCTTCGACAACTACCTTACTTTCAGCAGATAAGCCGTCTTGGTTTCGGTGTGCCGTGTGGCGGGATTGAGGAATGGAAGCGTAAGGCCCGTTACATGAAACTTCTGATAACGCTGCACTTCTTCGGTCTTCATACCACTTGCTCGGAGAGAGTCTAAGCCCTGTTGGTCGGTGTAAAGCCAGAGGGGTTTTTCAGAATGAAGCAGATTTTTCACATCATCGGTTTTTCGCAAAACGGGTGTAGTACGACGGCTGTAAAAATCGAGGGCACTATGAAAAATATTGTATTCCTCCACGGGGGCTATGTCGTACACATAGAATCGCTCCAAAGCCTCTCGTGGTTGTTTTTGCATAAATTGCCCTACTACCGAGCCTGTTTGATAAGTGAGTAAAGTTGGGTAAAAATGGGCATTGAGGGCCAAATTGGCCACTAACGCTGTCAAAAAAGGAGCAAAAACGAGCTGCGAAAAAGCAGGTCGCTGCCGCCCGTACAATCGCCAGATGAGCAATGTCATCAAAATCAATATGCCCCATAGTAGTACATTGCGCAACGGAAACGCCCAAGTGAGCAATATCAGCACGACGGTGAGCATCACTACCGACGTAAAAATCAGGGCAATGCGCGTCCATTGGAAAGAAACTGATGGGGCATTGTCAATCAAAAAACTCAAGTAGCGTGCCGTCAATACTGCTGCCAACGGAAACACCACAAACGTATAATGTGGAAGCTGGTACTGCGCCGTAGATAGTGCGGCAAAGGGCAACAAAAACCCAAACAGCGAGATGGCTTCTTGGTGAGGCTGAAGTCGAAAATTCTTTGTCCAGCAATCTTTAACTACCCATACCAAACCCGCCACAAACACCAGTACCCACGGCAGAAAACTCCATAAAAAGTTTTGAGCTTGAAAGAAAAGACCGGCATCGTTTTTCCACTCGTTTTCGCCGGTGATTCGCCCGAAACTTTGTTCCCAAAAGAAAAAATAAAGACCATGAGAGCCGTACTGCTGGTAGAGTCCGATACAGTAGGGAATCAAAACGAGCAAGACTATCAGCACGCCCACTATCCAACGGGGGTGAAAAAGACTACGCCATTGACGCTTGAGCAATAAATCGAAGAAGAAAGCCGCCCCAACGACGATGACACTGATGGGGCCTTTGGCTAGCATACCCAATCCCACAAACACAAATGCCCCCACAAAATACCGCCATGCTCCTATTTGCTTGGGGTTTTTGAGATAGGCCGCCAACTGCCATATCGCCACCATGACACAGTTGGTGAGCAGGGTATCGCAGCGAACATCGTGGTTCATCAAAAAAAACGCCTGACAACTCCCCAATACCAATGCGGCAATGTAGGCCGTTTGGGTGGAATAATAGAGCCGCGTAAATCGCTCTACGGCATACATACCCAACAGCGTAGAAAGAATCGGTACAAGGCGGTAGGCCATATTGGTAGGCCCCAATAGCTTGAACATCAAGGCACTCACCCAAAAAAGCAGCGGAGGCTTGTCGAGGTAATAGTCCTGCCCCCGAAACTGGACATCTAAGAACTGGTTGTTTTCGGCCATTTCGCGGCCTATGGAAGCGTATTGGGCAGCATCAATGTCCATGATGTCTATGCCAAAAGCTCCTATCAAATACACAATCAACAACGCCAAAAAAGGCAACAAACGGCTATAATTCATTTCAAAAACTGTTTACTTCTTCCATTTCTTTCACCTCACCTGCCTGCCGGAGCGGAAGCGCAGGCAGGAACGCCTGATGCAGCAATGCTTTGAGCAGTTGCTCGGTGGCTTGCTGGTTGGCTTCCACCAGCTAAAGCTGTGGTAATCCAAATTTGAAGGCTATTAGAATTGCAACAGTGAATTGCAACAGGCTAAAGCCTGTTGACAATAATCATTACAACTCCATTCAGGCTTTAGCCTAATCTGTTTCATTTACTTCAAATGCCTGATGCAAAAGTGCTTTTAATAATTGCTCAGTAGCTACCTGATTAGCCAAAACAAGTTCTTTTAATTGTTTGGTTTTGGCCAATTGTTTTTCTATTTCTGCCACAATGCGTTTTTGCTCGGACAGGGGGGGGAGGGGGATTGGCAATACATTTAACTTCTTTCCCGTGAAATGTTGAATTCCCGAACCAGTGAGATAGCTCCTGAAAAAATCTCCACCATTAATATAATATAAATAATAAACGAATAGATTTTCATTGAAACATTGATTTATAAACCTTACCCGATGTAATGCTTTTTGAAACATTACAACACCGTCTTCATCCCAAATAGCGGCACGACCTGGATAACCACCTTCACAAATAAGTATATCGCCTTTTATTGCACCATATTTTTCAGTTTCACTTTCTAGAAATTTCATCTGTTTTACATCAGTCAAATCGAAGTTGAACCATTGGACGTTGATGTTTCTTAAATAAGGTTTAAACTCACCTTTATTTTTGTTCACATCAAGCATTTTACCAAGAGAATGGTTGGCAATCTCCCCCAACCTACACCAAACCCAATTGTCAGGAATGTCAAAAGGTACTTCTTCGGGTTGGATGGGGGGGTAATCTATTGATGGCGGAGGCATTGGGCTTTAGCCCAATATTTTTTTCATTTGGGTCGGGGTCGTTATCATTCATATTCGGGTTGGGTTGAAACCCAACTATTCATTTTGATGCGTTTGAGTTTATATTTTATTTGGAATGGGTTAAAACCCATTCCTATTGAATTGGTTTGATAATTCTTTTTTGGGATATTCATTTTTGGATATTCATTTTTGGATATTCATTTTTGGATATTCATTTTTGTGGAATGGGTTAAAACCCATTCCTATTGAATTGGTTTGATTGATTTTTATGGAATGAGCTAAAGCCGCATTACTATTCAAAATTTTGCCTGCATTTGAATCCCCTCCATCTTTAGATGGAGGACAATAATATTCAATTCCATTATTAGCTTTAGCCAAAATATTATCCTTTGTATTTCTCAAATCCATATTTGATTATAAATTCTTCATATTCATCCTGAAATGTTTTTTTGCTATGATGTTCTTCCTGATTTTTAATGTATTCTCTTACTTTATCCAACATTGACTCAGAAACAGAAACTGCAAAGTATTCATCTTGCCATTCAAATTTTTCTTTGGTCAAGCCATTTTTATTTATCCAAAAAGAAGATTCTCCTTTGATCAATTGCATTACTTTTTGAATGGTTTGGTCAATGCCGAGTGAAACCAAGCAATGGCAGTGGTCGGAATAGCCATTTACAAAGTCAATAAAGATGCCTTTTCCCTTGGCGTTCTCTCTGATATGATTCCACACTTTGCTTCTTAACTCTTTGGAATCTAAGAATGGATACCTGTTTTTGGTGCTCCAAACAAAATGGATATATACTTTTACGAATGGCATATTTTACCCTTTATAATTAATTGCGTTGGGTAACATTTGTAGAAAAAGGTTTGCTTTTGCGTAATCTAACTTTTCATAAAACATTCCCAGTTTGTTCAAATTCACATAGTAGCTGTTCACATTGTGGTAGTAGTATTTTTCCGATTGAATATACCAAGCTACTTCACCTAATTTTTGAGCTAAAAACCATTTTTCCAATAGTCTTGCTGCTCTGCCGTTACCATCGTTGAACGGGTGGATGTTTACAAATACTAAATGAATAAATGCAGCGTAGTAAAATATTTCTTCGTTGCTTAACTTAGTTTCTAATAAATGCTCAATGTCCTCCCAAAGTTTATCCATTTCGGTTTTTACAATGGCAAAGGGGGCAGCTTCAAATTGAATTCTGCCTGTTTTATGCTCCATTACAAGCATTTCATTCTTACGGTAAACGCCTCTGTCTTTTTCAGGCAACAAGTGGGTAGCTAACAAAGTGTGAGTTTTGAGAAAATTATCTTTAGTCAACACATTGTCTTTGGCAAACAAATAGGCGAGGTATAAGTCGTTGGGTTTTTCAACCAACTCGGGCAGGTATTCAATCTCCTGCACTTTGTGTTTTACATAGCTATCTAATTCCATTTGTTCGCCTTCAATTCTGGAAGAAGAAATAACGGCCACCGAAGTGTAAAAAGTAAAACTCTTGGGCGTTAATTCAATTTCGCTTATTTCTTTTAAAGCCTCATTACAATCAATCTGTAATTGATTTTTAAAGTCGGAAAAATATTTCTCTTGAATGATTTTCATTATGCAACATTATATAATTCATTTTCCAATTCTTTTATCGCTTTTTCGTATTCCTCACGACTGCCAAATGCTTTGATGATTTCTGTAACCGAACCAAATTCATTGATGGGCGGAACCGTCAGGATTTGAATATTCTCAATGTTTTCAATGCCTTGGTCAGCGTATTTGTCGAGCAATGCTTCTAAAACTTTTCGGGCTTGGTCGCCATACTTGGTAAAGTAGTTGCGTTTCTTCACATTGTTTGCCCGTTCTTTTCGGGTCATTGGCGGTTGGTCGTATGCCAAGTGGCAGATTAAATCAAACAAATTCACTTGCTTGTCAACGGCTTCATAGAGTGCTTCCACCATAACGCCTTGTTCCACCAATTCGGCAATGATGGCTTCTTTGCGGTCTGAACCTTTCCACTTGTTCAGAAAATCATCTAAGGAAGCAAACTGCCCTTTGATGATTTCTTTGGTGTGGTCTTTCAAACTGGTGGTAATCTGTTTGCCGTGCTGGTCGAAATATAATTCACGGCTAATCAAAACCGAAACGTCCACACCGTTTACATATACCTTTTGTCTGAACTGTGGTTCATTTGATTGAATGATTTCTTTGATTTGCTGTTGTTGATTTTGATTGTTGCGTTGCTGTTCAAATCGTTCCTCTATTTCATCAGGTAAATCTTGAAAATCCTGTAAATCTTGGTTCAGACTGTTTTCTTCTTCATCTACAATGCCGCCTAAATCGGTATCTTCTGTTACAGGTTTTATTCTGATGGGTTCACCGTCAAATTGAGGGTCGGCAAAAAGGTCGGTTGCATTTCTAAAATCCAAAATGGTAAAATACAGTTTGCCATACTCTTCATTGATTCGTGTTCCTCTGCCAATGATTTGCTTGAACTCGGTCATTGAATTGATGTTGCTGTCCAACACAATCACTTTGCAGGTTTGTGCATCTAAGCCTGTGGTCATCAATTCAGAAGTCGTGGCGATTACTGGATATTTTTCTTCGGGATTGATAAAGTTGTCCAACTCTCGTTTTCCTTCGTCATTGTCGCCTGTAATCTGCATTACATATTTGTAGTTTTGTGCTACCAAATCAGCATTGTGTCGGGCTAATGCGGTTCGCATTCGTTCAGCGTGGTCAATGTCCACACAAAACACAATGGTTTTAGCAAAGCGGTCGTAACCTTTCAAAAACTCGGTTACTTTTTTGGCAACCACATCGGTTCTTTCTTCAATTACTAAGTTTTTGTCAAAGTCCTTTCGGTTATAAATGCGGTCTTCAACGGGGTTCCCGTCTTTGTCGGTTTTGCCTTGTTCGGGTCGCCAACCTTCGGCATCTACATTCAAAGTAATTCGTACCACTCTATAAGGAGCCAAAAAACCATCGTCAATTCCTTGCTTCAGCGAATAGGTATAAACAGGGTCGCCAAAATATTCAATGTTAGAAACCTCATTGGTCTCTTTGGGTGTAGCTGTTAAACCGATATGCGTAGCATTTTGGAAATAGGTTAAAATCTCTCTCCAACTGCTGTCGTCTTTTGCACTTCCTCTGTGGCACTCATCAATGACAATCAGGTCAAAAAAATCTCTCGAAAACTGTTTGTAAACATTGGCTGCTTCGTCTGTTCCCGATAGTCCTTGATACAATGCTAAATAAATTTCATAGCTCTTGTCAATTTGCCTATGTTTTACCACAGTCATTTTATCCTTAAAATGTTTGAAATCACCTCTGCGTGTCTGGTCAATCAAGGTGTTTCGGTCGGCTAAAAACAGAATGCGTTTTTTAGCTCCGCTTTTCCAAAGTCGGTGAATGATTTGAAAAGCAGTGTATGTTTTTCCTGTTCCTGTTGCCATTACAAGCAGAATTCTTTTCTGTCCGTTGGCGAGGGCTTCAACGGTTCTGTTTACGGCAATTTGTTGGTAGTATCTCGGTTTGCGATTGGTTCCGTCAAAGTGATAATCCTGCGAAACGATTCTTTCTGATTCGGGCGTTTCAATGCCTTTGTACGTTTTGTATTTCTGCCAAAGCTGTTCGGGAGTAGTGAAGTCGTCTAAACCGATTTCAGTTTCAATATTTCCGTCTGTTGCGGTGCGGTCGTGAAATAAAAAGCCGTCACCGTTGCTGCTGAACACACAAGGAATGTCTAGAGCATAGTCTAAACCTTGTTGTATTCCTGCTCTAACCGAATGATTGTTGTCCTTTGCTTCAATGATGGCAATGGGAATATTCGGTTTGTAATACAGAATATAGTCGGCTCGTTTTCTTGTTCCTCTTGCAGTGATTTTTCCTCTAACGTAAATTTTACCGTCAGTAAAAGATACTTCTTCTAAAACCTGCAACTGCTTGTCCCAACCAGCTTTTTCCAAAGCAGGCGTGATAAACTTGGTGCAAATATCTCTTTCTGATAGTACCTTTTTATTCATTCTTTAGTTTTGAAAAATAATTTATCAAAACATAAACTTACCAGAGTTTACTGCGATATACCTTAGAAGGAAAAATAACTCTTTGATTTTATGAAGGGAATATTTTGCTGCCAAAGCAAAATAGAGGGTTATCTTTTCTAAATTTTGATAGT
>JBKBKL010000172.1:0-2769 GCA_046294665.1 Runella sp.
CTTTTCGACGAATTGAAAGAAGTGCCCGCTTCTGCTACCTTCGCTGTGGACGAATCCACTACCCGTTTGGCCATACCGCCCGCTTCGGGGCTAGGCTGGTACAATTACAACCCTCAACTCAACATCATTACGCCTATTCCGGGGCGTGTACTGATAGTGCGTACAGGCGATGGCCGCTTTGCTAAGGTCGAGATTTTGAGTTATTACAAAGATGCCCCTGCCAATCCCGACCAAAACAGCATTGCCCGTCATTATACGTTTCGCTACGTTTTTCAGCCCGACGGCAGCCAAAGGTTGAGCAATTGATTCCTTCGTTGTGTTTGAAACTTTTATCTAAAATCAACAAATAATATAAATTGAACATGAAAAAATCACCTGTCATTTTTTTGCTCATGCTCTTACTTTGGGGAAACGCAAGCTATGCCCAAAAATCGCTCGATATTCAGGCCATCAAAGGTCAGTGCGGCTGCCATGAAGTGGACTTCAGATATGCCGAAACATTCTCGCCACAGAAAGACTACCCATTCGCCGAACGCTACACTGCCAAAGGGTTGGAATATGTATTTGTGGACGAAGAAACGCCCAACAAATTGGTACTGGTACATTTGTTGGTCATCAACGACAAGACCGTCATCAAGCATTGGCGCGAAGATTGGGAATATGAGGCGACCAATCTGCTTTCGTACCAAAAAAATAAAGACTGGAAAACGGTACAGTTGCCCAAAAGTCAAATCAAAGGACAATGGACACAGCGGGTGTTTGAAGTGGACGACAGCCCTCGCTATGAAGGGTCTGCCTCATGGATTCACAAAGATGGCAAACACCTCTGGGCCAACATAACCGACGCTCCCTTGCCACGCAGAGAATATACTAAGCGGTCTGATTATCAAGTGCTTCGTCGCTTCAATCGTATCCACGTTACCGATAAAGGATACCTCCACGAACAAGACAACGACAAAATTGTAAAAGATGAAAGCGGAGAAAGGCTGCTGGCCCAAGAAAAAGGCTACAATGACTACGTGCGTGTGGACGAAAGCAAATGCGAAACAGCCAAACGCTGGTGGGCTAAAAATCGAGGCTTTTGGGTAGAAGTGAGGAATGTATGGAGCGAACTCATCGCCCAAAACAAAGGGATCAGCCTCAAAACCGAAAAAGTGGACGATAAGCACCTGGGGCAAGTACTCGAAGGGCTGTCGTATCGTTCGGACAAACCTGCTACCAAGCAAGACATCAGAGAAGCGATTTTGAAGTATGTCAATAACCCTGAGTTGTACTCGCTGCGCTAAGAGAAAATCGGCGCAAGTGGTGTCAGGAGAATGACACTTTTCTGTAAATCTCCGACAATGGGATGGAATGACCCGCCATCACAAGCGCGTCTTCCATCTTTTTGTAATCTTGATTGAGCCATGTATTGGGCATTTCGGTACGGGTATAAGATATGACTTTGGGGCGGTCTTGATACACATACACAATCTGCTGAAGACTCTCAAACTCTTTATATTCTTCGAGTTTGGCCGATATATCAAACGACATAGTAGCAGGCAAAAGCACTTCGATAATCAAGTATGGGTTGGTGAGGATACAATTGGAGTTGGGTTTGAATACAGGCGTATCTTTGACAACGAGAATATCAGGCATATAATACCCCCCTTCAAATTTAGGTAGGTGAACTCCTGCATTGCTGCCCATTAAAAGAAAATCGTCATTTTTTAAGAAAAGTGTATGGAGAAATGCACCAAGATTCATGATTATGACCTCGTGCCAGATAGAAGATAATCCCATAGTAATGATTTCGCTTTGATGATATTCGGCTTTATAAGGTAATTCCTTCGTAATGTCTAAGTACTCCTCCTCCGAAGCCGGTAAGCGCACCAATGGCAGCTTTTTGAGCTGCTCGTCAATACGCCTGATTAGGTTTTCTACTATTACCATGATGACAAGATGTTTTTCTCAAAGTTAAGATTTAAAATGAAATTGAGCGAACAAATACTCTTGATGTTGATGATGACAGGTACAAATGCCTTCACACAAAGTCTTGACTCACTCCACACCAAAGAAATCGAAGAGGTAGTCGTAACGGCTACGCGCTCGGAGCGGCCCTTGAGTACTTTGAATATGCCCGTAACGGTCATCAACCAAAAGCAAATCCAAGCGATGGGGTCGCTGCGGCTCAATGAAGTACTACTCGAACAAACAGGCATCGCTATCGTCAATGACCATGGTCAAGGGGTTCAGATACAAGGTTTTAGTCCCGAATATACCTTGATTTTGATAGACGGCGAGCCGCTCATCGGACGCACGGCAGGTACACTCGAATTGAGCCGTTTGGCCGTAGGCAACATCAAGCAAATAGAAATCATCAAAGGCCCGTCGAGTAGCCTGTATGGCTCGGAGGCATTGGCGGGGGTCATCAATATCATCACACAACCCAGCCCTCCCGCTACCGACGGAGGTATCCGTTACAAAGGCGATCTCAACGCTCGATATGGAACCAACCAAACGGCTGATTTGTCGGCGAATGTCAATCTGCGGGCCGGGAAATTTTCGGCCACTATGTTTGGCAACCACTTCCGTACCGCAGGCTATGACCTCTCCCCCGAAATCTTTGGGCCTACGGTGGGGGCGTTTCATAACAATACACTTCAGTCGCGGCTAAGTTATGATTTCAGCCAACGAACCAAGTTGAGTATTTCGGGGAGGTATTTTATGGAAAATCAAAACCAAGCCTTTTTGTCGGGCCATCAGCAGATAACGGGTATCGGAAAAGTA
>JBKBKL010000172.1:2779-8078 GCA_046294665.1 Runella sp.
CCGTTTTAACAAAAAAAAAATTAAAGAAAAAATATAAAAAAACAAATTAAAAATGAAAAAAAAAAAAAAAAAAAAAAAAAAAAAAAAAAAATTGTAAATTAAAAAAAGAAAAAAAAAAAATAAATTTATTTTTTTTAAAAAAAAAACCACTCATTTTTGTCGGCCCACCCCCATATACGGGTTATCTTAAAAGAACACGACTGGAATCTAAACCCTGTTTTGACGCATCATTTTTCCGAAAAATTTAGACTTCAAACCCGACTTTACAGTACCCGCTATCGCACTGATGCTCGCCTTGACAAAGCCGACGGCAGTATCTTCGACCAAACATTTTTTGCACAGACTTTTCTTCGACCCGAATTTCAAGCAGAATACTATTTCAACTCGACCAATACTCTCACAGTAGGAGGGGGGCATATTGCAGAGAGTGTAGAGGCCACGCGCTACACCCAGAAACAACGCTTCCAAACCTATTATGCTTTTGCTCAATATGAATGGCAGCCCACAACACGCTGGAATATCACCGCCGGCGGACGCTACGATGCTCATTCGGTCTATGGTCGTCAGTTAAGTCCCAAACTCGCTGCGCAGTGGCAGGCTTCTAAGTCGCTGGCTGTGCAGGCTTCGACAGGCGTGGGCTTCAAGGCTCCCGACTTTAGGCAGTTGTATCTCAATTTTACGAATGCCGTAGCAGGGTACAGCGTTTTTGGAGCGGAAGAACTGAAAAACGGTTTAAACCGTTTGGGTGATCAAGTAGCCGAAATCCTCTTAGACCCCACCCTTTTTGGCGATGTACGAGCAGAAACCTCGGTAGCCTACAATGTAGGATTCAAATGGAAACCAGTTGGCAAACATTTTGCCGCGAATCTCAATCTGTTTCGCAACGACATCAAAGACCTCATCGAAACTCAAGCCGTAGCACGCCTTCAAAATGGCCAAAATGTATTTAGTTATCTCAATCTGAATCGTGTATTTACACAAGGTATTGAGATTGATCTAACCTACTCAAGAATAAAAATTCAAAACTCAAAACTCAATATCAGTGGAGGCTACCAATTTTTGGAAGCCAAAGACAAAAATATACTACAACAACTCTATGAAGGAAATTTGTTTAGACGCAACCCCGAAACCCTCATTACCGAACGCCTCTCTCGTCGCGATTATGGGGGGCTGTTTGGTCGTTCTCGTCATAGTGCCAATATGAAGCTATTTTTTGAAAATGAGAAAAAAGGCATCACCGTTACCCTTCGCGGTATTTATAGAGGGCGATACGGCTTCGGCGATCGCAACGGCAACCTTATCTTAGATGCTCCCAATGAGTATGTACCCGGCTATGTACTTTGGAATGTATCGGCCGGTAAAGAAATACGCAAACATTTTTTTCTCCAAGCAGGGATTGACAATCTTTTCAATCATACCGACGCGCAGTTTATCCCAAGTTTGCCGGGACGGCTGGGGTGGATTAGGGTAGGGGGGAGGTTGTAGCCTACTGACTCAACTTCCTGCCTTCCAAGCATCTTTTAAGCCTACGGTACGATTGAAAACAAGTTTGTTGGGGGTGCTATCAGGGTCTAAACAAAAATAACCTGTACGCATGAATTGAAACTTATCGGCGAGTGTCGCTTCCGCCAAAGCCGGCTCGGCATAAGCTGTAATGGTTTGTAGTGAGTTGGGGTTGATGTAATCTTTGAAATCTCCCTCCTCCGACGACGGGTCGGCTACTTGAAACAAACGATCGTAGAGCCTCACTTCGATAGGCAAGGCTTCTTGAGCCGATACCCAGTGAATCGTACCTTTCACATGAATCCCTGATGAGTCGCTGCCGCTTTTACTGTTTTCGATGTAGCTGCACAACAATTCGACCGTTTCTCCTTGGTCATTTTTGAGGACTTCATCGCAGCGAATGATGTAGGCACTTTTGAGACGCACCATTTGGCCGGGAGCAAGTCGGAAGTATTTTTTGGGAGGGTTTTCCATAAAATCATCTTGCTCAATGTACAAGTGGCGACTAAATGGTATTTGACGAACCCCCGCCTCTTCAATATTTTCTGGGTTGTTTTCGCTTTGGCATATTTCGCTTTGGCCTTCGGGGTAGTTGGTGATCGTAACCTTCAGCGGGTTGAAAACCACCATTCGGCGTTGGGCGATTTTGTTGAGGTGGTCGCGTACACAAAATTCGAGCAAACTGATGTCTATGGTCTGTGGGTGCTTGCTCACTCCTGCACGGTCGCAAAACTCTCTAATCGCTTCGGGTGTATAGCCACGACGACGCATACCCGAAATAGTGGGCATACGGGGGTCGTCCCAACCTCGGACGTGTTTTTCATTAACCAACTGCAAAAGTTTGCGTTTGCTGGTTACGGTATAAGTGAGGTTTAGCCTCGAAAATTCGTACTGTTTAGAAGGAAAAATCTCTAAATTTTCGATACACCAATCATACAATTCGCGGTGAGGTACAAACTCCAGCGTACACAACGAGTGAGTGATGCCTTCGATAGCGTCTGACTGCCCATGGGCAAAGTCGTACATCGGATACAGACACCACTTGTCGCCGGTTCGGTGATGGTGTGCATATTTGATGCGATATAGCACGGGGTCGCGCATGATCATATTGGGCGAGGCCATGTCAATTTTGGCACGAAGCGTCCGGCTTCCTTCTGGGTACTGACCATTTTTCATGCCTTCAAACAATGCCAAGTTTTCTTCTACACTACGCGACCGGTAAGGGCTGTCTGTGCCGGGGAGAGTGGGCGTACCTTTCATAGAGGCGATTTCTTCAGGCGTAGAGTCATCTACATACGCCAGCCCTTTTTTGATAAGTAGGAGGGCAAATTCATACAACTGCTCGAAATAATCGGACGCATACAGCTCGTTGGCCCACTGAAAACCAAGCCATTGCACATCGGCTTTGATAGACTCTACATACTCGACATCTTCGGTTACGGGGTTGGTGTCGTCGAAGCGGAGATTGGTAGCCCCTCCATATTTTTGGGCTACACCAAAATTGAGGCAGATAGATTTGGCATGACCGATGTGCAGGTAGCCGTTAGGTTCGGGCGGGAAGCGCGTCAATACTCGCCCTCCGTGCTTGCCTGCTCGTATATCTTCTTCGATGATTTGCTCAATAAAATGCAATGGCTTTGCTTCTGTGGATTCGTTGGCGGGCAATGTCATATAGTTTAAAGTGGAAAGTTCAAAGTTTAAAGTTTAAAGTTTAAAGTTTAAAGTTTAAAGTTCAAATGATTGAATATAAATCTCCAATAGCTTTATTTAAACCACAAAATTACGTATTTATTCTGCTACGCCTGTCGAAAACTTGTAACTTTGCACACTTTTTTGAAAAAGAACGCATGAACAACACTTCAAAATACACCCTCTATATTATAGCCTTTAGTTTGGTTTGGTTGATAGGCGAAAAACTGCTGGGATACCACAATACAATCGTAGATTGGTTGCCTTTCACAAGTTTGTTATGGTTGATTTTGGTAGGAATTTTTTACATCAATTTTCTACAAAAAGAGCGAAAAAGTGCCATTCAATGGACCTATTTGCGAGGTGTCAAAGCGGCTTTTCTCTTGGGATGTTATTGGTTGATAGGCTTTACTTTGGTCAAGTTTTTGTATTATCAATTGGTCAATCCCGGCTATTTCAATGACTTGCTGCTACGCGGGCGGGAGTGGCTCACCATGAGTGCTACCTCCGAGCAAAACTTTGAAAACGCTACACGTATGATGGACGATTTTCTGCAAATAGGGCCTTATTTGCTCATTACAGCAATCGTTCAGTTTGTTTTTTGTATTGTGTATGCTTTGCTTTTCCCGACTTTTGTCAAAAAGCAATCTTAGTATCGTGCTTTATTCGACTCCCAACATCGTCAAGGCAGCGCGGGCTTTGTTGTCAATGCTATTTTTGTATTCGTGCTTGGGGTAGTTGAGGGCTTGTTTAAAATAAACGATGGCTTTTGATTTTTGGCTTTTGGATAGATAAATATAACCCAACTGCAAGGCAGCCGTAGCTCCAAAATAAAGCGATTGTGGCCTACTTAGTTCGATAGCCCGTTCGTAGTGTTGAATGGCCTCTTCTACTTGTTTTTGTTTTTGCATGATACGTCCCAGTCGGTATCTATACTCTGCCTTATCGGCAGTTTGTTCAAAATCTTTTTCTTCATACCTCTTCAACCCCTGCCAAGCTGCCGAAAGATACCCACCATCGAAAGACAAACGTGCTTTCATCAAAATTTTTTGTTGTGGAGTAATTTGCCCTTTTAGCCACTTCTCTACCCATTTTTGAGCGGCTTTGTCGGCTTCTACGGTAGCTTGACCTACTTTTAGGATTTGTGCCAAATAAGGTTCTGCCTGTGAGTTTTCGTCGGCCAACCAGTGGCTCAAAAATAATTTGAAGTAAGTATCTTTCAGAAAATTTTGTCCTCGATATTGGCTCAAAAATAGTTTAAGATACATACGTGAAGAAGCATATTCCCCTTTTTGAAGCATGATTTCGCCTTTGAGGTATTCCAAAATCGGAAAAGCTAAATAAGCCCCTCCCGAAGGACAATGTTGGAGGAATTGGAGGGCCTGCTCACTACGCCCGTCTTTCATCGAAACCGTAGCCCCAAAAAAATGTATCAGTAGATTGTCTTTATGCTTCTCCACAAGTCGCAGTAGTTCTTGGTTTTTGGATTCGCTGTATTGAAGTACATACGCATTTACCAGCAGTTCGATAAGTTGTGCTTCGGTAGCAAAAATGGGGTCTTTTTGAGCTTTTTCGATTTCTTTTAGCCCCTGATTGATATTTCCTCGAAGCCCCAGCAGGCGGGCTACCCATTGGTAGTTTTGGGGAGTGGCTCCAATGAGTACGTGCAGTAGCCCCAGAGACTTGTAAGTAGGCAAAAAATCGGGAAACTTTTGTGCATTTTCTTCGAGCAAGCGGTAGGCTTTGATGATGTCCCAGCAAGCACTGACCTCTTTGCCAAACTTGAGCTTGACAAACGCCCAATGTAGCCTTACTTCTGCCTGCAAAAACCGCTGATAAGGTGATGAGTCGGGGATACGCGCCAGTAGTGCGAGGCGTTGTTCTTGGTGTAGAGTGAGTTGGTCGTATAATGGGCGGTAGTCGCTCACAAGCAGTGTGAGCATATCAGCATAGTTGTCAATATATACTCCAAAGTCTGTATTTTTTTCTTGCGTCAGGAGTTGTCTTGCAGTATTGACTTTCAGTTTGAATACCTCGATGTAGGCTTCTTGCTGGGTAGGAGAGGGAGTTTGGGCCTGTATCCAATAATTCCCCAAAATGAGTATCC
>JBKBKL010000173.1:0-7981 GCA_046294665.1 Runella sp.
CCATGAAGCCCAAATTCAGTGGTTGGCGTATCATAACGATGCTTTTTATCAGCTATGCCGCCACGACCGTCAGCACCAATAGCCTTCCATTTTTCTTTCCTGAACTGATGAAAGAGTTTGGCTGGAAACACGCTCAAGTGGTACAGCCTGCCTCCTTTTATTTTATTTATATTGCTTTTTTCTCGCCGATTGTGGGCTTTTTACTTACTCGAATATCCCCTAAAAAGCTGATGTTGGCTGGTATGATTTTGAGTTTGTTGTGCACGCTGAGTTTTGCGATGATGCAAAACTATATGCAATACCACCTGCTGTATTTGGTGTTTTCGTTGGCGATTACAATGTGCGGCTTGTTGTCGTGTATGGTCATTATCAGCAACTGGTTCAAGAAAAAGCGAGGCTTGGCTACGGGTATTTTTTTGGTAGGGTCGAGTGCGGGTAATATCATTTTTCCACAAGTAGCAGCTTTACTAACGCCCTTGTACGGTTGGCGGCTGGCAGCGGTGGGTATTGCATTGTTGGCGGCGGCCATGTCGTTTATTCCCTGGTGGTTTGTCAAAAATACGCCTGAAGAAATAGGGCAAACACCAGATGGTGAGTATAAGGAATCGAAAATGAGAAGTGAGGGAGCAAAAGTAACAGTAGAACCATCTTCATTTTCAGTTATAACTTTATTTAAGTCGCCAGTTTTTTATCTTTTACTTTTCATCACAGCAGCCTTTTGGTTTTGTGGGTTTGGGGTACTTCAAAATTTGCGACTTTACTTGACCGATTATGGCTTTACGATTCAGCAAGCAGCCAATATTGCAGGGTTATTTTCGATATTTAGCATAGCGGGTAAGGTGTCTTTCGGGTACTTGAGCGACAAATTCGACAAAATGAATATCCTCCTTTTGGCTACGCTCGGGCTGATAGGCGGGGTTTTGAGCCTCAAACTCGTCAGTATCAATACGTCTTTTGCCTATCTGTATGCCTTGTGCTATGGCATGGGGTACAGCGGGGCTTTTGCTATGATTCAACTTACCGTAGCCGAACTCTACAAGGGCGAGGCTTTCAAGAAAACATTGGGTATCGTCAATGCCTTCGACAGTATCGGGGGCTTTGCGGGAGTAGCTCTGATGGGCTACTTACGCACTCAAGACGGCAATTACAACAATGCCATGTCGGTCTTGCTCGCTGTTTGTATCGGGGCGTTTGTTTTGGTGTTTTTGTTGAGGTATTTACGGCAAAAGAATGTTGTAGCGGCTTGAAGCCTTGAAATAGTAAGCACGAGTCGCAACGGCAAACCGTCAGAGCCTTGTGCTATCGTCTAACCAAAATTGTAAAATGATGAATCAAAATCCTTTGATACTGATTGTAGGTGCGGGTACGGCGGGCATGGCCTGTGCAATTCGCGCTGCCGAATGTGGCGCGTTGGTACAAGTCATCGAAAAAGATAGCATCATTGGCGGTACGCTGCATCTGACGGCAGGACATTTGAGCGCGGGAGGTACTCGGCGGCAAGCCCAAAAAGGCATCATAGACTCCCCCCAACAACATTTCGACGATGTAATGCGTATTTCGCACCATACTGCCGACCCCGACATCGTGCGTTTGGCTACTACACTCGCGCCCCAAACTCTTGATTGGCTCGATGCCCTGGGCTTTCCTTTTGAGCCTTCTACGCCTGCCTTCATTTATGGACATACGCCTTACACTATCCCCCGAACTTACTGGGGAACAACTTCTTACAGCGGTACTGAAATCAAGTGGGCAGGTTCGGCTATTTTTGAAACCATCAAACCGCTTTGGGACAAATATGTAAACGAGGGCAAAATTGAGCTTCATCTCAATACGTGCCTCAAACGAATTTTACTTGACCAAGGCAGAGTAACAGGCATTGAAGCCGAGCGTTTAACGACCTCCTCCCCCAAAAATCCTGAAACCCAAAACTCCAAACTCCTCACTTTCCACTCCTCATACATTGTCCTTACCACAGGAGGTTATGCTTCCAATCCCGATTTCTTTCATCAAGTACACCCCGACTGGCGGTTAGTCAGTACGGCTCGGTACACCTCTACGGGGGAGGGAGCCATAGCGGCTCTCGAAATCGGAGTCAAATTTCATAATGCCCACAAACATACCGCTACCCTCGGTGGCCTCGAAACCGAACCCATGAGTGGGCGTACTGATTTTTGGAAAAACTGGGCGCGTGTATCCAATGCTGTTGATCGGCTGCCACGTGAGATTTATGTCAATGCCCATGCACAAAGATTCATGCCCGAAGATTTGGCCGACCCCGACCCTCGCGAAAAAGCTGCCGAAGCACAGCCAGACCGAAAATTTTGGGTGATTTTTGACGAAAATGCCCTCCTCGATGAAGGTGGCTGTATCGTTCCGCAGTGGTCGGTCGAACGCCTAAGACATGAAGCTGAAAAAGGTATTGTTGTTTGGAAAGCCTTATCCCTCGAAGCATTGGCAGAAAAAGCGGCATTGGACAGTCAAACTCTCAAATCAACTGTTGAACGTTTCAATCAATTCGTCAAAAATCAAAAAGACGAGGATTTTGGGCGCACTTATTTACGCCACCAGATTACCCAACCTCCTTTTTATGCCCTGCTTACGCATTGTTTTTCGTTGGTAACTTTTGGAGGTTTGGCCATAAATATTGACCTTCAAGTTTTAAATCAAAAAAATGAACCTATCGAAGGGCTTTATGCCGCTGGCGAAATATTGGGCGGGGGTGTTACTTGCGGCCATGCCTTCGTAGGGGGAATGTTTCTGACCCCAGCGTTGAGTTTTGGTAGGTATTTGGGCGAAAAGTTGGCTATGAAAGTGATTTGATTTGATAGTCATTAGATGTAATGTTTTGCCAAAAACGCGAGGCTGTATCTCGTGATTTATACATCATGGCTTCATTCCAACTTATAATTGTATAGCACCTGTGGTGCAACGTACAAAGGGGGTATTGTTGTGCCTACCAATAGTGAACCCCTCATGGGGTAAAATATATCGTTTTTTGGGAAGCAAGATTAAAACCGCCAACCCAATCCTCAAAACCTCGAAGAGGTGAAAGATTTTATACTTAAACCTCATAGGTTTGCGAAAAATTAACTATGTAAACCATTGATAATCAAATAAAACATATCAGGTTTTTTCTCAAATCAATTTTGAACGAGTATAGTAATTGATTAGATTAAATACATAATAACCCATTAAATCCCAACAAAATATTCTCAAATGCCCAAACGCTACTTTCTTTTATTGCTTCTAACACTCAACTCCTGTATTGATCTTTATGACAAAAAATACACTTTCGATACCAATCTCATTTCTATCGAAGGGCTATTGACCGACAAAGACCCCTTTTTTGTCATCATCAAGCAATCGCGCTCTACCCAACGTACCGAGTTTTCACAGCCTGTATCGAGAGCTACAGTCGAATTGCTGGCAGGAAACAATACCCGTACGCTGCTAACAGAATCATTTACTACTCCCGGCCGTTACGAAGCCCCTGCCAATTTTAGAGGGGTTGTCAATCAAGCCTATCGGCTCAGGATCAGACTTGCCGACAATCGGGTCTATGAATCTTCTTTGGAAAGACTGACGGCCACGCCACCGATGACCAACATCACACAAGAGTTCAATCAGACCGGTATCAAGGATAATGAAGGTATCGTCCTTACGTCGTCCGTAGATGTTTTCATAGACACGCAAGACAATCCACAAGAAACCAATTTTTATCGTTGGCGTACTTTTCTCTACGAAAATCAGCGGGTATGTGCCACTTGCCTCAACGGCGAATGGAATGTACGCAACAATGAATGTAGAGCCTACCGACTTGACCCTGAGCCTAATCCACCTATCGTTACTGACTATGAGTGTGATCGAAGATGCTGGCAAGTGTATGATGACACTCGATTTAATATTTTTTCAGATGTCTTGACCAATGGGGCATCTATTTCTAAAAGATTAGTAAGGCAAGTACCTTTCTACCTTGAAAATCCAGGGGCTTTACTTATCGTTGAGCAAATGTGTATTTCACCTACTATTTATCGCTACTTTGATGTTCTCAAACAACAAACAGAAACGACTGGCACCCTTACCGATGTACCGCCAGCACCGCCTATTGGTAATATGCGCAATGTCAATAACCCCGAAGAAATTGTGCTTGGATATTTTAGCGCAGCGGGCATCACTCGAAACTCTGTTTGGATAGATAGAAGTCAATATGCTGGGGCTACTTCAACCACTCAACTCGGTGGGCGTGAACCCATTTTTGAACCTAATGATCCTTACACATCTCTTCCCAAGTTTTTTAAAGTAACCTGTGGCTCGCTTCGCGGCCAAACTCCAATAGCTCCTCCCGGTTGGAGATTTTAACTTTATCCTTTTGCCCATGATTAAAGCATTTACCCAACTTTTTGCCTTGCTTTTGGTAAGTACTGGGCTACTTTTCGCCCAAAAAAGACCAATGCCCAGACTTTGTGAAGTGAGCGGCACCGTGCGAGATAGTACCAACGGCAAACCCGTACCCAACTGCAACCTCCTCATCAACTTCGGGAAAGTAGGTATTATGACCGATACCTCTGGCTATTTTTCTTATACCTTGCCCGGAGGCAATCACTCGGTCATACTCAATCGCTTGGGGTATCGGCCTTTTCGTACCAGGTTTGTCGTAACTCGCGACACTGTGCTGGACATTCGTATAATGCAAGTAGCCAACGAACTCGACGAAGTGGTCATCACTACCCAAGCCGTAGATCAAAACATCACAAAGCCCATACTGGGCGTGTCGCAGTTGAGTATCAAAACTATCAAAAAACTCCCTGCTATGATGGGCGAAGTGGACGTGATGCGTAGCCTCCAACTGCTACCGGGCGTTACGTCGGTAGGGGAAGCCTCCAACGGTGTCAATGTACGTGGCGGTACGGTAGATCAAAACCTCATCTTGCTCGACGATGCCCCCGTGCTCAATCCTACGCACTTGTTTGGGTTGTTTTCGGTATTTCCACCCGATGCTGTTTCTACCATGGATTTGTACAAAGGAACAATCCCCGCTCGCTTTGGAGGGCGAGCCGCTGCCGTACTCGACATCTCGATGGCCAACCCCAATCTCGAAACCTTCAAACTCAACGCCGGCATCGGCCCTGTATCGAGTCGCCTCACGACGGAGCTTCCTTTGGTCAAAGGCAAGTTGGGTATGCTGATTTCGGGGCGGGGGTCGTTCAATGATTTTTGGTTCAAAATCGGGCCGCCACGTGTGCAAAATATCAGAGGAAATTTTGCCGATGGGGCTATCAAAATGTTTTATCGTGCCAATTTTCGCAATACAATCACGATCTCGGCTTATGCTAATCAAGATTTTTTTCAAACCGAACTCTTGGGCGGTATCAATGCACTCCCTTCTTCTTCGACTCAGTTTAACTTCAAAACCCTCAATTTGACGGCCAAATGGTATCATGCCTTCAGCGAAAAATTGGATATGCAGTTGGTGGGAGTGTATAGCGACTATCGGCCTCGAACACTCCTACCCGAACCAGACAACGACAATGTCGTAACGATAGGCTCGCGGGTGTTGCAGCGGCAAATAAAACTCAACTTCAACTATTTACCGACCAAACGCCACAAAATCGAGTGGGGCGGCAATGTGTGGTTTTATCAGATACAACCCGGCGAACTCAACCCCGGCGACAACCAAGCCATACCTCGCCAACTTTTGCCCACCGAAAACGCCATAGAAGCATCGGGGCATCTCGAAGATGAGATCACCATCGGGCCTAAAACTACCCTTTCGGTGGGGGGGCGATATTCGTATTTTATGAATTTGGGGCCAGCAAAGGTACGTTTCTATCGAGAGGGGCAAATACGCGACGAAACCAATATTGAGTCAGAAAAAACATTTGGAGCTAATGAGGTCGTTCAGACTTATCAGGGCTTGGAGCCGCGTATCGGTTTTCGGCAGACATTGAGCGAAACGTCGTCTTTCAAAATGGGCTACAATCTGATGCGGCAGTATTTGCAGGTCATCACCAATGCTACTACGCCTCTGCCCACTTCGCGCTGGAAAACCAGCGACCCCAACATTCGACCGCAGGTAAGTCAGCTTTTTTCTGCGGGTGTTTTCAAGAATTTCAATTATAATATCTATGAATTTTCGCTCGAAGGGTATTTTCGTCAAACCCAGAATATCTTAGACTACAAACCCGGGGCAGATTTTTTGCTGCGCGATCACTTAGAAACACAGATTTTGCAGGGGAAAAGCAAGGCTTATGGAATTGAAACGATGATAGCCCGCAAAAAAGGCGAACTAACGGGCTGGATTAGCTACACCTATTCGAGGGTACTCAACCAAGTAAACGAAGGGCTGACTTTCAATGAGCGCATCAATGGGGGAAGGTGGTATCCTGCCAATTTCGATCGTCCGCATAGCCTCAATTTTTCGATGACCGTAAGCCCCAACAAGTGGCATACCTTTTCTCTGACGTTTACCTATGCTACGGGGCGGCCTTTTACGGCGCCTACGGGGCTACTGCGCGTGGACAATCGGCTGCTACCCTTTTTCTCTGACCGCAACAACGACCGCATCAAAGACTACCATCGGTTGGATTTTTCGTGGCATATCCACAACCCCCGCGACAAGCAGGGCAAATGGCGCGGCGACTGGATAGTGTCGGTGTACAATGTGTATGGTCGGCAGAATCAGTATTCGGTTTTTACGCAGCCTTTCGAAAATAGCTTTCGGACGTATGAGCTTACGATTTTGAACATTCCGTTTGTATCGCTGACTTACAATTTCAGCAATACCGGAAGCCTTACTGCGATAGGTAACTGATTTCGGCTACAAACTGCTTGCCGCCGGGAGAGAGTTTTTCTTGGGCACGGGCCGAAAGTTTGATGATGATGCGATTGTTGGCACTGATGTCGGGCAGTTTGCCGATGACTTTCACCCAAATACTCTGGCTATTGTTGATATTTTTGACTTGTATCAGCGAACCTACGGGAGCGGTACGGTGCAGGGCTAAGTATTTATTGCCGCTGTCCACACCGTCGAGTACTTCGGCGATACCCGTTTCCAAAATTCTCTTGCCTGTATTGGTGATTTTAGGCTCGGGCAGGTTGGCGTTGGTGGGGTCGTCGGTGCGTGGTGGGAGCGGCATTTTTTCGGTTTCTGTTTTTCGGGCATCGGCCAGTTTTACAGAGTCTGATTTGTGTCGTTTGAGATAGTCATTGTATGCTTGCTCTGATACTATCAACTCTTGCCCGGAGCGAAGTTGGTCTGAGGTGAGATTGTTCCATTTGCGAATATCGGCCATGAGTACTCCATATTTGACGGCAATCCCATACAACGACTGCCCGCCTTCTACACGGTGGATACCTGTTTTGGGAGCAACAGTAGCTGGCTTGGTATCTTTTTTCTCGGTAGCTGGTTCAGGGGTTTTTTCTGCTACTGCTGCGGTTTCTATTTTTGGAGCTTCTATTTTTGGAGCTTCCGTTTTGGGGGCTTCTTTCGATTCGACTGGAGGGGCGGTTTTAGCGGCGGATTCTTCTGCTTTGGGTGTTTTTATCTCATAGTCTATGATTACCTTCGCCTTTTCGGTGGGCTTTTCGGGTTCTTTGGTCTTTTCAGGTTCTTTGGGTGGAGTCGTAGTTGCTACTTTTGGAGCAGCGGTAGCCGGTCGTGAAGAAGGCACACGTACGATTTGCCCCGTAATGAGGTTGTCTTTCATGCCGGGATTGGCCTCTTTGATGGCTTGAATGGTCGTTTTATACTTGCGCATGACGGCATAGAGCGTCTGCCCCGATTCTACCCGATGTAAGATGAAAGTTTGTCCGTTTTTGGTTTCAACTCCTGTCGAGTCAAATACGAAAGGGTTTTCGGGTAAAGCAAAGCATAACTTGCTCCCCAAAATCAATAACATAAATAAGTAGAATCCTGCTCTTTTAAACATGTTTAGGCAATTTTAGTAGTCCTAATTCGTCATTTTTTTTCAAATAAACAATG
>JBKBKL010000174.1:0-7940 GCA_046294665.1 Runella sp.
GGTGGCAGCGGTAGGATACGACGAAGTCAAAGAAGCCAAAAAACACCTCAAAAGCGTAGGGGCATTGTCGGGAGCGCAGGCTTGGGTAATGCGCCCATAGAGTTATTGATAAGAGATATGATACAAAAGAAAGGGGGCAACAGCTCCCTTTTTTTGATATACTATACAAAACTTTCTGATATTTGCGTTTAAAAGAAAATTGTAAAGCCATTATGTTTCTGACCAACACCTCCCAAGACCGCGAATACCAAATGATAGGCTTTGCGGGAGCTACGATACTTACCTCCTTGCTGCTACTGATGATGTTGTTTGTAAAGCTCTACCGAGCATTGCCTAAGGTACAAGCCATAGAGTATGTAGAGGTAAACTTTGGGACAGATGCCGCAGGCTTTGGCAAAGTACAGACTTACAACAAAGCCAGCGATTCGCCACGTGCCGAAGATGTCAAGAAATCGGACGATACGCCCAAGGTAAAAGCCACGCCCAAACCTACGCCTACCCCTCCCGAACCCAAAGTAGCGACACCCAAACCCGTCAAAACCGCCCCAGCCAGTCCGCCTGTGGCCAGTAAAGTAGAAAGCCCAGTCGAGGTAAAAGAAAATCCGAAGCCTGTCAAAACGGAGAGTAAAAACACCGCTGAGGCCGAAACGCCTGCCAAGCCAGCCCCTGCTCCCAAGAAGATTGACAATGATGCCTTGTTTACCAAATCATCGGGCGGTAGCAAAGGTAGTAATGGTACCACAGGAACAGCATCGGGAACAGGCGGCAACAACAACGGCGACAAACCTGGCACCGTAGGTGACCAAGGCAACCCTCAAGGCAAGATAGATGCAGGCAGCCTATACGGCAAACCCGGTGGGGCTTCTACGGGCATTGCCCTCAACGTATCGGGCTGGGGCATGGGCGCACGCCCCCAAGTCAATGACGACTCCGACGAATCGGGTCGTATTGTCTTTGAATTGACGGTAGATGATACAGGCGACATCACCAATGCCCGTGTCAAAGAAACGACTGTCAGCCAGTCAGTGGTAGATGTATATCGTCGGGCGGTACTGAAAATGAAACTGCAACGCAAGTCCGAAAATGTACCCCCTATTTCAAAAGGAACAATTACCTTTATCATCAAAAGCCGTTAAAAAGATATAGGATATATGATGTATTATCTATGAAGTAGTTAGAAATTACACAAAATATCCTATACCATACATTTATTTTTTCATCAATCATGATGACCTATCCACAAGCCTTAGACTATCTCTATGCTCGTTTACCGGCTTTTCATCGTGTAGGCAGGGCGGCTATGAAGCCCGGATTGGAAAATATCAAATCCCTCTGTGAGGCGTTAGACAATCCACATCAAAAGTTCAAAAGTGTTCATATCGCTGGTACCAATGGCAAGGGAAGTACGTCCCACATGCTGGCGGCTATTCTCCAATCGGCGGGCTATAAAGTAGGTTTACATACCTCCCCACATCTCAAATCTTTGACCGAACGTTTCAAAATCAATGGCCAGTCTGCCCCCGAATCGGTGGTGGTAGATTTTGTGGAAAAACACAAGTCGTTGATAGAAAAAATCTCTCCCTCTTTTTTTGAGATTACTGTTGCCATCGCCTTCGATTATTTTGCACAAGCGCAGGTGGATATCGCCGTCATCGAAGTAGGGCTGGGAGGGCGATTGGATTCTACCAACATCATCACCCCCGAAGTATCAGTCATCACTAATATAGGTTACGACCATACTGACCTACTGGGTGATACCCTCCCCGAAATCGCCTTTGAAAAGGCGGGTATCATCAAATCTCGCGTTCCAGTAGTGATTTCAGAATTTCAATCCGAAACGATGGGCGTATTTGCAAAGCGAGCCTATGAGTTACAATCCCCTGTATATATCGCCTCTCAAGATACTCATGTTACCCGCTGGCAATGTACCCCAGAAGGACTCTTATTCGATCTTCTTGACGATATAAATAATAGAGCCATCAAAAATCTCAAACTTGACTTATTGGGGCAATATCAACTCAAAAATGTAGTGGGTGTCTATCAAACGGTAGAGGTTTTAGGGCATCAAGGGTTCAAGATCAATAATAGGGCTTTTCGCGATGGATTGGCAAGATGTACTTCTTTGACCCAGTTGAAAGGACGTTGGCAAATCATTCGTCAAAATCCTACCGTTGTGGCTGATGTTGCTCATAATGTAGAAGGGCTTACTGAAACCATGGCACAGTTACAGCGTCAGAGTTACCGCCGGTTACATTTAGTGCTGGGGTTTGTCAAAGATAAAGACGTAGCCAAGGTACTTTCTATATTACCCAGAGAGGCTCAATTTTATTTTTGTAGTTTCAATCTTCCCAGGGCCATTGAGGTAGGCGTACTTTTCGACTTAGTAGCACAAGCAGGCATAGAAGGTGAGTTTTATAGAGATGTCAATGAAGCCTTGGCCGATGCGTTAGCCAACAGTCAGCCTGATGATTTGATTTATGTAGGGGGGAGTACTTTTGTGGTGGCAGAACTGCGAGAGGTCTAAAAAGCCCCGTTTTTAGTCGCCTCAGAATCGGATATGCTGTATCTTTGTAGGCATCATTCATTTTTATTCAACTCTTGGCGCGTAAAAAACTACTTCGATTTGCCAGTAATTCACTGGCTACCAATGTATTAGAACGAGGAAAACCCTTCTACGAAAACTGCAAAGGCAAATGGAACGAAAGCTATTTTGGCAATCAAAACCCCATTGTACTCGAATTGGGCTGTGGCAATGGAGAATATTCGGTAGGGTTGGCTCAATTTTTCCCGGAAAAGAATTTTATAGGGGTAGATGTCAAGGGTGATCGCTTGGCGGTAGGCAGTGAGCGAGCTTTCTCTTTGGAATTGTTAAATGTTTGTTTTTTACGTGCCCCCATCAACTTCATCGAAAACTTTTTTTCAGAAGGGGAGGTTTCTGAAATATGGCTGACTTTTCCAGACCCTTTCAATCTCAAACGCCGCATACGTCGCCGTCTTACTCACCCTTTATATTTAGAAAAGTATCGAACAATTTTGAAAAAAGGCGGATTATTTCATCTTAAAACCGATAATTGTCCCTTTTTTGACTACTCTTTGGAGCAGTTGGAAGCGGTTGGTTTTCACATCATATCGCATACTTACGATCTATATCAATCACCTTTATTGGCCGAACACTACGGTATCCAAACCCGTTTTGAGCGTATTTTTTCTGAAAAAGGATTTCCCATTCACTATCTAAAAGGACATTTCTGAGCCTAATTGTTATTAGAATTTTGGTTGATTTTCAAGTTTTATAACATGATATAAAATTTGAAAATGGAACGACACATCTCATTAATGAATTATTTTTCAAAAATGAATATATAATCAATAAAGAATATAAATTCATTTTTATTTGTAAATATCTGATTATCAGTATATTGTATAGTTCAATTTGATAAGGAGTAGGAGAGCTACTGTTCAATAAAAAAGGCTTCTCTATGGCAAGAGAAACCTTTTTATTGGTTGAATAAGTTTAGTGAATTTTATTTTGAGATGAGTTGAGCGAAATACTTAACGGTACGTACCAGTTGGCTTACATAGCTCATTTCATTGTCATACCAGCTAACGGTTTTCACCATTTGCATATCACCGACCGTAATGACCTTGGTTTGCGTGGCATCAAACAAACTTCCAAAGGTAGTACCGATGATGTCGCTGCTGACGATTTCGTCTTCGTTGTAGCCAAAACTTTCATTGCTGGCAGCTTTCATAGCGGCATTGATTTCGGCAGCGGTTACTTTTTTCTCAAGTACGCAAGTCAATTCAGTCAGACTTCCAGTAATGGTAGGTACACGTTGTGCTCCACCGTCGAGTTTACCTTTTAGTGCTGGCAATACTAAACCGATGGCCTTAGCAGCCCCTGTGCTATTGGGGACGATATTGGCAGCAGCGGCACGTGCGCGTCGTAAATCACCTTTAGCGTGCGGAGCATCGAGGGTATTTTGGTCATTAGTATAAGCGTGTACAGTAGTCATACTGCCTATTTGAATAGTGAAGTTCTCATGGAGGACTTTAGCCATAGGGGCCAAACAGTTGGTAGTACAACTGGCACAGCTAATAATGGTTTCGCTACCGTCTAAAATTTCATGGTTTACGTTGAATACTATTGTTTTAAGATCCCCTGTAGCTGGGGCACTGATGACTACTCTCTTAGCGCCTGCTGTCAAGTGGGTGGCTGCCTTATCTTTATCAGTAAAAAATCCAGTACATTCTAATACTACGTCCACTTCATGTGCTGCCCATGGAATTTCTGCGGGATTACGTTGGGCATATATTTGTATTTGGTCGCCATTGACGATGATACTATTATCGGTTGAGGTTACAGTTTGATCAAATCTGCCTTGTGCTGTATCATATTTGAGGAGATGTGCTAATACTGAAGGACTTGTTAAGTCGTTGATAGCTACTACGTCAATATCTGGCATGTTATAGATTTGCCGATAAGCGAGTCTTCCTATTCTTCCGAATCCATTGATTGCTACTTTTACTTTTGACATGGTTTTTTGGTGGTTTTATGTTAATACTTTTGCAAATGTATTACTATTTTTAGGTCAATATTTAGTAAATAGTTAGCAATATCTCTAAAAAACAGCGTAGATTTTAGCAACTAATTAGCTAAATATCTATTTATATTAGTAAAATTACATTAGATTGGCTAAAATAAATAGTGAAAAACGTTAGTAAAAAGCTAATTGACGTAGGTCATATTGCTAAATCTTAGATCCAACTGATATACTCTAAAATAACATCATTTTAGTAAAATAAAGAGCCTAAAATAGTAACAATAACCTATAAAAGAAGTAAATTGCAATCAACCATCAAATAAACAGTAATCAATAAACAGTATTGATAATGAAACAACTGTGCAACAATAAAATTTGACACAAAATATTATGCAATAAAAGAAAAATACATTTTTATTGATATGAAATAATACATTAATAGTAAATTTAAATTTTTAAAAATCAAGAATTTATATATATTATAATAAACCATAACTTTAATAAAAAATGAAAGAAAAAGTACAAATAGAGGATGCTTGGGAGAATAGAGAACTCCTTAAAAAAGAAGAAACAATTATGGCTATTCACACCACAATAGAATCCTTAGACAAAGGTACCATAAGAGTAGCAGAACCAATAGGAGAGGAGTGGCAGGTGAATGACTGGATAAAAAAAGCCATACTACTTTATTTTCCAATCCAATCCATGGAACTAAAGGAAGTAGGTATTTTTGAATACCACGACAAAATGAAACTAAAAACTGGATATGATACTTTAGGCGTACGAGTAGTACCACCAGCAGTAGCAAGATACGGTGCCTATCTTGCTAAAGGAGTTATCTTAATGCCATCTTATGTCAATATAGGTGCTTATATAGGAGAAGGTACCATGGTTGATACTTGGGCTACTGTAGGAAGTTGCGCTCAAATAGGAAAGAATGTTCACCTCAGTGGAGGAGTAGGAATAGGAGGCGTATTAGAACCTCCGCAAGCTGCTCCTGTTATCGTAGAAGATGAAGCATTCATCGGATCAAGATGTATTGTAGTAGAAGGAGCGCGTATCGGAAAACGAGCCGTATTGGGAGCGGGCGTTACCATTACAGGAAGTTCGAAAATCATAGATATTACTGGCCCAAGCACCATAGAATATAAAGGATATGTACCAGAAAATTCGGTCGTTATCCCTGGAAGCTATCCAAAATCCTTCCCAGCAGGTACTTATCATGTACCTTGTGCGCTTATTATAGGCAAAAGAAAGGCCAGTACAGACCTAAAAACATCACTCAACGAAGCCTTAAGAGAAAACAACGTAGCCGTATAACATAAATAAAACACGGAAAAAACGAAAAACCACCCAAGACGGGTGGTTTTTTGCGCTTCACAATTACCCCATAAAAAATTACAATAACAGCAAACTTATATTCTTTACGAATAGCCCCAAGGCTTATGTATTAAAGAACGATACAAAGGTAAGTAAATTTGTAAACACAAGTCAAGACATTTGTAAAAAAAATTTACAAAATTTTACAAAATATACTGTAGAATAAAATAATAATCAAAAATTACACTAACTAACTGATTTTAAGCAAATTAATCTATTTACAGAATTTAACTTATGTAAATATATGTAAACAAAAAAATATATCGTGTTTATTTTTGTAAACCAAAAAATATATTTGTAAACATTTTTTGTTATTTATGTAAACCATATTACTTTTGTAACATCAATCAACTGTTTACAACAATGACAGCTTTTGCCGATTTTGCTAGCCCACGTTATCTCAAGAATAATAAGATACGTGTTATCTTAGATGAGAACAATATGAATGCTTCCCAATTTGCTGATGCCATTCAGGTACAACGTTCGACCATTTCGCATATTTTGGCTTATCGAAACCGTCCCAGCCAAGATGTACTGGAGCGCATCGTCAAATGGAATGAAAAATACAGCTTTGATTGGTTTCGGACGGAGTCTGAAGAAGAGGCTGAAAAAATAAAACAACTCATTGAAAAACAAGGCTATGGTGGTAGTAAACTCCAACAAACAACCGCTCCAGAATCGCGCGAAAAAAATTTACAGCACAAACCTATGGCTACAAACGATTCTAAAGCCGTTGCCACCAGTGTTCAACCCTCTGCCATGACACCCACCGAAACCAACAAACCTCGCAGAGCCGTCGTGATTACAATCCTTTACGACGACGGTTCTTCACAACTCATTCACGTAGATCCCAACTCAAGATTTAATCAACTGGTGGGGTCATAAACTCGATCACACAATAAGTATATCTACAAAAAACCTTAGCTGATTTTTGCCTACCGAACCCTGTTTCACGTGGATAAATAGGTGAAATAATTGTTTTATAATTTAAATTATGTTAAATAAAACATTGCAAATTAAGGGCAGACGTTGAAATCTGCCCTATTTGGACATTATTTCGCCTCCTCGCAAGGAATATTCTTTCCTTCTAATTGTGTCAGAAGTGATTCTAAACTTTTGAGTACCTCAACGACCTGTTCTTCGTCTTTGATGTCTTTGGCTTTCAAAAAATAAGGACGAGATTGCTTGAACTTGCCACATACTTTAGACTCTATCTCTTTGCCTTTGGCGTTGTATTCTTTCATGTCCATCGCATCTACCACCGATTTCATTTCTACGGCTTCGTTGAAATAAAATACTCCCATATTGAAAAGAGCATCGTAGTTATTACCGTCGGCGGCCAATGCTTTTTGATAGGCTGCTTTGGCTTCATCGCGGGCTTTGTTGCGTTTTTCGGTCAATTCAACAATTTTGGCAGCTATATTACCTGCGGCAGCAGCTTCTTCTTTAGCTTTAGCTACTTCGACTTTTTCAGTTTCTATATTTTCTTTGTTTTCTTTGAGCTTAGCTTCTGCCTCTGCTTTCTGACGCTTCAGGTCTGCATTTTTGGGTTGTTTGGCAATCAAACCAGTAATACGCTTGATTTCATCAACAAATACTTTGTCGGTTTCTTCAGCGTCTTTCAAACGACGCTCATGTATGGCTACCCTTTTAGACAAATCATTGAGTTTACGGATTTCGCTATTGTATTGGGCGGCTTCATTGTCATAAATAATCCCTAAATTAAGAGGATACTGGGCATTGGTAGGCTCGAGTTCTGTCAGTTCTTTCAATCCTACTTTAGCTTCTTCCATTTGCTGTGTATCCAAGAGTACATTGACTCGCTCGGATTTGAAAGCATTTTTGCTGGCAGGGAGTATTTTCATACCTCTATCCAGCACAGCCAAGGCTTTGTCGTTCTTTTTATCCATGCGATAGAGTTGAGCCAGCAACTGGAAGTTGCCAGCGTCTTGTCCCCCTTTCTCTATATATTTCTCCATCATTGCAGCAGCTACATCATTTTTTTGTCTTTGCATG
>JBKBKL010000175.1:0-7909 GCA_046294665.1 Runella sp.
GGCGTTTCTCAAAATCATGAATCTTTGGCGAGAAGATGAAGATGTCAAAACCTTTGTATTCTCTAAGCGACTGGCCCAAATCGCCGCCGACCTCATGGGCGTAGAAGGAGTACGCCTCTATCACGACCAAGCCCTCTACAAAGAACCCACCGGTGGCATCACCCCCTGGCACGCTGACCAATTTTACTGGCCGTTGGCATCGCCCAACACCACAACCGTCTGGATTCCGCTGCAAGCTACTCCCCTCGAAATGGGGCCTTTGGCTTTTGCCGAAAAAAGCCAAGCCGTCAAAATAGGCCGCGACCTCGAAATCAGCGACGAAAGTGAAGCCCTCATGCAGCGAGCATTAACTCAATTTAACATGAACGAAACTCCCTTCGACTTGGGTGAAGTAAGCTACCACGCCGGATGGCTTTTTCATCGTGCAGGAGCCAACGTATCGAGCAAAGCCCGCAAAGTGATGACGATGATATACATGGACAAAGACCAGAGAGTCATACAGCCTAAAAACAGCTACCAAATGGCCGATTGGCAAACTTGGCTGGCCTCTGCGCCCATCGGTAGCATACCTGATAGCCCACTCAACCCGATACTTTACCAACGAACTTAATCCATGAATTTTTGGCGTTTTTGGCAAGATACCCTCGATTTGCTTTATCCCAATGCTTGCTGTGCTTGTCAAGAACTGCTCGTGGGCAACGAAGATGTGATATGTACGCGATGTCGGCTTTCGTTGCCCCGTACCCAGTCGCATCTGAATCCGATTCCGATGCTTCAAAACAAATTTTTGGGAAAAGCACCTATAGAAAAAGTGTATGCCTTCCTCAGTTTTTCAAAAAAAGGTAAAGTACAACAACTGCTTCACCACCTAAAATATAGAAATCGCCCGGAGGTAGGCGAAGTGTTGGGCAATATCTATGGTCAAGAATTAAAGGCTACCCATTCTTTATTAGACCTCGATTTACTCATTCCTGTACCCTTGCACGCTCGTAAGAAAAAACAACGTGGCTACAACCAAAGCGAAGTGCTGGCCAAAGGACTTTCTCAATCTACGGGTATTGCTTTCTCGTCCGAAATTCTGATACGTGCCAAAGACACCGACACCCAAACCCGCAAAACCCGTATCGAACGCTTTGAAAATGTTAGCGGTATTTTTGAAGTTGTCAATCCTTCACTTATCAAAGGCAAAAAGATAGGGCTGGTGGACGACGTACTTACCACCGGCTCCACGCTCGAATCTGCTGCTGGGGTTTTACTTCAGCACGGTGCTGCCGAAATCATCATCATCACATTAGCGGCAGCTTATTGAATAATTCTGCCCTCATATCTTCCTATTTTCAAACAGAAAGTATAGTTTAGGGGTTGTTTGATTCATCAACTCTTACCAATGAAAAAAATCGTTAAAAACAGTCTGTTTGGATTGGCAGGTATTGCCTTGATAGGCACAGGACTTACCTATACGCCTCCGTTTTCACATATACGGCATTACGTAGAGCGCGGCGAAGTAGGCATTTTAGATTATCAAAAACACCCTACTCGCCAAGTTTTGGCCTCTACCAAACCTGAGCCTTGGCCTTTGGATAGCCACTACAACCAAGCCATCATATCTCCGCCTCTCCTCGATAGCTTGGAGAAATACCGCACTACCGCCTTTTTGGTTTTTCAAAATGGTAAACTCAAGTATGAAAAATACTGGGAAGGTTTCGACACGCTATCACGTAGTCAGTCGTTTTCGGCAGCCAAGAGTGTGATTTCGATGCTGATAGGTATTGCCCTTAGCGAAGGCAAAATCAAAAGCCTCGACCAGCCGATTGCCGATTTTATTGGGTCGTTTGAAAGTGGTGAAAAAAGCAAAATCACGATTCGTAACTGCCTGACCATGAGTAGTGGCCTCAACTGGCACGAGGCCGACAGGGGGGTATTTAGCAACAATGCCTACGGCTACTACGGTGAGGACATCGCCAAAGTGATAGACGGCCTCCAAGTAGAAAAGCCTATCGGTAAAGAATTTGAATATCGTAGCGGCGACACACAAATACTGGGCTTGGTACTTGAAAAGGTCTATAACAAAAAAATCGCCGATTTGGCTTCTGAGAAAATCTTCCAGCGTATCGGTAGCGAATCGAATGGCCTGTGGATGCTCGACCGCCCACAAGGCCGCGAAAAAGCCTTTTGTTGTTTGGCTATCACTGCCCGCGACTACGCCCGCTTCGGTCATTTGATGCTTTGGGAGGGGCAGTGGAAAGGCCGCGCAGTCGTTCCGCAAGCCTATATGGAAGAAGCCATGCGTCCAGCTTCTTATTTACTCAACCGACACACCAAGCAGCCGCAAGAGGTATATGGTTTTCAATTTTGGATTCAAAAGTACCAAGATAGTATTTACACGGTCAGTATGCGTGGCCTCAAAAGCCAGTTGATTTGGGCGATACCGTCGCGCAATGCCGTGGTAGTAAGGCTGGGTTTTGAAGAAACCCCTCACGAACCGGGGGTATTTTTCCGCCCCGAATCCTATAGCTATCTCGATGCTGCTATGCAGGTTTTGAAAGATTGAGTAGCTGTAAACTTTTATCTATTTCGCAATACCTTACATCAACAAATATAATGAAAGCAAAATCGCAATATTTCAACGAAGATCATCAACTGTTTCGGCAGAGTGTCAAGCAGTTTATTACAAAAGAAGTAATCCCACATACTGAAGTATGGGAAAACCAGCGGCGTATTCCGAGTGATATTTTCAGACGCATGGGCGAGTTGGGTTATTTGGGGTTGCTGTATCCCGAAAAATATGGGGGTACCAATGCTGATTTATGGTTTTCGGTGGTGTTTTTAGAAGAAATAGCCCGCTGTGGTATGGGAGGTTTTGCTACTGCCGTGAGTGTACATCAATACATGGCCGTCAATCATATCGCCAAAATTGGGAGTGAGTATTTGAAGGAAAAATATTTGGTACCTGCTATCAAAGGCCAAAAAATAGCCGCACTCGGCATCACCGAACCCAACGCCGGCTCCGATGTGTCGGGACTTCAGACCACGGCCATTCGCAACGGCGACGAGTACATCATCAACGGTTCAAAGACCTTTATCAGCAATGGCGTGTATGGAGATTTTATCACCTTGGCGGTCAAAACCAAAGCCGATGCCAACACCCTCGACCGTGCCCAAAATGCCGTCAGCCTTCTGGTAGTGGACTTGACCTCCGAAGGCATTACCCGCACTCCCCTCAACAAAATGGGCTGGCATAGCTCCGATACTGCTGAAATCAAATTTGACGACGTGCGCGTACCCGTAAGTCATTTGATTGGTATGGAAAACTTCGGGTTTTATTACCTCATGGAAAGCCTCCAACTGGAGCGATTGGTGGCGGGTATCATGGCCGTAGCGGGTAGCCAATGGGCGTTGGAGCATACTCTCCAGTACCTCAACGAGCGCGAGGCGTTTGGACGCAAAATCGGGAAGTTTCAAGCTATTCGACACAAAATAGCTGACGTAGCCACCGAAATCGCAGTAGCACAGGAGTTTGTGTATGCTACTTGCTGGAAATTTTCCAATGGCGATACCGCCGTCAAAGAATGTTCGATGGCCAAACTCTTTACAGCCGAGCTTCAAAAGCGTGTAGTGGATACTTGTTTGCAGTTTTTTGGGGGATATGGCTATATCGAAGATTATCCGATTTGTAGAGCCTACCGAGATGTTAGGGTAGGGACGGTTGCGGGCGGTACGTCCGAAATCATGCGCGAAATCATCGCCAAAATCATAGTAGATGCCGTAGGATACAAGGCTGTTTATTGAGAAGCTGCCATACTTATCATTGATAGTCAAGTAAAATGGAGTGGTTCACCGTTACGATTGCGAAAAGTGTAGTTGATAAGTCCTTAAAAATCAATAGTTAAAATCTTATAAATCATCGTAGCCTTGATTTATTTTTCTCAAATACTGGAATCCCAGTATTGTGCAGGCCATTTTGTTGGAAGAAATTTGGGGGTGTCAATACCCTACTCTCTACCATTTTTTCCGACGTAATACACCATGCAACCCGTTATTATTCCACACCATTTTCCTTTTCAAATCAATGATATAGTCCGTATCGAAGGCTACGGCAATTACAGCCGCGTCATCAATACAGCACGCCAAATATTTACCTCTTCGTGGTCATTGTGTCGTTTTGAGCATTTGCCACCGGAGTTTGTCAGAGTACACAAAAGGTGTATCGTCAATCGTCGTTTTGTAGTAGGGATAGTATCTGCTGCAAGAGGTCTTCTGATGACTGACGGTAAAGTGGTGGTGGTATCGCGCCGCAAATGGAAAAGTGATTTTTTGAAAAATTTTCTATGAAATCGGTTCGTGTTTTATTGGCCGACGATCACCCCATACTCCTCGAAAGTCTGGCGGCATTGCTTTCTAAGTCTGAAGGAATCGTAATAGTAGGGCGTGCCACCAATGGTTTAGATGCCTTCAAACTGCTCGATTTTACCCCTACCGATGTGGTGATTACGGATTTGAATATGCCCAAATTGGACGGGATTGACTTTGCTATACGCTTGCGGGAACATTATCCCAAAATCAAAGTGATTTTATTGACGATGGTAGAAGATGCGCACCAAATCAGGTCTGCTATTCAGGCAGGTGTATCGGGCTATGTACTCAAAAGTGCTACCCCCGACGAACTTCGTCATGCCCTCAAAGAAGTAGCCGAAGGGCGGAGGTATTTTGGCCGTGAAGTGGAGGAGGCTTTGGCGGTGATTCCCAACCCTGCTGCTGCTTATGGCAACGAAACCGTAGATTCAATAGCCCAACTTACCAAGCGCGAAATCGAAATCATTCGACTCATCGCTCAAGATTGCTCGAGTGGGTATATTTCACATCAATTACAAATCACTCCTCATACCCTCGAAACCCACCGTCGCAATATCTTCAAGAAAATCGGTGTAAACAGTGTGATAGGTTTGGTACGCTTTGCTTTTAAGCACAAGTTGTTGGAAGAGTAATGCCTATTGGTATCGCTGTTTTTTGATTTCTTTTATCTCGAAGCGAAATGGCAGCTCGTTCATGCACTTAAAATGTCCATAAGGGCATTTTTGATGCCCTATTTTGGAGCAAGGGCGGCAGCCAAGTTGGCGGTTTTCGAGCAATACATAAGGTGTATGATAGGGGTACATTCCAAACTCAGGTACAGTATTGCCCCAAATCGAATATACCTTTTTGCGAAAAGCCGCTGCTACGTGCATCAGCCCTGTGTCATGGCTGAAAACCACGATGGATTGTTGGATCAGTGAGGCCGACTGATTGAAATTGTATTGGCCACAGGCATTATAAATTAACTCTTTCCCTAAGGTTTTTTCTATGATGCTGCCATTGTGGCTATCTTCTTTCCCTCCCAGCAGTACCACCGGAAAATTGATACGCTCACAGAGTTCTATCATGCGGTGTAGGGGCAGTTTTTTGGTTTCGTGCTGCCCACCGATGGCGTAGGCCACGTAGCCCTTTTGATGCGAAGGAGGGAGCCAGTCCATTTCGACCACATCGCGATAAGGGATAAAATAATCAAGTCCTTGGTCATCGTTTTTGATACCGAGCGAGCGTACTGTATCAAGATACCGATCTACGATATGAACATTGGGCAAGGCGTTTATTTTCCATTTGACATATAAAAACTTTTCCCAGTTGAGTTTATTGAAACTATACGATTGTACCCCCAAATACGTTTTGATTTGTAGAGTCCGAAGGTTGTGATGTAAGTCAATGATTAAGTCAAACTTTTCGCGTTTGAGTTGTTTCATCAATGCCCACAGGCTTTGGTCGAGCAGATGCAGACGGTCAATGTAAGGATTGTCGGACAACAAAAACTGGTAGGCAGACTTGGTAGCGTAATGTATCTCAACGTCTGGACGCTGCTGTTTGAGACACCGCACAACAGGCGTGGTGAGCACGATGTCGCCGATAGACGAAAATCGGAGAATCAACACTTTGAGTGGCATGGCAGCGTATAGAGGCTAAAAATTTGAACTTTATACAAAAATAGCTAATTTTACTGAAAATCAGCCTTCTACAAATTATGTCTGATAATTTTTTTGACATCAAAAACGATCGTCGTCTTAGTGTCTATTTATATCGGTTCGGCTTTGTGCTATGGCTTACGTATATACTGTTGGGCGCAAGTTTTTTTCAACAGTATGCGGTTTATCGCCCAAGCTGCGCCGTGATGTGCGCGTTCTCGATGCTGATGGGGCTTTCGGCTTCGATGTACTACGATTACTATCATCACCCTGCCGAATTTGAGCAGAAGAAAAAATGGCTCATCATCAGTTATATGGTGGTAGGAGCGATGGTTTATTTCTTTATCCTTAAAGATAAAGCACTGACTATCAAACTTTTTTAGTCTAATGATTTGCTGTTTAGTACACTTGTGATTTCGTTGAGTTTTTCAAGTTTTGTTTGAAAATCTCCTTTGAGTTTTAGTCGAATCTGTTGGAGTTGTTCGAGGGTTTGCTGAAGCGAATCGGGCAAAATCTCTTCCAGTACTTCTCTGAAGCGTTTGGCAAAAGTAGGCGATTTGCCATTGGTAGAAATGGCAATCTTCAAATCGCCTTTTTTGACTACCGAACTCAAATAAAAATCACACAAATCGGGCGTATCGGCTACGTTTACCAAGATACGTTGGGCTTTACAATCGCGCTGTACTTGTTTATTTACCTCCTTATCGTTGGTACCTACGATGACGACCTCTTTGTTTTCCAAGAAACGTGTATCATATTTTTCTTCAATGAGTAAGAGGTTGGGGTGAGTTTGTGCCAACTTTCGAATCTCATCTCGAATCACAGGGGCTACCAGTGTAACGGGAGTAGAGGGCGAGTTTGACAAGACAGCCGTCAGTTTTTCCAAGCCTACATACCCTCCTCCTACGATGAGTACTTGGAGGTGTTCGAGTTTCAAAAAAATTGGAAATAAAGTATTCACTTTTGTTTACTTTATGCGTGTCCATTTATCTGTACGCCCGATGATAGAAAGACCAATAAACCCACGTACATCGAGTTGATTGGCATTAACGAGGGTCATTTTACAACTGTACTCTTTTCCATTTTCGGGGTCATAGATTTTTCCGTTTTCCCATAGATTGCCGCCGCTATACTTAAAGTCGCGTAGATTGACCATACCCAATATAGGCTGGCTTTTCTTTTGGGCATCGGGGTTTTGGGTATCAAGTTGAGGTTTTCCAGTAGCGGGGTCGTTGGGTTCTTGTAGCCATACAATTTTCCCAAAATACCTATCACCTTGCTTGAAGATTTGAATGTGTCCCTTTTTGGAGCCTGTCAGCCAAATACCTAAGCAAGCATCAGGGTTATTTTGTGCCAAAGTCTTTCCAAAAAAGGAAATAGGAAACAACAAAAGAGTTAGTTTTTTCATCATCAGATACGCATTGACAAAAAAAGCCGACTTAAATCGGCTTTTTGATTGTTGAGATTTTTGATTCAGTGTTCTGCGTGTTTGGCGTTGTAGTAGCTTGCAAAAATCACCGATTGAACGATAGTGCCGACAATAGCAGTAAGCAAGTCGCCAAAAATGAATAATAGGGCAACGATAAGCAAATAAAACGCCAGTAGCCAGCCCCAGTGAATGTCTTGTTCGTGATGTGCGTCCATTAGAAAAGATGTTTAATATAAAAAACGATGCAATTTAAACCAAGATTGAGCAGATTTGCAAGATTTAGAGGATTGATTTAATTGATATTCAGTGAATTTGATATGATAAAATTTACTAACTGATGTTACGCTTCTCCGAAGCGTGATGTGATTTTGGGTATCACATTTGAGGGCTACAAACGTAGGGCTTCTCCGAAGCCTCCGAGAGGCGCAAGTTTTGTAGAGATTCGCCCTCTAAAAATCCCACAAGCCTCGGAGAGGCGCAAGTTTTG
>JBKBKL010000176.1:0-7847 GCA_046294665.1 Runella sp.
CTGCCCAAATCATCGTAGTATCTGATGGCGATATGATCGTAAACGACATTGACTACAAACGCAACGCTCCCATGCCTTTGGGCTATGACCGCTTGACAGGCAAGATTTTTGCCAACAAAGACTTTGCGCTATACGCCATTGACTATTTGCTTGATGCCGAAGGGCTGATCATCGCTCGCAACAAACAAATCACGCTTCGCCCTTTGGACAAACAACGCCTCAAAGACGAAAAAACCAAATGGCAGATGATTAACCTTTTGGGACCACTTCTCACTTTAGGTATTGTAGGAGCGGTTTGGCAATGGTGGCGCAAGCGCAGTTTTGGACGCTAAAATTTCTCCGTTTAAGCCGCTACGATTTCCTCATCTACTACATTGACTTCGATGCGTAGATTGTCTATGATAAAACGCTGACGATCGGGCGTGTTTTTGCCCATGTAGTAGGTCAGCAATTTGGGGATTGTGGCTTCTTTTTCCAAAATAACAGGCTCTAAGCGCATATCTTCACCGATAAACTTCCCAAACTCATCGGGCGAAATCTCTCCCAATCCTTTGAACCGAGTGATTTCGACACGCTTCGGCCCTCCCAGTTTCTTGATGGCTTTGAGGCGTTCTTGGTCACTGTAGCAGTATTTGGTTTCTTTATGATTACGAGGATTGCGCACTCTGAAAAGGGGCGTTTGGAGTATGTAAACGTGGCCGTTGCGTACCAAATCAGGAAAAAACTGCAAGAAAAACGTCAGCATCAAGAGTCGAATGTGCATACCGTCCACGTCGGCATCGGTGGCAATAACGATACGATTGAAACGTAGATTTTCTAATCCTTCCTCGATGTCTAAGGCGTGCTGAAGTAGGTTAAACTCCTCATTTTCATAGACTACCTTTTTGGTCAAACCAAAGCAGTTGAGGGGTTTTCCTCGTAGGCTAAACACCGCTTGAGTCTGTACATTGCGGGCTTTGGTGATAGAACCACTGGCCGAGTCGCCTTCGGTGATGAAGAGCGTAGTTTCGTAGCGTTCTTCTGATTTGAGGTCGGTCAAATGCACGCGGCAGTCGCGGAGTTTTTTGTTGTGAAGACTGGCTTTTTTGGCACGTTCGTTGGCCAATTTTTTAATCCCTGCCAACTCCTTCCGCTCCCGTTCCGACTGCTCGATACGCTTTTTGATAGCTTCTTTGGTCGTAGGGTTCATGTGGAGGAAGTTGTCAAGTTTGGTCTTTAAAAAATCATTGACAAACGTCCTGACGGTAGGGCTATTGGGGTCGGGCGAAATATTATTGGAGCCGAGTTTAGTTTTGGTTTGTGACTCAAACACAGGCTCTTGTACTCTGATGCTCACGGCTGCAATGATAGACGCCCGCACGTCTTCAGGGGCGTAGTCTTTGCCATAATGCTCCCGAATCGTTTTGACAATCGCCTCTCTAAAAGCCGCTAAGTGCGTACCTCCTTGGGTGGTATATTGACCATTGACAAACGAATAGTGTTCTTCACCGTATTGGTTACCATGTGTAAAAGCTATCTCAATGTCTTGGCCTTTGAGGTGGATAATAGGGTAGCGTATGCTGTCATCGTCGGTTTTGTTGCGAAGCAAATCCAACAGGCCGTTTTGTGAAATATACTTTTGACCATTGAAATTGATACTCAAACCTGCGTTGAGGTAGCAGTAGTTCCAAATCATATTTTCCAAAAATTGGGGGATGAAATGGTAATTTTTGAACACCGAGCCGTCGGGTTCAAAAGCGATAAGTGTGCCGTTGCGCTGTGAGGTTTCTTCTTCGGGCGAGTCGGTGATGAGTTCGCCTTTACGAAATTCGGCCCATTTGGTCTTGCCTTCACGAAACGACTGCACTTTGAAATAATTAGAAAGGGCATTGACGGCCTTTGTCCCTACGCCATTGAGGCCCACGGATTTCTGAAAAGCCCCCGAGTCGTACTTACCCCCTGTATTGATTTTGGATACACAATCTATGACTTTGCCCAGCGGGATACCCCGCCCGTAGTCGCGTACCTCTACACGATGTTCGGAGATTTTGATGTCTATGGCTTTGCCATGCCCCATGGTATGTTCGTCTATGGAGTTGTCCAATATTTCTTTGACCAATACATAAATACCGTCGTCGGCGGCGGAGCCATCGCCCAGCTTACCGATATACATTCCGGGCCGTAGGCGGATATGTTCTTTCCAGTCCAAAGACCGAATACTGCTTTCGTCGTATTTGATTTGTTCTGCCATATTGGTATTCTCAATGATTAAATGCTTCAAAATTGACCAAAAATGCCCAAAATAGCAAGCAAAGCTACTTTTTGCTATGGTTAGACCTTTTTGAGTTTCCAACGCCCCCTTCTGAAAAGTACTATCCCAATGACTGCCAGCAGCGACTCACTAAAAGCGATTGAGATAAAAACGCCATCGGGACCCATGTCAAATTGCTTGGCCAAAAGATAGGCTAAAGGAATCTCGATAGCCCAAAAACAGGCCAAATTCATCAAGGTAGGTGTGAGAGTATCGCCGGCACCATTGAAAGATTGCCCTATGACCATGCCATAAGCAAAAAACAAATAGCCCAAGCACACGATACGAAGGCAATTTACGCCTATACCTACCGCCACAGGGTCGGAGTTGAACCATGCAATGATCGGCTGGGCGAAGCCAAAGAAAAACACAGCTACCACCGCCAAAAACACAAAATTGAAAAATGCTGCCCGCCACACAGACGCTTCGGCGCGGTCGGGCTTGTCGGCTCCCAGATTTTGGCCTACCAAGGTAGCCGCGGCATTGGCCATACCCCAAGACGGCAAAATAGTAAAGACAACGATACGAATGGCAATGGTATAACCCGCCACTACTTGCGGACCAAAGTCAGACAAAATACGCGTCAAGAACACCCAACTGGCCGAGGCAATCAAAAACTGACCTGTACCTCCTGCCGCTACGCTGAGCAGATTGGCTATCACCGCCCAATCGGCTTTCATCTGCACCATCAGCACTTGTACTTTGCCGCTGCCTTTGGCAAGGGCATAAAGTTGATAGCCTACTCCTGCGGTACGCCCTATGGAAGTAGCCACCGCCGAACCCGCTACCCCCAATGCCGGAATAGGTCCAAAGCCAAAAATGAAAATAGGGCAAAGAATCATGTTGAGGCCGTTGGCAATCCAGAGCGACCGCATGGCCACGGCAGCATCGCCGCCACCACGCAACACGCCACTCAGCGTATAAAGTAAAACAATGGCAGGGCTACTGGCAAAAATGATACGTGTAAAACCACTCCCCGAAGCAATGAGCGCAGGGTGTGCGCCCATCAAGCGCAGGATACTTTCGGCTCCCAAAAAGCCCAAAACACCTATCGAAATGCCAAAAAAGAGCGAAACCAAAATCACTTGGGCGGCAGCATGACCTGCTCCACGTTGGTCTTTTTCGCCTATCCGACGAGATACGATGGCGGTTGCCGTTTTACTAAGCCCTTTGGCTACCTAATACACCTGGTTATTATCAGTCTCCTTAAGCCTTACGGTGGCTACCGCATCGGTGCTTATTTTGGAAACAAAAAAAATATCTACCACGGCAAACAACGACTCCATGACCATCTCCAAAATCATAGGCACCGATAGCAGAAAGATAGCCCTGTTGAGGCTGCCCGTAGTGTAGTCTTGCTCGTCGCCTTTGAGCGCTTGCCAAAACAAACTGAAAAATCTTTTCATCACGATTGGCTGTTGGAAAGAAAGAGGAAGGTAGGATAAAAAAGCTATGTAAGTTAAAGGAGGAAACGAAAAGGATGTTTAGCACGTTGTAAATTTGCACAAAATAAGTGGAATAAAATTACCTGTAAATCATGGATGCCATTTTTGTTGTCCCTCTTTTGGTGGCATATTTTGTCATACGCTATTATCTGACCGACCACGAAACCCCCTACGACAAAGACAAAAAACGCTATGCCGAGGGCATCACACTTTTCGAGAAAGGTGATTTTGAGAAGGCTTTTGATTATTTCAACCAAAAACTAAAAGAAAACCGCAAGTCGGCATTGGCCTATACCTATCGGGGCCGCTGCCATGCCAAAGCCGACAACCTGTACTCTGCCCTCTACGACTTTACGGAGGCACTGTCTTATGACAACACCCTTCACGAAGTACATTTAGAGAAAGGCATCATTCATTTTCATTTGGAAGAATACCAAGAAGCCCTCAAGGCTTTCGAGAAAGCCGTATGGTTTTCGAGAAAAAGCAATGCCGAGGCGGTAAGGTGGCAAGCTATCGCTGCCCAAAAATGTCATTCGGCTTAGTCAGGCTCCAATCTGCCATACCGAAATCCGCTTGTCATCGCTGGCTGATATGAGTTGGTGGCGAAAGCTACTCCACAGCAGTTTATTGACCGATGTACCATGCCCTGCGTGGCGAGCGCGGTCTATGACCTTGAGCAGCCGAAAGGTAGCAGCGTCCCATACTTTGATTGATTTGTCCATGCTACAAGTGGCTATCCAAAGGTCATCGGGCGAATAGACGATGTGATTGATGGCAAACAAATGGGCTACGATGTCTTGATGAAGGGCATAGCCGCTGGCTGTGTCCCACACCTTGAGATGGGCATCGCGGCTGCCCGACAACAAATAACGACCATCGGGGGAGTACCGAAGCGTAAAAACTGAGTTCTGATGGGCTGCTATGGTGTATTGAAGGTCTAACGTATCGCAATCGAAAATGCGAATAAAGTGGTCGCTGTATCCTACGGCTATATGGCGGGTGTGAGGATTGACAGCGATGCAGCGCGCACTTTGAGTAGAGGCTTTGAGGTGCTTACGAACCACAAATTCAGACCGATTCATGGCTATTACGATGCCATCAGAAAGAGCGACAAAGGCTTGATTTTCAAAAAATTGAATGTCAAAAATAGCTGCCGATGTCAATCGAGCAGAATTGATGATTTTTTTGTCATAAGGATTGATGACTTGGATTCCTTCATAGTTTTGCCCAATCCAAAGATGCTGTGCAAAAGCATCATACGCCAGTGCATAGACAGACGCAGGGACTTGGGCTATCACCTCGCCCCAATCGGGTCGGCTCAAATCCCAACGCACCACAAGCCCATCTCCGGCAGCCGAAAAAAAATCCTGCTCGATACGCCCCGGCTGAAGCGCATACACGCAATCGCGATGGCCTGAGAAAGTATCTATTTTTTGGACTTGAAGTTTGGTCATTTTAGATTAATGCTGATTGCAAATGTTGGTCAAGTTTTATTTTGAGAAAAAGATTTATCCTTGCGCCACTCTGAGGCTTGAGAGCTTTGGTACAGGTTTTATCCTACAAAACTTACGCCTATCGAGGCTTCGGAGAAGCTACACATTTGTAGTTTTGGGCGTTTTTTTCAAAATCTTAATCACGCTTCGGAAAAGCGTAACATCAGTCAATATCCCTCCTGTTCGTTTTTGAGGTAGAGTTTTTGCAGTTTTGCTACGATTTTCTCGACAAAAGTACCAAAATACCATGCCTATCTTACACCAATGGACAGTTTTTGAAAAATGTAAAGTCATGATTTGGCAGATTGCCGAAACTATACATGAACTCCAAAAAGGATTGATAGCCAGTACTGACGAATGGGCTGAATATGCTGCCATTTCACACCCTCAAAAACAGTTGGAATGGCTGGCTGGTCGCCGTGCGATGCAGTCGTTGGTACAAGCTCAGGGTCTAAATTACGAGGGTATGACCAAAGATTTGTTTGGAAAACCCCATCTGACGCATCGAGTTGGAGAAATTTCGCTGACTCATACAGTACGTTTTGTGGGGGTAGTATGGCATGAGTCAAAGCCGGTAGGCATGGATTTGGAGCGGGTGAGTGAAAAACTGGCGCGGGTGGCTCCCAAGTTTTTGTCAGATACTGAAAAACACCACGCCCAAGAGTCATTGACCCGACTGACGACCTACTGGTGTGCCAAAGAAGCCTTGTACAAACTTTATGGAGCCAAAGAGTTGAGCTTCAAAAAAGAAATTGTTGTTTCTCCTTTTGCCGATGATGTGGATATACTCGAAGGGGAAATTCACCCCACAAATGCCCCCTCCACCTTCCACCGATTGTACCGATTGATGATTGAAGATTTTTGTGGGGTAGTAGCTCTCTGAAAATCACTCCAAGGGGTCATTGAGGACCATCGCCATTCGTTCTACTTCTTTTACTTTTTCGGAGTCGCCAGTTTTTTCAAAAGATAGGGTCAGATTGCGCAGTACACGTTTGAGAATATCAATATTACTGCAAGGCTGGAAAAAGGTTTCGTTGGGCTTGAGGTTGAGTTGGTTGATATAATGCTCAATATCAGAGCGCATAAAAACAAGCCCTTTGTTGAAGACATTGATATAAAACTGCGCAGTTTCTTGTTTGTAGGTAAGTACAAAAAGATTGGGCAGATTGACTCCGTAAACGGGCAAATTAAGTTTTTGAGCAATCAACATGTAAATACAACAAAGCGAAATAGGGTTTCCCTTTTTGCTTTCGAGTACTATATTGATCATGGAGTTGCTGGCAGCATGAAAATTTTTGGTGTTGGCACCAAATTTAAGTTTGTTAAAAAAAACATGATTCAGTACCCTTACCTGATCAATAGGGTGCATACCGGGTTTGAATTCGAGCCAAGTTTCATAATACAACTGCTCAAAATCGGAGCGTAATTTTTCCAAAGATACATCGGGATACTGATAGGTAGCAATAATCCACAAGCCTTCGAGTAAGTCTATGCCACCGCCTTGATGCCAGTTGGTGAGGCGTTCGAGAGTATAATCAAACTGAAGCTCGTGAATCAACTCTTCGATACGCCGCTGAAGACTGGGTGCAAAACCTGCCAATTCCCATTCTGTTTCCAAAAAAGGAATTATTTTGCCGCCTTGTTGGCGTATCTCACGCTCTACCAAGTGGGCTACCTCTCTGTCGTCATCGTCCAAGAGCGAAATGAGGGCTTTGATTTCTTGCGCTGTCATGTTCGGTGTAGTTTTTACGAAATAAAAACATTTTTTTTCAGCACCCAAATTTTTTAGTTTTGCGGCATCATTTTCTCCATACTTCATGAAAATATTGGTAACAGGCGGGGCTGGATTCATCGGCTCACATACAGTTGTCGAGCTGCACCATTCAGGTTTTGAGCCAATCATTATTGATAATTTCAGCAACTCCGAAGCCCAAGTTCTCGCTGGTATTCAAGATATTACAGGCCAAAAAATTAAATTTTATGAGGCTGATTGCAACAATACAGAGGCTTTGAGGCAACTCTTTGAAGCCGAGCAAATACAGGGAGTCATTCACTTTGCAGCCAGCAAGGCCGTCGGCGAATCGGTGGAAAAGCCGCTCAAGTACTACGAAAACAATATCGGCTCTACCCTTGCGCTGCTCAAAGTAATGGCCGATTTTGGGGTCAAAAATCTTGTGTTTTCGTCGTCGTGTACAGTTTATGGTCAGCCTGACGTACTGCCTGTTACGGAAGATACTCCCCGCCAAGAAGCCGCCTCGCCTTATGGCAACACTAAGCGGATTTGTGAGGACATCATCAGAGATGTGGTCATTTCTAAAGCAAGATTAAAAGCCATTTCTCTACGCTATTTCAATCCCATCGGCGCGCATGAGTCAGCCAAGATTGGCGAACTACCCCGTGGTGTACCGAGCAATCTGGTCCCTTACCTCACCCAAGCAGCCGCAGGGCTTCGTCCGCAACTCACAGTATTTGGAAACGACTACCATACCCCCGACGGCACTTGTATTCGTGATTTTATTCATGTGGTGGATCTGGCCAAAGCCCACGTCAAAGCCCTCCAACTGTTGGACAACACCCAAGAAGAGAACTATTATGACGTGTTCAACATCGGCACTGGCG
>JBKBKL010000177.1:0-2086 GCA_046294665.1 Runella sp.
GGCATATTCCCACTCGGCTTCGGTAGGCAGGCGATAGTTGGGTAAAACATAACCGCTTTCAACAGTGGGGCGTGAGCCAGTAGAGGCGGCCATTGCTTCGGCTTCGGCCATAGCTTGACCTTTTTTCTTACTTTTAAGCGACCCTTTGTTAGATTTTCCAAGTGCTTTTTTGGCCAAATTGGCATTGACGAAATTGGTTCGCCAAATAGAATAGTCGTTGGCTTGCACCCACGATACGCCTACCACAGGATACATTCTGAAACCAGGATGGCGGAAATAATAAGTTACATAAGAGTCATTGAATGAGAGTGGATCATACCATACCGTAGTGTCAGGCAGGGCTTTGGCATATACCTCCGTCGAAGAGTCGCGCTGGATATAGTGCAGATACTCCAAATAATGTAAGTTAGCTATTTCGGTTTCGTCCATGTAAAAAGACTGCACACTGACAGTACGCTCGCGATTGTCGCGCGAGTTCATGACATCTTCCTCCAAAGCACCCATCGTAAAACGCCCTCCTTCGATAAAAACAAGGTTGGGACCTACCACTTGCGACTTGTAAGGCATCACTACAAAGCCGTCTGGTTCTTGGCTCTCTACTGCACCTTTTTTCCCTTTTTTAGATTTTTTGCCATTTTTAGTAGCAAAATCCGCGTTGGTAGCGGTACTTTTCTTGCCAGGGTTGAGGCTGGAGGGGTGTTTGGATTTACAAGCCCCCAGAAGTACCATAACTGCCAGTACACAAACCGCCGCTTTACTGCTGAAATTGATCATTGAAATAAACCAGTTAATCGTGTGATATTTTCGAATAAACTTGATGTTTGACTACAAACGAACACAAAAGTACGAGTATTGCCTCGAAAGAACTAAAAATCTACTGAATAGTTGCTTATCAATAACTTTGCCAAAGTTGCTTTATACTTTTCAAAAGTGGAATTTTTCTAATAGGAAGGTGTAATATACACCATCTTCATAACGCGCTATATTTAGGGTCTATTGTAGAAACAGTTCGATTTGTAAAGACAAGTATCATCAAAGATTGTTACGGCTTCACTTTTTTGTCTTTCCACTCCAACCATACTTTCATACGTCCGGGCTGGCGGTTGTCCCAAGCATAGTAAGGAATCATCGTAAATACATCATTTCCATTTTGTGCTTTTATGACTGTGATACCGTTGAGCAAATTCGGCTCAAAACTCGTCATATATTGTGTTTGGTGAGAAAGTACCATTTTTTCAAAATCTAAATGGCGGTTGTCTTGTTCTTCTACGCAATACACCAGTGGCCCACGTTGGAGGGCGCGCTTACCTACGTTGGCTTTGACGCGGGGGTCGGCAGCTACAATTTTGACGGGCATATCCATACGTAGTTTCACAACATCCTTTTGTGTCCAAGCCCGCGAAACCGAAAGGTAGCCTTTATCATTTTGGATATTGGTCATAGGCTGACCGTTGATTTGGAGGGTGTATTTTTCGCACCAATCGGGTAGCCGAAGTTTGAGGGCGAAGTTGATAGCAGTGGTTGTATCTGGATTGACTTTTAGCTCTACTTCTCCCGACCAGGGGTAATTGGTTTGGAGCGAAAAAGAAACTTTTCTACCCGATATAGCTACTTTTGTTTCACTACTTACGTATAGATTCACCCAAAAGGTATTGTCGGACACATTGTACAAGTACCCTCCTACTGAGGGTAGCAGCCGCGACACATTGCTGGGGCAGCAGGCTACTCCATACCAAGGTTTACGATGATGCAACCCCATAGAAGCCAATGGATTGACATAGAAAAACAAATCACCGGTGAGCTGTACACCAGCCAAAGATCCGTTGTAGAGTGAGCGTTCGAGTACGTCTATGTACTTGGACTGCCCCGAATACAGATTCATACGCTGTTGCCAGAATACCATTCCCACCGAAGCGCAGGTTTCGCAGTAAGCCGTTTCGTTGGGTAGGTCGTAGTCTTCGGTAAAGCCTTCGTTTTTGGTCGAAGAGCCTATACCGCCTGTGATGTACATATTGCGCATTACGACATCTTCCCACACCCGCTCGAGGGCTTGGGTGTAGCCTTGATCTCCTGTTTCAGCGGCCAC
>JBKBKL010000177.1:2096-7776 GCA_046294665.1 Runella sp.
GCCACGTCAGCCATACCTGTATAAAGATACATGGCGCGTACTGCATGGCCTTTGATGTCAGTAATCTGGCGCACGGGTACATCATCTTGGCAATAGGCCGCGCCATCGAAATGTTTTTTATCTTCCCATATTCGTCCTTTGCCATACCCTCTGCCGCGCTGCTCGAGCAGCCAGTCTGAGAGCTTGAGGTAGCGGTCATCTTGAGTGGTATGAAAAAGCCGCACCAAAGCCATTTCCAGACCTTGATGGCCTGTTACCCACGGACGGTTTTTCAAACGAAATGTAGAATCGAAATGATTGGCAAATCGAATAGATACATCAAGGAGTTTGCGTTTTTTAGTAGCGTCATAATAAGCCACCGCAGCCTCTATCAAATGCCCCAGACAATAGTCCTCATGCTTTTCCATGTCGGTCCAGCGTTTGTCTAAGCCCGTGAGGGTGTAGTAAGTATTGAGGTAGCCGTCGGGGAGTTGAGCAGAGGCTATTTTGTCAATCCAGCCATCGGTACGTGCCTCGAGAGCAGGGTCGGGGGTGGTTTTGAGGGTATAGGCTATGCCTTCGATGACTTTATAAACATCTGAATCATCGAAATAAATACCTTTATGCTTGCCAGTACGCTTGGCGGCATTGACAAAATTTTCGAGTCGTGCGGTTGAATCTTCTGTGTATGTCATACATACAGGCAAAGTGGCCGAATGGACTTTTTCGATACGGGGTTTCCAAAAATGGTCTTTGATTGTTACTTCCGAAAAATTGACAGGGCTGATCTTCCGCTGGGCTTGCAATGGAATCCAACAAACAATCAGGAGAAATAGGCAAAAAGTTTTCATTATGTAGTGTTTTAATCGAAAGCAGTCAAACTACCCAATATAATGGTTATTCATCTTTCAATCAAGTTGGTGTAAATAACCCATTACCCATCCATTTATCCTAATACCTGTGCAACATATCATCTCAACCGAGCGCTTCTACTTCGAGCATTGCTTGCTCCCACTCTTGGGTAGCAGTCGAGATTTTCTGCTTCAGTTCGGTATAAAAACGATTGACTTCGGCCAATTTTGTAGGGTTGGTGTACACGGCCTCATCGGTCAGTTGGGACTCGATTTGCGCTTTGTGTTTTTCCCACTCGTCTATCTGCTGTTCTAATTGTGCCAAGTGCTGTTGAAGTTGCTTGATGTTTGTGCTTGGGCGTTTGGGGTCGGAGGTTTGGGGTTTGATATTTGTGGTTTGAGGGGCCGTGGGAAGATGCTCATTTTTGGGAGTGCTATCTTGGCCACGCTGTTCGTTCCACCATACGTACTCTTGGTAGGTACCAGGGTATTCTTTGACCTCATGATCTTCGATATACCAAATTTTGTTGGCGATGGCCTCTACAAAAAACCTATCGTGCGATACCACCACATACGAGCCTTCGTATTGGCGCAGGGCTTGAATCAAGATATTGACCGACTGCATATCGAGGTGGTTGGTAGGCTCATCGAGCAATAGAAAATTGGCCTCTGATACCAGCACTTTCGCCAATGCCACGCGCGATTTTTCGCCACCCGACAGTACCTTTATTTTTTTGAAGACATCTTCGCCCGTAAACAAAAAACACCCCAGAATCGTCCGACATTCGGTTTCGGTTTTGGTGGGGTTGGCGTATTTTAGTTCTTCGAGTATGGTATGTTCTACATTGAGCGATTCGAGTTGGTGCTGGGCATAAAACGTAAAAATGACGTTGTGGCCGAGTCGTCTTGCGCCTTCGATTGGCTCGGTACCAGCTATGATGCGCAGCAGGGTGGATTTTCCTTTGCCATTGGCACCGATAAGAGCGATTTTGTCGCCGCGCTCCATCGCAATCGAACTATTCTTTAAGATTTGTTTTTCACCATACGCTTTAGAAACATTTTCCAACTGCAATACATGGCGGCCGGGCTGGGTTGTAAATTGAAATCGGAAATGAACTTTCACGTTTTCGTCCACCACAGCCTCTACTCGATCCATTTTTTCGAGCATTTTTACACGGCTTTGGGCTTGCTTGGCTTTGGTGGCTTTGGCTTTGAATCGCTCTATGAAGCGTTCTGTTTGACGGATTTTGGCCTGTTGGTTTTCGTAAGCACCACGCTGAATCTCATTGCGGAGGGCTTTTTCTTCGACGTAGTAAGAATAATTGCCTGCATAATAATTAAGTTTTTGGTTGCTTACTTCAACGGTTGTTTCGCACACATTATCCAAAAACTCCCTATCGTGCGATACGACGATGACGGCATTTTCATAATTCTGCACATATTTTTCGACCCACTGGATAGAGGGAAGGTCTAAGTGGTTGGTAGGTTCATCGAGCATCAGCAACGACGGTTTTTGGAGGAGGAGTTTGGCCAACATCACCCTCATACGCCACCCTCCCGAAAACGAGCGCAGGGGCTTGTGCAAGTCATCGGTAGCAAAGCCCAAACCTTCCAAAATTTCTTCGGCTTTTGATTGAATGGTATAACCGTCTAAGGCTTCAAATTCTTCTTGCACACGGGCGAGTTTGTCCACGAGTTCGTCGCGGTAGTTTACTTCCATTTCGTGCAAGATTTTGTCCATTTGTCGCTGCAGTTCGTTCTCACGCTCGAATGCCTGCATGGCTACCGACAAAATCGAGTCATCGGTCTGATACGAAAGCAAGTCTTGGTTGAGGAAGCCAATGGTACAATCGCCCGATTTGGAGATAGTGCCGCCGTCGGGTTGATAATTTCCCACAATCAAATGCAGAAGGGTGGATTTGCCCGTGCCATTAAGGCCGATGAGGCCGATTTTGTCTTTAGGCTTGATGTGGAGCGAAGCCCCTTCATAGAGTGCGCGTTCGCCGAGGTAGTATGAAAGATTGGTTATTGAAATCATGCCGCAAAGTTACAGCAAGATGCACAATCTATCATAAGATTAGGTTGATAGAATTGTCTGACGTTCAAATATTTAAAAAATCGAACTTTTATTCCTTAATTTTGACCGTTATTTTTTACAAACAAAAGTGGCTTTTGATTGGAGAACACTGTGATTATCAACGCACCTATGCTTGAATTTTTGCCAAGCACCTCCGCTACTTTTTTAGAAGGTTGGAGTATGCTGGTTTTTGAAAACGAGCCTCATGCCATCGAGCGTTTTCGGGTGCGGTGGCCTGTTTGGCTGTTCAATACCTCTACTCATGTGGTGGGGCAGAATGCACCTTGCGTTTACACTTTTGTTTTGACAGATACGCTGCATCGAGAGTTGTACGCCTTTTTTCATTTGTTTGTATTTGACTCTCCGTTGCGAGGACGTAGTCCCTATCGGGCTTCTTTTGGGTCTTTTGAAGTGGTGGAGCATTTGAGTCATCGAGTTTTTGGAGAGTGGCTTCAGGGGATCGAAAAATTTGTTAAAATACAGCAAATCAGTAGTTTAGAAATTGTACATTATCCTCAATGCTATGCCCCTGCCCAATCAGCCTTCATCAAACGCGGGTTGTTGAGGCAAGGTTTTATCATCGAAAAAAACTTTGAAAATCATTATTTCAATGTCAATCAACAGCCTTATGTGCAGCATTTACACCCCTCCGAGCGGCGGCGGCTTCGCAAATGCCAACGAGCGGGTTTTTGTTTTGAAGAATGGTTTTCGCCAAATCCTGAAGAAGTTTTTGCCTTTATCGAACAAAATCGAAAGGCATTGGGATATAAACTATCGTTTGACTTAGGGCAGTTGAAGCAGTGGCTATATATTTTTCCGGAACAATTCAAGGTCTTTGCAGTCAAAGATGATGATACGATAGTTTCGTTGGCGTTGGTGGTAAGAGTGGGGCCGAGAGTTCTTTATAATTTTTGCCCTGCCGACCGCCTTTTGTATCGTTCGTTTAGCCCTACGGTGATGCTACATGAAGGTCTATATCAATACTGCCAAAAAGAAAATATCTCTATACTTGACTTGGGAATTTCGGTCAATGCCTACGGCCAGCCCAAGCAAAGCCTCATGCGATTTAAGTCCAAGTTGGGGGCGGTTATTTGTCCCAAAATGACATTTGCCAAAACCTTAGTGTAACGCGAAAGTTTGATAAAGGCATCAACAAAAACTTCGTAGCTTCACCGTTCAACTAAGAACGGAGTTGCTACGAAGCCTTTAGAATGATGTTACGCTTCTCCGAAGCGAGAGTTGATTTTTAGAACGCCTTAGATTTCTACAAATGTATGGCTTCTCCGAAGCCTCGGAGGGCGCAAGGAATAATCACTTTTTCAAAACAAAGTGAATCCAAATTTGTGTAACATCAGTAAATTTTCCCTATTTACTTCATACTCCCTACCATGTCTTCGGGGCGTACCCAAGCGTCAAACTGTTCCTCGGTAATATGCTTAAAATCCAGCCCTTTCAGCTCCATTTCGAGGGCGGCTTGCTTTAGTGTGATGCCGCGTTTGTGGGCATCTTGGGCTATGGCAGCGGCATTGTAGTAGCCAATTTTAGGGTTGAGGGCGGTAACGAGCATGAGCGAGTTGCTGACGTGCTTGGCAATATTTTCTGTCAATGGCTCGATACCTACGGCACATTTGTCGTTGAAGGCTACGCACACATCGCCGATGAGCCGAGCCGAGTGCAAGAAATTATAAATCATCACCGGCTTGAAAACGTTGAGTTCAAAATGACCATTTGACCCTCCGATGTTGATGGCTACGTCGTTGCCCAACACTTGACAAGCCACCATGGTCATAGCTTCGCATTGGGTCGGATTGACTTTGCCGGGCATGATAGAACTGCCGGGTTCGTTGTCGGGTATGAAAATTTCGCCTATGCCTGCACGCGGCCCCGACGACAACATACGAATATCATTAGCGATTTTCATCAGGCTGACGGCTACGGTTTTCAAAGCTCCATGGGCTTCTACGATGGCATCGTGGGCGGCCAAGGCTTCAAATTTGTTTTCGGCAGTAACAAACGGCAGCCCGGTCAAGTCGGCGATGTGGCGGGCTACGTTTTCCGAATAACCTTGGGGGGTGTTGATGCCCGTACCTACGGCTGTACCGCCCAGTGCCAATTCTGAAAGGTGAGCGAATGTATTTTGGATAGCACGTAAACCATGATTGAGTTGCGAAACATAGCCCGAAAACTCCTGCCCAAGCGTGAGCGGTGTAGCGTCCATGAAGTGGGTACGACCGATTTTGACAATGTCTTTGAACGCTTCCGACTTGGCTTTGAGTGTATCGCGAAGTTTTTCGATGCCCGGAATCGTAACCTCCACCAAAATCTTGTAGGCCGCAATGTGCATGGCCGTAGGGAAGGTGTCGTTCGATGACTGCGACTTGTTTACGTCGTCGTTGGGATTAAGGTATTTTTTTTCGTCAAGTAGAGAGCCACCATTGAGTACATGAGCGCGGTAGGCGATGACCTCATTGCAGTTCATGTTGGACTGTGTACCCGAGCCTGTTTGCCATACTACGAGCGGAAACTGGTCGTCGAGCTTACCTTCCAGGATTTCGTCGCATACTTGGGCGATGAGGTTTTTCTTATCTTCGGGCAAAATCCCCGCCTCGAAGTTGGTGATAGCGGCTGCTTTTTTGAGATACGCAAATGCCTTGATGATTTCTTTAGGCATTTTGTTGATGTCTTGGGCAATGGGGAAGTTTTGGATAGAACGCTGTGTTTGCGCTCCCCAATACACATGGGCAGGGACTTGCACCTGACCCATGGTGTCTTT
>JBKBKL010000178.1:0-7475 GCA_046294665.1 Runella sp.
GTCTGTGGTAGCAACGGCACTTACAGCGTCGCCTTCGCCGTATCGGCAGGAGCGACCGTTACCGCCTCCGCAGGTACAGTCAGTGGTAATTCCGTCATCGGTATCCCCATTGGCTCCAACCTTACCCTTACTGCCGACGCGGGTGGTAACAACTGTAAGGTTTCCGCCATCGTCAATGCCCCCACCAACTGCGACCAGCCCTGCGTGAACCCCTCCGTTTCCGTCAGCGCGCCCGTCTGTGAAGCCAACGGAACGGCCAATACCTACAGCGTCAATTTCGTCGCTTCGCCCGGCGCTACACTCTCTACCAACGTAGGTACAGTGGGCAGCAGCACTATCACTGGTATCCCTTCTGGTACAGCCCTGACTATCACCGTCAAAGCACCCAACTGCCCCGACAGAACTATTACCGTACAGCCTGCTGTTTGTCCTTCCAAACCATGTCCAAAACCACGATTCAGCATAACGACTGCTCCTACTTGTGCAAATGACAACGGAAGCTATACTGTCAGTGTACAGATAACCGGAAAATTGGGTACTGTTAAAACCAATGTGGGAACCATCACCGGTAGTAATCCTTATACTATTTCAGGGATTCCCAATGGAGTAAGTTTGAAACTGACAGATAGCTTAGATGCCGTATGTAAGCATGATACGACTATCATAGGCCCCAACTGTAACTGTACCCCACGTGTACCTACTGTACTGACTCCAAGTGTAACGGCTTGCATAGGCGATACCTTCCCTACCCTTCGTGCAACAGTTGTAGGTTTGGCGGTAGCTGAATGGTTTACTACTCCTACCGGAGGTAGTTTGGTGGCAAGTGGTGATAGTTTCAAACCAACAGGTACTGTTCCTGCCACTGGCGATACTTTGTACGTACAGGCTCGTAGCACAGATAATGCTTGTCCAACCGCTGTAAGCCCTTCACGTGCTATGGTCATTATCAATGCTCAAAACTGTTCTGTTGAGGTTGATTTGGCATTGCGAAAAATGATCAGTAAGAAAGTAGCACAAATTGGTGATGAATTAACTTACACAATCAAGGTCTTCAACCAAGGTAATGTTCCAGCTACTGGAGTAGAAGTAACTGATTCGATTGCCTCTACTGTTCAATTTGTAGCTGGTAGCTTTACGGCAAGCAGAGGAAGTGCCACGATTTCGGGTAATGTCATCAAATGGACGATTGGCAATATCGCTGCAAGCCCTGATACCGTAACCCTTACTTACAAGGTCAAGGCGGTACAAATGGGACAACATTTCAACACTGCTGAAATCAGCAAAACCAACGAAAAAGACAAGGATAGTACGCCTGCTAATGGAAGAGACCAAGAAGACGATTTAGATAGAGTCTGCTTCACTGTCCCTATGAAACTCTGCCCCAGTGAAAAAATCGAAGTGTCTATACCTTCAAAATACACTGGAGTACGCTGGTTCAAGAACGGTCAGGAAATCACTTCTTTGGCTGGTAAAAACGTAGTATTATTGAGTGAATTAGGTGAATATACCTTCACCGCTACCAATAATACTTGCCCTGCCAGTGGCTGCTGTCCGATTATTATTGAAGCAGGTGATAACTGCTGCCCTGAGCAACTCTGTATTCCGTTCACTGTGAAGAAAACAAGAGTTAAAAAATAGAAGTAGGGATTGTGAGTTTAAAAAGTGGGTGTCCGAATTGTCGAGACACCCCTTTTTTTATTTTATCCTTATCAAACCCCGTTTTACGACCTCAAAAAAGCTGTCAAACTGGGCGATGAAAACGCGGCTTATGTCTTGAGCCAACCTCCCTTTGGTCGAAAAATAAAAGTGTAAAAACTTGAAAGCTAACAGATTTAGGTTATTTTTGGTAGCCTTTTATCTGTTTCCTCTTTATAAAGACGCTTTTATGAAATCCCTCTTGTCTTTTTTGATGCTGGTATCGAGTGTTTTGCTGGCCCAAACCCCACCTCCTAAACTTTTTCTGAACTGTCAGAATACCCGATGCTACGACGACTACATACGCACCGAATTGACCTTCTTTGAATTTGTACGCGACCGTATCCAGTCAGACATTGAGGTATTGGTGGTAAGTCAGCCTACAGGCGGTGGAGGCAGGTCTTATACCTTGACTTTTTTGGGGCATCATCAATACACTTTTATCGCCGATACGATCGCTTTCAACACCCGCCAAACTGATACCGAGGATATGGTAAGAAAGGCATTGTTGAAAGTCATTAAACAAGGGTTGGTGCGCTATTTGATAGATACCGATTTGATGGCCCAAATCAATGTCAGTTTTCCAAAACGGAAATTGGAAGATGCCAAACCCACCCGCGACCCGTGGAACTATTGGGTCTTCAATATCGGTGGCAATGGCATGGTACGTGGCGAAAGTAATAAAACCAACACTTCATTGTCGAGCAATTTCAGGGTAAGTCGGGTGTCGCCCTCATCTAAGTTTATTTTTTCGGGCTATCATACCGAAAACCGCAATCGCTTCAATGTCAACGGCCAAGATGTAAAAGTAGTCAATGTCAATTATGGCTTTTCCTCTCTCTATGTCAAAGGTTTTTCGGAGCATTGGTCGGCGGGCGGGTTTTATCGGGGTTTTCATTCGATTTATCAAAATATCCAATTTTCACATAGTGTAGCTCCGGCATTAGAATACAGCGTTTTCCCGATTTCACAGATAACTCGCCGACAGTTTAGATGGGTGTATCAAGCGGGTCTAAGGGATTTGAATTACATCGAAACCACCATTTTTGACAAACTCCAAGAAATGCTGCCGTATCATCAAGTAACAGGTATTTTTGGAGTTACGGAGCCTTGGGGGAATTTTAGTGCCGAACTTACCGCCTATCAGTATCTGCATGATACCACCAAAAACCGCTTTAGCTTTGACTTAGATTTTTCATGGCGCGTCATCGAGGGGTTATTCTTGCGCTTCACAGGGGGAGCCAGTATCATCAATAACCAAATTTCATTAGCCAAAGCGACGGGGTCGTCGGAGGAGATTTTATTGAGTACCCGTCAGTTGCCTACTACTTTTCGCTACAATTCATCGCTGGGACTCAATTTTACTTTTGGTTCTATCAACAACAATGTGGTCAATCCTCGCTTTGCAGGGGTGGATTGAGAGAGTTCTTTACAAAGCCTTTATGGTCAGCATTTGTTCGGGAGTAGTGTCTATTTTCAAAGGATTGACCAACGGTCTGCCCATACCCTGCCAAAAAACCGACATCAGGTCGCCCTCTTCTAAGCGTAGCCCGTCGCCAAAACTAAAAGCCCCTGTACCAAAATAATGCACGTGCAGGTCGTGGGGCAGGCGGTGATTGGGGTGTTTGAAGTGGTGATATTCTAAGTTTTGGAGGCTGTGCGCCATGTTGGCTTCGCCTGTTTTGATATTTTTTTTCCAAATAATTTCACCCTTACGAACGATAGCTACTTCTCCCGATATATCATCGAAAGTATCCGTGATGACCAATTCTGGCCCCAGCGAGCAAGTTCGGATTTTGGAGTGGGCTAAGTATAAGTAGTTTTTCTTTTCCATGACATGGTCCGAAAACTCATTGCCGGTAGCGAAGCCGATGCGATGGGGTGTACCTGTATGGTCATTGAGATAAATAGCCGCTACTTCGGGTTCTTCGCCGCCGTCGTTGCCAAAATTGGGCAGTAGCAATGGTTCATAGATTCCTTTCAATACACTGCCGTTGCCTTTATAAAACCATTCGGGTTGTACACCGATTTTACCTTTTTCGGGCTTACCACCTTCTTCACCCCATTGGTACATTCGGATACTGTCCGTGAGTTGATTGTTGGCTTTGGCTTCATTCATTTTCTGTCGGTTGTCGGCACTGGCTTTGTGGGTAAGTCCTGTGCCTGTTACCATACAATAGCGTGGGTCGGTAGGGTGATCTATGGGGCAAAGCAGCCGCCAATCAGACTTTTGATGATACACTTCGTCGTAGTCAATCCTGATAGTAGAAAGCCGTTCTTCAACGAATTTTTTGAGTGCCATCTGCTTTGTAATGACTTGATCAGCAAGCGTATAGACATTTTCAAAGTCTTTCAACAATCGCAAATAAGGCTCTTCGACTACCGCTATGCGGCGTTGGTGGGAGCGATTGATAAGCTGAACGATACGCATCAGAAAAAATAGGTAGGGTTTAAAACTAACAATGCGTAAAGTACTTTTGGGAAGCATTTTACGCATTGATTCATTATAAAACTTATACTCAACTGCCAAAGGTCGCTATCGTTGCCTGTACTTCTGTTTTGAAAAACGACACAAACTCATCAATACTCATTTGCCCCAAATCCCCGTGTCCTTTACGTCTTACTGATACTTTTCCTTCTTCTTGTTCTTTTTCGCCTACGATGAGCATATAGGGCAACTTGCTTACTTCGGCATCGCGGATTTTGCGGCCTATTTTCTCGTCGCGATGGTCCACATAGCCACGAATATCGGCTTCTTGAAGTTGCAGAAATACGTCGTTGGCATAGTCTTGATATTTTTCGGAAATGGGCAAAATCGCAATTTGGTCGGGCGAAAGCCAAAGTGGAAAATTGCCGGCGGTATTTTCAATCAGAATCGCTATAAATCGCTCCAATGACCCAAAGGGCGCACGGTGAATCATCACAGGGCGATGTTTGAGGCCATCGCTGCCCGTATATTCAAGCTCGAATCGTTGAGGGAGTTGATAGTCCACCTGAATCGTACCGAGTTGCCATTTGCGCCCCAGCGCGTCGCGTACCATAAAATCGAGCTTGGGGCCATAGAAAGCCGCCTCGCCGAGTTCTGTTACAGTATTTAATCCTTTTTCGGCAGCCGCTTCGATGATGGCACTTTCGGCTTTGTGCCAATCGTCGTCAGACCCAAAGTATTTTTCAGGTTTTTCGGGGTCACGCAGGGAGATTTGCGCGCTGTAATTTTCAAAACCCAGCGACCGGAATACATACTGCACCAAATCTATGACTAATTTAAATTCCTCTTTTACTTGGTCGGCACGGCAGAAAATATGGGCATCGTCTTGGGTAAAGCCCCGCACACGGGTCAAGCCGTGCAGTTCGCCGCTTTGTTCATAGCGATACACCGTCCCAAATTCAGCCAACCGCAACGGCAACTCACGGTAAGAGCGCGGGCGCGACTTATAAATCTCGCAATGGTGGGGGCAGTTCATGGGTTTGAGCATAAACTCCTCCCCTTCTTCGGGCGTATGAATGGGCTGAAAGGAATCTTTGCCGTATTTTTCCCAGTGTCCAGAGGTGATATAAAGTTGTTTGCCGCCGATATGGGGCGTTACGACGGGCGAATAGCCCGCCCGTACCTGTGCGCGGCGCAAAAAACTTTCGAGTCGTTCGCGGAGCAATGCTCCCTTGGGCAGCCAAAGCGGTAGCCCCTGCCCTACTTTTTCGGAAAATGTAAAAAGTTCGAGTTCTTTGCCCAACTTGCGGTGGTCGCGTTTTTTAGCTTCTTCGAGTACAGTGAGGTAGTCGTCGAGTTCTTTTTGTTTGGGAAACGTAACGGCATAAACGCGCGTAAGCATGGGGCGTTTTTCGTCGCCACGCCAGTAGGCTCCTGCTACGTTCATCAGTTTAGCCGCCTTGATAAAACCCGTGTTGGGAATATGCGGCCCACGGCACAAATCGGTAAAATTGCCTTGTTGATAAAAAGTAATCTGTCCGTCTTCGAGGCCGTCTATGAGTTCGAGTTTATAAGGGTCGTTTTTTTCGGTAAAATAGGCAATAGCATCTGCTTTACTGACCTCTGAGCGAAGGTATTCATTTTTTTGACGAGCCAGTTCAAGTATTTTATCTTCTATTTTTTTGAAGTCATCTTGCGAAAAAGGCTTCCCTTGCAAATCTATGTCATAATAAAAGCCCGTTTCGATGGCAGGGCCAATACCAAACTTTGTTCCGGGGTAGAGTGCTTCGATGGCCTCCGCCATCAAGTGCGCCGACGAATGCCAGAAAGTCGCTTTGCCTTCGGGATCGTTCCACGTAAGCAGTTGTACCGTGGCATCGGTGTTTATCGGACGGGTGGCGTCCCACACTTGGCCATTTACTTTGGCAGCCAGCACGTTGCGGGCCAGCCCTTCGCTGATACTCAGCGCAATGTCCATACCGGACACTCCCTCGGCATACTTACGAACGCTGCCGTCGGGGAGGGTGATGTTGATTGAATTACTCACTTTGAGATGATGATTGAATGGTTGAACGATTGAATAGCCGGCCGCTACACATACAAGGGTAGTCATGCCAAACTAAGCGCAAAATTGTCCTTTTTTCGGCAGTTGGACAACCTATTGTTTGATTTTGAAACTACGAGCGGTGTCAATCTTCGTTTTAAACTCAAGTTTTGGGGTCAGTACCTCCACTTGAACACGCTCTGGGTCGAGTGTTTTTTGAGGGGTTTCTTCTTCTGTTTCGGCGACTACTTCGGGAGCAGCAGGCGGTAGAGTACCATAAGTATCAAAATAATTTTTGCGTTGCTGCGCACGATACAGACGGCCACGCGCACGCCAGTCGGCGGGGTTGGCTTCGGTAGCCAAAGCATAGTACTCTATGGCTTTTTCAAGATTACCGATTTTGTCGTAAGCTGAAGCCAACAGGAAATGAGCCTGTGGGTATTTGGGGTCAAATCGTAAGACTTTTTCAAAACTTCGGATAGCCTGTGGGTAGCTGTACCATTTCAAATAAATAGTTCCTGCCTGAAAATCTGCCAAATAGAAAGTACTATCAAAGTTGATAGTTTTTCGATAACAAATCAGCGCACTGTCTAAACGTTTTTGGGTATGATAAAATAGTCCACGGGCATAGTGAATAGGGGCTTCTTTTGGAAAATACCGCAGCCCTTGATTGTTGATAGCGCGAGCTTGGTCATACTCTTTCAATCTTGTATAAATCTGAGTCAGTTCGCTGTATGCAGGGGCAAAACGAGGCCTGAGTTCTAAGGCACGTTGTATCAGGGCTATGGCAGAGAGTGTATCGCCTTGGCGTGCGTCGAGCAGCCCACTGTAATAGTACGCTTCACCTTCGTAGGGAGCCATTTGCAGTGCTTTGGCCAAATAGAGTTTTGCCTGTCGAAACTGCTGTTTTTCTTGGGTCAAGTCGCCCAACAGTACGTATAAATCAGGTGTATCTTGTCCCAACACTTCGGCTTGTCGAGCGGCTGCAAGGGCCTCGTCGTAGCGCTTGAGATGGCGCAGTACACGCGCTTTCGCAAAAAGATACTGGCCACTGGTAGGATTGTCGTCCAAGGCTTTTTCTATATCTTCGAGAGCTTGCGGCCACTGGCGTAGCACCATGTACAACTCTGCCCTTTTGTGATAATTGGAGGCGGTACGGTTGCCACGACGCAACAATCCACTCAGATATTCTACCCCCACTTGAGCACGTTTATAAACATCATCAGTTGGTAGAGGAGGCATATAAGTCCGCTGGCGGTCATTGCTCTCACAGCTCATACAGAGCCATAATACCCCCCCAAAAAATCC
>JBKBKL010000179.1:0-7426 GCA_046294665.1 Runella sp.
GGCCCGTTTTGAAACGTTCCCAAATCGAAATAATACCAAATATGAACACAATAAATACAACCAAGCGAATTAAAGACCGAAAACTAAAAATCATAACTATACGAGTGGATTTTGGAGGGTAAAAGTAAGAAAGTTTGCTTACGTTTTTTGTAATATTGCATCTCACAAAAACGTACTTTTCGATATGAACGCTTTCAAGCACCTTTCATTGGTATTATTGTTGGGATTGTTGTGTACGACGGTTGCCGAAGCACAAAAGAAAAATGCAAATGCCAATGCCGCCTCACTCAAAGAAGATTTGGCACTATTAATGACCATGTTTTCGGGCGAGTTTGACAACTACCAGCAGTACTACAAAGAAAAAGAAGACAAAGTAAAAGAGCCACATCAACACATTCATTCGGTTTTTGCACCCGTCAAACTACCTACTTTTGGCGAAAATGTACTTTTTGTGAAACAATACCTCGACGGCAACCCACGCAAGGTATATCGTCAGCGATTATATGTATTCAACGAAGACCCTACCGAGAAAGCCATTCGATTGGATATATATTCTTTCAAAACTGATAGCCTTTATGCCGATGCACACCTCAAACCCGACAAACTCAACGGCCTTACTGCCGATAAAGTAGTCAATACGCCCGGCTGCGCGGTCTATTGGAAACGCGACGGCGACAAGTTTTGGGGATACATGAAAGACAAAGCCTGCAGTGTGGTATCAAAACAAACCAACAAAAAGATTTTTATTACTGACAGCCTCATGTTGAGTCGTGATGAACTTTGGATCAGAGACGAAGCCACCGACGAAGACGGCAAATATGTCTTTGGGCACAAAGGCAAAATCCACCATAAACTCAAAAAATGTCAATACTACAAAGGCTGGTGGGTACTCCAGCAAGCGGGCTTCAATGACAAGTACGACCTCAATCGCAATATCGTTCTCCATGATCAAGGTGGGCGTGTACGCCTCAAAGACAGCACTGGCCGTCAGATGAAATATACCATAGAACTCTCCAAAGTCGTTTTTGGCAAGGATATGGAAGTACTCAAACTGGCTCTTTATGAAGATGGCAACGACCGCGCCATAGACTATACTTGGACATCGCCCGATGCCAGAATGATAGGCATGAATCTGCGCTGGTTTCAGTCGGGCTTTACGAAAATAGAACCCACAGCGGCAAAAAAATAAAGCCATGAGATCCAAAAGATATTGCTTTCGACAGTTGATGCCGTTGATAGGTGTACTTTGCTGGGCTACCCTATCTTCTATGGCACAAACCTCCTCCAAAGACTTCAAACGACTGCTCAAACTTTTTGAAGGAACTTATATTACCATTACTACGCCTTCGGGTACACCCAGCGAGCAAGCACTCATGGATCAAATGACGATTTCGGTCGTACCTGTAAACCTCCCCTTTTTGGGGGAACATATTTTTTATGTCAAATACACGAAAGGCGACGGTTCACTCTATCGGCAGCGGCTTTACTCATTTAGCTTTACACCTGCCACACAGACTATTACATCACATTCGATGGGTTTTATAAAAGATTCTGATTGGATAGATTTTTATCAAAAAACCGAGTTGGTCAATCAACTTTCGATGAACCATTTGAAGCCTTCATTGGGCTGTGCAGACCTATGGGTCAAAGAAAACAAAGCCTTCGTAGCACGTATGGACTCTTGCGTATTCAAGTCCGATAGAAGAGGTAAGGATATTTTTATTTATAGCCGTATGAGAGTATCCGCCGACGGAATGGCCACTACTGAGGCTGGTAAAGACGAAACAGGAAAAACCCTGTTCGGAAAACTTGATAGTTATGCCCTTCAACTACGACGCATCAAAAAATAGTCCAGATGACTTCATCAACCATCACTTGGCAAGATTTTGAGAAGGTAGAACTTCGCGCCGGTACGATAGTGCAAGTAGAAGATTTTCCGAAAGCTCGCAAACCTGCCTACAAACTTTGGGTGGACTTGGGTGCAGAAATCGGTATCAAAAAAAGCTCTGCCCAACTGACCAAACGCTACACCAAAGACCAACTTTTGGGTCGTCAGGTGATTTGTGTTACCAACTTTGCCCCTCGCCAAGTGGCAGACTTCATGTCAGAAGTGTTGATAACGGGCTTTATTTTGGAAGAAGGAGAAGTAATTTTGGCACAAATTGAGTCGCCAGTCCCCAATGGTACACGCCTTGCATGAATATTTATTAATCAAGTACAATTTTCATCACCTGATGTCATTACAAAAAAAGTATTGGACGTGGTATTTGATAATCTTGGGAAATGCTTTTTTACTATCTTGTAAAAATACCCCCAGCACTTCTACCACACCCAAAGCACCCACCGAATCCTATAAGTACAATCTCATGGACGTTCAAAACGAAAAACACCGCTCGGTGGTGCATATTCCGCTCGAAGTACCTATCAAAGATTTGACACAGCATCTCAATACGCAACTTCAAGGACTGATTTATGAAGATAACGACATCGAAAGTGGACTGAAACTCAAAGTTTGGAAACGCGCTCCTATCACCGCCGAATCGCGCGACTCTTTGCTCTTCTATACTGTACCCCTCAAAATATGGGCCGAAAAATCATATCAAGTATTGGGAGTGAAAGGAGCGCAATCCACCGATTTTCAAATCAATCTCAAATTTTTTACAAAGATCGAGATGCAACCCGACTGGAAAGTCAAAACCCAAACAGTGTCGGCGGGCTTTGACTGGATAACAAAGCCAAACCTCAAAATTGCAGGTCTTGAAGTACCCATCACAGGAATTGTAAGTAGGTTGATTTCCGAAAATTTGGGTAAGGTTTCAAAAGCCATTGACGACAATGTAAGTCAAAACTTTGTGGTTAAACCTTATATTTTGCAAGCATGGAACTTACTTCGTGAGCCACGTCTTTTATCGGACGAATACCAAACATGGTTGCTCATCACACCTATCGAAATCTCAATGACCCCATTCCAAATCCAACGAGGCAAAATCAGTGCTACGGTAGGGGTACGTGGTTTTACACAAACTTATACTGGAACACAACCCGCCTACAAACCCGCCTCAGATATTCCTCCTCTTACTATCTCTGAGGCTGTACCGAAAGGCTTCCAGATTGGAGTGATTGGTATTTTACCTTATGAGTCCGCTTCATCTTTAGCCGCTGCTCAATTTGTGGGGAAAACCTTTGAATTTAAGGATGGAAAATACAAAATCGAAGTTACCAGTATTCAAATTTATGGTCAAAATGACAAATTAGTCATAAAAACTGGATTAAAAGGAGATGTCAATGGAGTCATCTATTTGAAAGGTATTCCTTACTACGATGCCAAAACCCGTATGGTATCGCTACGTCAGATAGACTATGATTTAGACACCAAAAGTTTGTTAATAAAAACAGCAAACTGGCTACTGCAAGGACGGTTTATTAAACAAATAGAACAAAATTTCACTTTTTCTATGGGCGAGCAATTAGAGGAAACCCAAAAAGAAATTCGACAACAACTCGTGATGAAACGTGTAGCCAAAGGCGTTGAAGTAGGAGGTCGCTTAGAAACATTCGAGCCTGACCAAATATATCTTACGCCCGAAGCACTCGTTGCGCTGGTGGTAGCCAAAGGATACTTGGAAGTGAAAATTGATGGGTTATTTTGACTAATTTAGACCCACACTTCAATAAAAAAACAGGTGTTTATCATGGCATTTACGATTTTTTTCTTTTTATTTGGTTTTAAAACCGCATAAGTCTTTATAGCTTTGCGTGCAATAGTGCCATCAAGGCCGTCTTATCGCTCCAAAAGTATTTTTGGGGAGGAAAGTCCGGACAGCAAAGAGTACCGTACTTCCTAACGGGAAGGCAAACTACTGGCGACGGTAGTTTGACAGAAAGTGCAACAGAAAATAAACTACCTCTCGTTGCTACGAGCAGTGATTGGAAAAGGTGAAAAGGTAGGGTAAGAGCCTACCGCTTGTTTGGCGACAAGCAAGGCACGGCAAACCTTACGGGCTGAAAGACCAAATAAGTGCCGAATTTGAAGTTACTCGCTTCAGATTGCCCAAAAAGCAACGTCGGCACGGGTAGGTTGATAGACTTTACTGGCAACAGTAAAGCAAGATAAATGATAAGAAACTCTAAATCAATTACTTGAGTGAGAGTTACAGAATCCGGCTTATAGGCCCGATGCACTATTATTAGATATTTAATGACCCCTATTCAAAGCAAACAACAATCATTGCCCATGAAAAAAGTCCATTTACTTTCCACTCTGTTTTTGTTAGTATCAGTGTCCAATTGTGTGTATGCTCAAGTACCCGCACCTAAGGGGGCTGGTTACGAAGGCCCCAACAAGATGAACACTTGGGCACTTACGATTACGCCTGCCCTCACCCAGTTTTATGGTGATTTACGTCAAAATGACTTTGGGTTGGGGCCAGAAGAAAAAATAACAGGCGGGCTGGGGGTCGCTTTACATAAGCAAATTACTCCTATCTTCGGAGCAAGCCTCAACTTTTGGACAGGAAACCTCAACGGCTCTAAACAAAGATTGTACAACGCCCACTTTGAAAGTAAAGGTTTTTTGCAGACTTCTATTAATGCCCATGCCAACCTGAAACCTATTTTGTTTGGCTATAATAAACTCAAACGCTGGAAATGGGACGTTTATGCAGGATACGGCTATATGTGGTTCAATACCCGTGTTTATGAATTAGGTACTAATCAACGCACAGAGTTGATCAGAAGTAATACCAACCGAAGTTCAAAAACTGCTGGAGAATGGGAACGCGACGGCTCTACCTATACCCGTGAGATAGTTTTGCCGGTAGGTATGGCTTTTCACTATGAAGTTTCACCTCGTATTGATATTGGCTTAGATTTTACCCTCAATCATGTCAATACCGAAAAATTAGACATGACCTACGGCGGTGGAGGAAAACAGCAATATTCACGCCAAGATATTTGGCTTTTTAGAAAAGGTGATTCAAAACTCGATAAATGGGGAAGCGTAGGATTGTCCCTCACGTATAAAATAGGCAAAAATGCCGTCATGGCTAAAAAAGATGCTAAAGGCAACTGGGTACATGACCCCTCTAAAGGCCGTTACCATTTGCGCTATACTAATCCATTGGATTTGATAGCTCCTCCCTACAATCCTACCGCCAAAGATGCCGACTCAATAGCCAAGGCCAATATGCCCAAGCCTGTAGATCCTCGTCTGTTTACAGATTCGGACGGTGATGGTGTCGCTGACTTATTTGACAAAGAACCCAATACACCACCAAACAGTATCGTGTCCGGCGGTGGCGTAGCGATGGATTTGGAGAAATATATCAAAGACATACTGGCGCGCAATATCCCCAAAGAAGAATGTGAGGCGATGTTTGGCAATATCGAATTTGATACCGATAAGGCTATTATCAAAGATCCTTCACAGCAAATTTTGAAACAAGTGGTTGAGTTGCTTAATATGCGCCCCAACTGCCGCGCGATTATCATTGGCCATACCGATGCACGAGCTTCCGACAATTATAATATGCAACTCTCCAAACGGCGTGTAGAAGCAGCTAAGCGTTTCTTGATTCGCAATGGAATGGAGGATCCCAGCCGCATTACGATTGAATATTACGGTGAACTACGCCCCATTGCTGAAAATACGACTGCCGCTGGCATGAGCCGCAACCGACGTGTAGAAATTCGGATACTCCCTATGAGCGATTTGCGTTCAAGCTATCCTGCTGGATTCCGTATTGGGCCTAAAAAAGACCAAGAGCCTGTCAAGCCTGCGCGAGAGCCAAGGACAAGAAATAGAAATTGATTTCATAAAAAACGATAATTCCGCAAGACAGTAGCAATACTGTCTTGTTTTTTTAGTAGAAATATGCTAATTTTGCGGCCTTGTTTCACCCGATGGACGAGTTCCTTCATATCGCAAACCAAACAATCCAATGGTAAGAATCCGTTTAGCGCGTCGAGGACGCAAAAAAGCTGCCATGTACGACATCGTCGTGGCCGATGCCAGAGCACCACGTGATGGTCGCTTCATTGAGAAATTGGGTACCTACAATCCTCTCACCAATCCTTCTCAAGTTACGCTCAACATTGATAAAACCGTCAAATGGTTACTCAATGGAGCCCAACCTACCGATACCACCCGCTCTATTTTGAGCCATGAAGGCGTAATGTTGCGCAAGCACTTACAAGTAGGTGTGAGAAAAGGTGCTATCAGTCAAGAAGTAGCCGATGAGCGTTTTGAGGCATGGAAAGCTGAAAAAGCCGCCAGAATAGAAGCCCAAAAAGAAACAATCTCTCAAAAACAATCTACGACCAAACTGGCACAGTTGGAAGCCGAGCGTAAAGTAAATGAAGCACGTGCTGCTGCCCTTGCCAAGAAAAATGTAGTAGAAACTGCTCCCGTAGCTGAAACTTCAGAAGAATCTGCTGCTGAAACACCTGCTGCCGAAGAGCAAACCGCTGAATAAGTTTTCTGAAACTTCAAAATGGTATGAACTCATTTATTTTTCGAGTTCATACCATTTTTTTTAATAAAAATAAAAAGCCATGCAACACGACGATTGCTTTCAACTGGGACATATCACCCGTACACACGGTACCAAAGGTGAAGTGGTGATTTATTTAGATGTTGATTATCCTGAAGACTACGCTGACATGGAATCAGTCTTTGTCGAAATCAAAGGTCAGTTGATTCCTTACTTTTTGAGAAGTATTAATATTCAGAAAGGAAATAAAGCCATTGTAAAATTTGAGGAAATTGATTCCATAGAGGCTGCCACGCCCCTTATTAATGCGGCATTGTTTCTGCCCGAAGATACCCTCGATACCCTCGAAGAAGATCAATTTTATTATCATGAAATTATCGGATTCAACGTTGAAGACATTCAAAAAGGTACTTTAGGTACAGTTTCGACGGTTTACAGTATGGATATTCAAGACTTGATAGCTATGAATTATCAAAATCAAGAAGTACTCATACCAGTCAATGAAGATATCGTAACACGTGTAGATCGTCAAAATCGTATCCTCCACGTCAATCTACCGGAAGGATTGCTCGAAATTTATACCCAACCTTCTGCTACCGAAGCCGACGATAGCGACGACGACTAATAAACCCTACCATGCGCATAGATATTATTACTTGTTTGCCGCGTTTATTGGATAGTTTTTTTGGACATTCCATTCTGAAACGTGCCCAAGAAGCGGGTCATGTTGAAGTCCAAGTACACGATTTGCGCGATTATTCGACCCAAAAACAGCGACAAGTAGATGATTATGCCTTTGGAGGAGGGGCAGGTATGGTGTTACAAATAGAACCCATTGCACGTTGTATTCGCCAGCTTCAAAGCCAACGTACCTACAACGAAGTGATTTATGTAACTCCCGACGGTGTGCCTTTTCAGCAAAAAATGGCTAATCG
>JBKBKL010000180.1:0-7372 GCA_046294665.1 Runella sp.
AAACTTGCGCCTCTCCGTGGCTTTTAGGGAATTGGGGGGATATTCGTGCCTGTACAAAACTTGCGCCTCTCCGTGGCTTTTAGGATTGTACACAAAAAACTTGATCTGCTTCGGAGAAGCCCCACATTTGTAGCCGTCTTAGTGTTTAAATGAATCGTATCACGCTTCGGAGAAGCGCAACATCAGTTATCTGATTTGGCGCAATCGTTCGGGGGTAATTTCGACGATACCCGTATTGACAGCGTAGGGGAGGGCATCTACGCCTATGGACAAATAGCGTGTCGGGAAAGCGTGTACATTGTGTACTTTGTCGTACAAAAACTGCGCCCCATACCATACAAACGTTTCGCGTTTTTGATCTACCAAATATTGAAGTACGCCCTCGCGCATGAGCTTGAGGAGTACCTCGCTGGCATCTACGTTGGTCGCGATGATTTTGCCCACACGATTCATTTCTTTGACCGCCATGCCTATACCAGGACCTGTTTCCGAAGAAAACCCTGCTACTGCTACCAAGTCTGGGTAGCTACTGATCAAGTCTGAAACTACACGCGCTGTTTCTTCGATGGTATTATGGGTTTCGTATTTGCCCAAAAAAGTCAAGTGGGGATATTTTTGGAGGGCTTCTTGAAGCCCCCGAAACCCTTCTTGCTGGTTGGCCAAACTCAATATGCCTACGCAGGCTACTTTGCCTTTTTTTCCGTTGGACAACTTCCCGATAGCCTCCCCTTGTTTGTAGCCCATCATGTACCAGTCAGAACCCAAAAAACAGTCGCGCTTGCTGGGTACATCAGAGTCATACACAACGGTAGGGATACCCGCTTCTACGGCCTTGTTGATAGCATTGGCGATGCCCAAATCGGTGCCGTTGATGAGCATACCCGCAGGCCGAGTAGCGATGACTTGTTCAATGGCCTCAATCTGACCCGGAATATCCCACTCGGCAGGCCCTACGATGCTTACTTTCACACCGCGCGCCTTACCCCACGCTTTGAAAGCTGCCTGATCGTGATTGACATACAACGGCAGGCTGGCGGCAGTCGTTACCATGACATACTCCTCATCGGGGGTAGGCTCGGTCATCGAAAAATCTTTGCTTTGATTGGAGGTTTCTGTTTGGGTTTGGTCGCGTGGGGGGCCTTCGCATGATAGGAAAGTCAAACTACACAATAAAAGCAAAATAGGGGTTTTGGAAGTGATACGACGTGATGAGGTGGTTTGCTTGGAGCGTTTTTGGACTTCGATGTCAAACCAAATCGCACCTACCAAAATAGCCCCAAGTATGATTTCTTGCCAATAACCCGATACCCGCGCCAGCACCATGACATTGGCGATGAGTCCCATAAATACCGACCCCAACAAAGCCCCCACAATACGCCCCTGCCCTCCCGAAAGGCTTGCCCCTCCCAAAATGACCGCCGTAATCACGCGCAACTCCATGCCCTTACCGATGGTCGAAATGGCCGCCCCCAAACGTGAAGTAATCAAAATACCCGCTACGCCCGCCAGCAATGCCGACAACATAAACCCATACATTTTCATCTGCTTCACGCGAATCCCCGACAAGTCGGCGGCTTTTTCGTTGCCTCCGATGAAATAGTATCTCCGAAAAAAGACGGTTCGGGTAGTCAGAAGGTGAAAAAGTAAAACCAAAGCCAGCATCCACCACACAGGCGACTGCACTTTCAAAAATTTGCTTTGACCGATGTAGATGTACTCGTAGGGCAAATTCTGAATCCCAGCCCCTGCTATCATCAAAGCCAAGCCGCGTACCATGCCCATCGTAGCTAATGTCTGAATCAAGGGGTTAATACCTACTTGAGCGATAAAGTAACCATTGACCCAGCCTACTGCCAATGCAGCCCCCAATCCTGCCAAAACCGCCAATGGAACCGCCACGCCTGCGTTCATCATCAGATAGGCGCCCAATCCTCCCGACAAGGCCACCACCGACCCCACCGACAAATCGAACACCCCCGCAATCATCAGAATCATCATACCGATAGCCACAATCGTTTCGATCGAAACATTGAGTAGTATTTGACGAAGATTTTCAAAGGTGGGGAATTGTTGAGGAAAAGCTAATGAAGCTCCCAAAGCGACCAAGATAATCAGCGCGGAAAGTGTAAAAATGCGGTCTTGGAAATATTTCATCGCGAATTTATTTTTGAATTGCTGTTGTATCAAATCTACAAAGATTGCGCCTCTCCGAGGCTTGGGGGATTTTTAGGGTTGTTTTTTCTCTACAAAGATTGCGCCTCTCCGAGGCTTAGGGGAAATCTGACAAGCGATAATTCACACAAAAATCAATCAAATTTATGCCCGGAAGCCAATGCTAAAATTTTTTCTTCGGTGGCTTCTTCACGGTCCAATTCCCCCACGATATGGCCATGATAAAGTACCAAAATTCGATCGGCCAAGGCCAACACTTCGGGCAACTCACTTGAAATCAGTAAAATACCTTTACCATCGGCGGCTTGTTTTTTGAGTAGTTGGTAAATGTCAAATTTGGCTCCTACATCAACACCGTGTGTAGGCTCATCAACCATGAGCAAATCGGGCTTTAAGTGGAGCCAGCGCGCCAGTACACATTTTTGCTGATTGCCTCCACTCAACAATCTTACAGGCTGTTTCAAATGAGGCGTTTGAATGTTGAGATCAGTTTTGAATCTATCGGCAATTTGTAGCTGTTCATTTTCAGCAACAAAATTTGCACTTGACAGCGTAGCCGCTATGATATTTTCCTTGACACTCATCTCCAAAAACAACCCTTGGTGTTTTCGATCTTCGGGTACATAGCCGATGCCGTATTTCATGGCATCGGCAGGGTGTAAGATCGTACATTCCTGCCCATTGACTAGTACACTGCCATTGTTTTTGGGGTCTATGCCAAATATCGCCCGTGCTATTTCGGAGCGTCCTGCCCCCATCAAACCTGCCAAAGCCACTATTTCGCCTTTGTGAACCGAAAAACTGATATTCTTGAACTTAGCCCCACAGAGGTTGGTTACTTCCAACACTTTTTCGGCAGTAGCCGACGTATCGCTATTGAGTTGTGCAATTTCGCGCCCTACCATGAGCCGAATGAGTTGCTGGGGAGTAGTATCGGCAATATCCAAAGTGCCTTGATAATGGCCATCTTTCAAAACACTTACCTTCTGGGCTATCTCAAAAATCTCGGCCATACGATGCGAAATATACACAATGGCTGTGCCTTCGTTTTTCAACTTACGAATGAGGCTGAACAAAACGCGCATCTCCTTTTCGGTCAAACTGGCCGTAGGTTCGTCCAAAATCAACAATCGGGGGTTTTGGCTCAATGTTTTCGCGATTTCGACCATTTGCTTTTCGGCAGGCGAGAGCGTAGCGACAATCTGTTGAGGCGATAAAGTCGGCATTTCCAACTCATGGAGCCAATGCCTCGTTTGCCGTTCAAGCTCCTTATGGTCTATCAACCCCCAGCGATTGAGCGGGTAGCGGTTGGCAAAAATATTTTCGGCTATACTCAAACTATCTATCAAACTCCGCTCTTGATACACAATCCCTATCCCCAATCGGCGAGCATGATTGAAATCTGCGATTTGAATTTCTTCTTCATCAATGTAAATACGCCCACCTTCATCAGGTTGGTGATTGCCCACGAGTATATTCATCAGTGTACTTTTTCCGGCTCCATTTTCGCCGCAGAGGGCGTGTACTTCGCCAGTTTCCAAAGACATCGAAACCTCTGTGAGGGCTTTGACACCGGGAAAAGTCTTACTGATGTTTTCTAAACGAAGTAGCATGGTCATAAATGAATTACTTGGTTCGACCGTGCCGAGTCGTAAGCGGCAAACACCAACTGTACAGTTTTGAAATTGTCTTGACCGGTCGTTTCGGCAGGAGCAATCCCTTTCAAATCGTTGAGAATATCACGGTTGCAATCAACAATCGAGGAGTGCACTACGGCATAGTCGGGATTGAGCCAATCGTACAGTCGGGGCGAAACCGTTTCAGAAGTAGTTCCCGAACGGGTCGTTACACGGATTTCGTAATTGCCCATCAGATAGGCTGACCCTTTTTCGCCTTCTACCAAAATGAGTGTTTGGGGGAAGTATTCGTTTTCATAAATCGAATTGAACGAAAGCTCTACAAAACAGTCCACCTCTTGCTCAGTACGAATCAAGATATTAGCTACGTCTTCGCCTTTTAGATCGGCTACCACTCGGCGCGTCATACAGTACAAATATTGGGCTTCGCCAAAGAAAAAGCGAACCAAATCCAACTGATGCGAGCCATTGTCGGCGATGATGAGGTTTTCGATTTGTTTCAACAATGGCTGATTGACATACAAATCGGGGAAGCCCGTACAAAACGAAATACGCGCTTTGAAAGGTTTGCCGATGATACCGCTGTCCAAAATCTCTTTGAGCCTCCGCATGGGAGCCTGCCATCGGAAGTTTTCGTGGATATAGAATTTTACGTTTTGGGTGGCTTTCATCATGCTTTCGGCTTCGGCCAAGCTACGCGCCATCGGCTTCTGACAGATGACGTTGAGGCCACGAGCCGCTACTTGGGTAGTGAGTTGGGCATGGGCATCTACTTCGGTGATGATGTCCACAAAATCAAGTTCGTGGGCATGGTGGTCGAGCAGTTCGTCCACGTGATCATACACATTAGCCACGCCAAATTTTTGGGCTAAATTTTCTGCTTTGGCACGAGTTCGGTTGTAAAGAGCCACCAGTTCGACCCCTTCGAGTTCGAGCCAAGCCGAGATTTGATAATGCGCCCAAAAGCCACAACCCAGTACTGCGAATTTCAGTTTTTTCATCATAACAACCCTTACAAAGCATACATACACTGCTGATTTACCCAAAGATGTCCATAAAATTTGTTTCAAAGATATAGTCGGTCGCACTTGTTTTTTCATAGCCCAACTTTGACTTTTGGCTTTATGCTTTTTTTGTGGTTGGAGGGCATCTTTTAGGTCGTTGGACGGAAGTTGTTTGAATTTTGATTAGAAGCATTACGCATCAATAACACCCAAAAATAAAAAACGAACAAAAGTCTTTTAAAAATCAACTAATGAAATTAAATTGCATTACTCAAAGTTACATTTGTTTTATTCCTAAACCTGCCACATTTTGAAAAAAATACGTTTTCTCAAAATACAGTTTGATGCCGAGATTGAAGCGTGGGAAATCCCTGCATTCAGAGGAGCAGTAGCGCATAAAGCCGGCCTCGAACATCTCAATTTCCACAATCATATCAACGATACCGAACTTCTCTACGGCTACCCGGTGATTCAGTACAAACGCATCGGGCGCAACCCGGGTATCGTATGTGTGGACTATGGCGTGGACGAAATCCACCATTTATTCCAAAATCGTGATTTAAACATCAAAATCGGCGAACGTAACATAAACCTTTCGGTCAAGCATCTGCATATCAACCAATATACGCTTCAGGTTTGGGAAAAAACTTTTCGATTTAAGATTCGGAATTGGCTGGGGCTAAACCAAGAAAACTATAAAAAATACCACCAACTCCCCGACGAATTCGCCCGAATCGAAATGTTGGAAGCCACCCTCAAAGCCAATATCCTATCTTTTGCCAAAGGCATGAAATGGGACGTGGACAGGCCCATCAGCCTGCGTATTGATCAGATCACCCGCTCGAAAATCGTACCTTACAAATCCAATAAATTACAAGCCTTCGACCTGACGTTTCGTACCAATGTCTTTTTGCCCGACTTTCTGGGGCTGGGCAAAGGGGTAAGTCTGGGCTTTGGCACAGTAAGTCAAGAAAAAGAGAAAAACCATACCGAAAAATAATGGCTCACACACGCGACATCATCTATTTAGCAGCCCTGCTGCACGATATTGGCAAGTTTTGGCAAAGGGCAGACGAAAGCTACTACCTTCGATCAAAGGATTTGGAAAAGTATCCACACGTTTTAAAAAATGTGGATAATATTTGCCCTTCAACTCAAGAAGGCTATCCCAAATACCAACACGTCATTTGGACGCAACTGTTTTTTGAAACACACGCAGAGCTATTTATAAAATTGGGAGTATATGATAAAAATAGCTTGGATAACCTAACGAACGTTTCGATTCATCACCACAAGCCCAATAGCCGCTTGCAGTCGTTTGTGCAGTTGGCAGATTGGTGGGCGAGTGGTATAGACCGGTCGCAAGCAAACGATTATCACAATGAAGTAAAACGTGGAAAAATTAAATTCAAGGAAGAACCCTTGATTAACATCTTTGGCAATTTGAACGTTGCCAATTCAGTAAAACCTGAGGAAGCTACTGCCTTTGCGCTTGATTCACTTTCAATCCTTGATGAAGTTCTTCCTTCTGTTGATAAATATCAGAAAGGAGTATCACAACAACAATATCGAATACTTTGGGAAAAATTTCAAGAGGAATTTAAACAATTGCCGACAGATAGTTATGATGTTTTTATCGCTTCATTGCATTATTTACTAAAAAAATATACTTGGTGCATTCCAGCCTCAACCGTAGATTTTGCTGACAATAGCTTGTTTGACCATCTTAAAATGACAGCGGCTATTGCACAGTGTTTATATGATTATAGTCATGAAAATACTGATGCGTTTATATATGACAAAAAATTGATGCTTGAAGAAGGACATTTACCATTAATTCTCGTATGTGTTGATTTATCAGGTATTCAAAAGTTTATCTATGAAATTTCTTCCAAATATGCTGCCAAAAGTTTAAAAGGACGTTCATTTTCGTTGCAACTTATGCTTGATGACGTAGCGCGTGAGTTGGTTTCACTTACCCAAACTACACTAAGCCACATCATTTACAGTAGTGGAGGAAAATTTTATATGCTTTTGCCTAATACTCAAAAAGTACTGCATATCTTGAAGGAGTATGAGTTACAACTCAAAAAGACAATATGGGAAAAGTATAAAGGTAATTTGTACCTATGTTTAGGCTATGAAAGCTTTGCTTATGACAGGAGTACAAGACAAATAATAATAGCAAAAGGAAAAATATACTTAGGTGATTTATGGAAACGGGTAGCAGAGAAAACCTCTGAGAAGAAGTATCAAAAGTTCAAGGAATTATTGATAGATGATTTTGAATCTTTTTTTAGTGCTTTCGGAATAGGTGGTAATGCTGATATATGTGGCGTTACAGGGGAAGAAATAGAAAAAGGAAGACGAAAAATAGATGATGAGGTCATCGTTTCAGCACAAATCTATGAACAAAAAAAGATTGGCGAGGACTTAGCTATGCACAAATTCATTGTACATAGTGATGTAAAACAACCCAATTTGTCTTTCTGCACCCCCTACAACACACTTGATGAAGATTTCTACTGGGTTTTAGAAGAGTTACGCCCTGTCGAAAAA
>JBKBKL010000181.1:0-7288 GCA_046294665.1 Runella sp.
ATTGACAGCTAAAGCTAAATCGAGGAAGCTAAAAAAATATGAAACCGAGTATATTGTTTATTTTGCTCATTATAAAAGCGATACCATGTATGGCCCAGTGGTCTGGTGTTTATGAAGGGGAGTTGAATGGCGACAAAGTTGTAGTCCGTTTGACTCTCCTAAACGGAAATAAAATAGAAGGGGAAATGAAAGATAGCCATCAGCAGTTTAAGATTACGGGAGAGGTCAATGGCAATCGTATGGCTGGAGATGCGATTGAGCCAAGTTTAGGTCTGAAATGTGTTTTGTTGGGTGAAAGAAAAAATAACAAATCCATTGATTTTAAGTTGATTACCAAAATCTTGGGCCTTACTTCTGAAGTTCCTTTTACGGTTTTTAAGAAAAATTTAGCAGAAAATACACCAAAACCCAATAAAGACCCAAAAACATCTGTTTTGCCGAACCAAAACCGCGATACCAGACTCGTAGGTCGTTGGACAAAAAGTGAAAGTTATAATTCGGGTTATGGCGATAATTTTATGGGAGCAAATTTTTCTCAGGTTATCATTCTGTTTGGTGATGGCAGCGTCGCTGATGGGGGCAGTGATGCTACAATAAGCGGTAAAAACTACTATGGACAAAGCAAAGGAAACTCAAAAACTGTACAGGGTTTGACGTGGTTTACCAAAGACAATCAGTTGTATTTTTCCTATACTCAAAACGGGCAAACCCAGACAGAATCGGTGGGTAAATACTATGTGGAAGATAATAAAATGCTGATTACCCAAAAAAATGGGCAGAAAATACTACTTACTAAATAAAGCACTTCCTTACTTCACATTGTCCAAATTGAAATGTAGCCCTACGTTTTCGCGGCGTGCCATGGCCATTTTTAAAATGAGGTAGGAGCAGTTGATCATATTGCGAAGTTCCATGATAGGTACTGACACTTTCGATTTACGGTAGAGTTCTTCATGTTCTCTATAAATCAGCTCTACGCGGTCGTGGGCGCGCTGGAGGCGGCGGTTTGTACGTACAATCCCGACGTAATTTGACATAATGGCCTCCAGCTCTTTGGCCATTTCTGTTACTAAAATCGCTTCCTCGGAGTGAGTAGTACCCTCGTCGTTCCAGTCAGGGATATTTTGAGGGATAACTGCCTCTTTGAAATGTTCGATAGTTTTGAGATACGCCCTATGTGCAAATACCACCGCTTCGAGGAGAGAGTTGGAAGCCAAACGATTGGCACCATGCAAACCCGTACAGGCACATTCGCCAGCAGCATACAAGAAATAAATATTGGTTTGACTCCATTCGTTTACTTTGATACCCCCGCACATATAGTGCTGTGCTGGCACTACCGGAATAAAATCCTTGCGAACATCAAGACCCAGGTTGTCGGCGCAGTATTTGGTGATGTTGGGGAAGTGTTCTACAAATTTCTCATAGTCGCAGTGGGTTACGTCTATATAAACGTGGTCGTCGCCATATTTTTTCATTTCGGAGTCTATGGAGCGAGCTACAATGTCGCGTGGGGCAAGCGAAAGACGACTATCGTAGTTTTCCATGAAGGTTTCGCCACGTTTGTTGCGAAGGATTCCACCAAACCCCCGCACCGCTTCCGAAATCAAGAAATTGGGCTTTTTGCCCGGCTGATAAAGGGCCGTGGGGTGAAACTGGATAAACTCCATATTGTCGCAAACACCCTTGGCGCGGTAGGCCATGGCGATACCGTCGCCGGTAGCAATGCGTGGGTTGGTAGTGTTCTGATAAATATTACCAATCCCTCCCGTAGCCAGCATGGTAGTTTTGGCCAAAAACTTCTCCACCTTGCCTGTTTGGGTATCGAGTACATAAGCTCCAAAACACTTGATGTCGTCGCGGTGGCGATAGACCGTTTCGCCCAAATGATGCTGCGTGATAAGTTCGACGGCAAAATAATGCGTAAATATTTTGATAGAAGCATGGCGTTTGACTTCTTCGAGCAAGGCTCGCTCGATTTCGGCACCAGTGGCATCTTTGAAATGTAAGATTCGGTGGTCGGAATGTCCCCCCTCTTTGACTAGCGAATATTCCCCACCCGCTACCTTATCGAAGCGTGTACCGTAAGAAATAAGCTCCCTGATACGTTCGGGAGCTTCAGTTACGACGATTTCGACGATATGGCGTTTGTTGATACCCCCACCGGCTACCATTGTATCTTCTATATGCTTCTCAAACGAATCCTCCTCCGACCATACGGCCGCTATACCTCCTTGGGCATATTTGGTGTTGGTTTCATCGGCTTGTACTTTGGTGATAACCGCTATCGAAATATCTTGGCCGAGTTGGCTGTAATGACGCGCTAATTTAGTGGCATAGCTCAAACCTGCAATCCCAGAACCAATAACCAAAAAATCAAATGAAGGCATATATAATGTAAGATAATGTTAACGAAATTGTAAATGTAGGAAAATATCCATCTGTTTGCGCAGATTTTACGTACATATTTTAAATACAAAAATAGCATTATACTATTTTTTCTTGAATTAGTGTAATACAGACAATAATTTTGCTTTTTTAAAAATTGTCAGAATTTTATTTGGTGTTTTTTCTACACTTTAAAAAAAATTTGGTAAAAAACTTGCATCATATTTTTTTATGTTTTATCTTTGGCACATCATCTAACGACGCACATTTTTTTCTTCATCTAAAACAACAGGAGGATACAATATCGAAGCAAAACTCTACGTTAACTAATTGTACAAATAAAAATGGAAAAGTACCAAGTTAGCGACAGTGAGCTAGTTTCATTGTATGTTCATGGAAACGAGAAAGCCTTTGAAAAACTCGTTCAGCGTCACAAATCCAAAATTTACACCACCATTTATCTGATTGTGAAAGATCAGTACGTGGCAGAAGATTTGATGCAAGACAGCTTCGTAAAAGCCGTTGATATGCTCAAATCTGGTAGATACAACGACGAAGGCAAGTTTTTGCCATGGATATTGCGGATTGCTCACAATTTAGCTATTGACCATTTTCGGCGCGAAAAACGCTACCCTGAAGTGGTTTTTGAAGACGGCAGCAGCGTGTTCAATACGCTTGATTTTTCGGAAGATTCGATAGAATCCCTCCAAATTCGTCAAGAAACACATGAACACCTACGCGAACTGATTCAACGACTGCCAGAGCCTCAACGTCAGGTGCTTATCATGCGGCACTACGAAGACATGAGTTTCCAAGAAATAGCCGATGCTACTGGTGTGAGTATCAACACGGCTTTGGGTAGAATGCGTTACGCGCTGATCAACTTGAGAAAGCAACTCAGCAAACGCGTTCCTATATATGATACAAACGTTTACCCCAGATGATGTGATTCGGTATGTTTATGAAGAAACCACCGATAACGAAAATACGCTCATAGAAGAAGCTCTCATGGGCGATCAAGATTTGTTAGATTTTTATCTCGATACCCTTGAGTTAAAAAGTCTGATGAACAAAATTGAGCGTAATCCTCCCCAAAGGGTCATTACCAACATCTTGGCGTACTCCCAAAATTATAGATTAGCGTAGCGATATGGGTTATCCTGTATCGCTATTTTTCTTTTGGTGGTAGGTGTCAAGCGTAGTTTGGATTACCTGAAAACATGCTTCTTTCAATTTTGTCGCTTCTTCGGCTGTCCAATCCGTAGCAGTCAATGGTTTATGTACCACAACTTTCAAAGTATGTCGGCTGATTCTCAAAGGCGATTGGTCGGCAACGATGAGGTAATTGGTAAGTAGCGTTATCGGTACAATAGGCACTTGCTGCTGAATCGCCATTTTGAATGCCCCATCCATGAAGGAGTGCATTTGTGGCGGCTTCTTGCTGCGAATCCCTCCCTCTGGAAAAATCACGATGCTTCGACCTTGTGCCAAGGTTTTGAGTGCTTTATGCAATGAACTCGCTCGGCTTTGGTTGCTTACACGGTTTACTTGAATGTGTAGCTTCCGAAACATATATCCAAAAAGAGGTATGTTTTTGACCTCATGTTTTCCTACAAATGCAAAATAATGGTTGAGAATGACCCCCATGACAGCGATGTCGAGGTATGAAAAATGATTGGCGCAAAAAATATAGGTCTGTGAGGGGGCGGGGCGAAAGCGATAGTCAATTTCTACTTTGATTCCTACCAAGAAAAAAAACAACTTCCCCCAAATCCGATTCACTTGGTGAGCATAAGGATACCACGAGATACGTTGAAGAAAAATAAAGGTGGCTGGCCATAGCACTAAAAATAGCAATACCAGCCAAAAACAACACCATATCGTGTAAATCAATCGAAGCATCAGCGAAATGTCAAAGGTTTTTGCGAATATTGAAGCGCAAATCAACAAAATCATTCCGTAAAACTATAACTCCTCCTGCTGTCATGAAAAAAGTCATACTTCATCAAACAGGCAAACCTACCGAAGTACTTCAAGTAGAAGAAGTGCCAAAACCCACTCCCAATGCTGACGAAGTGCTTATCAAAGTATCGGCCAGCCCTATCAATCCTTCTGATATTATGTTTGTTCAGAACCTTTACGGCATACGTCCACAGTTGCCGTCGGGGGCGGGTTTTGAAGGGGTGGGCGAGGTAGTAGCCGTAGGCCAAAATGTCAAAGTAACCATCGGTACACGGGTAAGTTTTACGGGAATCGGAGCATGGAGCGAATACCTCGTTACCAACCATCGCACGCTCATACCTGTTCCAAACGAGATGTCGGACGAAGTAGCTGCCCAGCTATTTGTGAATCCATTTACGGCGGTGGCAATGGTCGAGGAATCGGGTGTAAAACCGGGCGAGTGGCTGATGATCACTGCCTGTGCGTCAGCACTCGGAAAAATGGTCATACAAATCTGTAAAATGCGCGGTATCAAAACCATCGGTACAGTACGCCGCGATGACCTCAACGACGAACTGCGAGCTTTGGGAATAGACGAAATCGTCAATACCGAAACCGAAAACTTGGCTAAAAGGGTCAATCAAATCACAGAACACAAAGGTGTGAAAGCCATACTCGAATGTGTAGGCGGGCATACCGCAAGTGAGGCCGTCAAATGTCTGGGACGTGGTGGGGTCATGCTCATTTATGGTCTTTTGAGCTTGCAAGACCCTCAAATCAATGTCGGGTTGATGATTTTTCGTGAACTGACGCTCAAAGGCTTTTGGCTGACTGATTGGATGCGGCGCGTGGATACGCCTACTCGTATGCGGGTGAGCCAAGAAGTCATAACACTTTTGGCGACAGGTCAAGTGCAGTTGCCTGTTGAGGCCAGTTATGGCTTAGACGACATCAAAAAAGCCGTAGCTCATGCCGAAGCCCACGGTCGCTGGGGAAAAATTCTTATCAAACCATGATTCAACAAGTCTAACTATCTATGCCCACACTTCTTATCATCAATGCCCAAGTAGTCAATGAAGGCCGAATCATAGCACAAGATGTTTTTGTCAAAGATGGCATCATCGAAAAAGTAGGGGCAGATTTGAAACATCTCAAAGCCCAACGAGTCATTGATGCCAACGGTAAGTACCTGCTCCCCGGTGTGATTGACGACCAGGTGCATTTCCGCGAACCCGGCCTCACACACAAAGCCACCATTTATACCGAAGCGAAGGCGGCTGTGGCCGGTGGTACTACTTCGTTTATGGAAATGCCCAATACCGTACCCAATGCCCTCACGCAGACATTGTTGGAGGACAAATACCAAATCGCTGCGCGTAGCTCATTAGCCAATTATTCGTTTTTTATGGGGGCTTCCAACGACAACTACGACGAAGTCATGCGGACGATATGCAGCGATGTATGCGGCATCAAAATCTTCATGGGGTCTTCGACCGGCAATATGCTCGTGGACTCGCCCGAAGTACTCGAAAAATTATTTGCCAATGCCCCTTGCCTCATCGCTACGCATTGCGAAGATGAAGCGACTATACGAAAAAATGCAGCCTACTACAAAGAAAACGCTCCAGAGGGAGGCTGGAAGGCCGATGTTCACCCCTTAGTACGGGACGAAGAAGCCTGCTTGAAATCTTCGACGCTTGCTGTCGAATTGGCCAAAAAATACAATACCCGACTTCATATCCTACATATTTCGACGGGTGAGGAAACCCAACTTTTTGAAGTACGCCCTACCGACGGCCAATCGAAGCGCATCACTGCCGAGGCGTGTGTACATCATCTTTGGTTTGATGCAGATGATTATGCTCGTTTGGGCAATCAAATCAAATGCAATCCCTCCATCAAAGCCGCGCACCACAAAGAAAAAATCCTTCAAGCGGTGTTGGACAATCGAATAGATGTCATCGCTACTGACCATGCGCCCCATACATGGGACGAAAAATCGGCTGATTACTGGTCGGCTCCTTCGGGACTGCCATTAGTACAACATTCGCTCAATATCATGCTGGAGTTTGTCCACCAAAAAAAGATAACCATAGAGCGCGTAGTAGAAAAAATGAGCCATACGGTGGCCGATATTTTTGGCATAGACCGCCGAGGGTATATCCGCGAAGGCTACTGGGCTGATTTGGTGCTGGTGGACTTAAACCAAACCACGACCGTAACGAAAGAAAACCTTCTGTTCAAATGCGGCTGGTCGCCTTTGGAGGGGCAAACGTTCCATTCTCGTATCACGCATACCGTAGTATCAGGACACTTGGTGTATTCCAATGGGGTTTTTGATGAAAGTCAGTACGGTAAACGCTTGAGTTTTCATCATGGTTGGTAAAAAAAAGAAGTTTGTGCACAAATTATTTTTCATTTTAGCTATCTTACTGCTAATCGGCGAACTCATTTTACGCTTCGTTTTTGGGTTTTGTGATGCTCCTTTATACATCGAAGACGCTGATTTTGAATACGTTTTGGCTCCAAACCAACATCGCTTTCGATTTTTGAATGTAGTCCGTACCAACGAGGTTTCGATGCGTAGCGACCCAATCGCTCCACAAGATACGACCGTAGTACTCCTCGTAGGCGACTCGGTAGTCAATGGCGGCAATCCCACCGACCACGACGACTTGGCTTCGACTCTTTTAGAAAAAAAACTCACCCAGCACTATCAGCATCGAGTACGTGTGCTCAATGTATCGGCAGGTTCATGGGGTCCTGACAATGCCTTTGCTTTTTTGAAGAAAAAGGGTTTTTTTAATGCTGATTTGGTTTGTTTAGTTACCAGCAGCCATGATGCTTACGACAACATGAGCCATCATCAACTCGTCGGTTTAGACCCCAACTACCCCAACAAACAATTTGCAGTAGCATGGGTGGAGCTGTGGGTACGCTATCTGTATCCTCATTATGT
>JBKBKL010000182.1:0-7287 GCA_046294665.1 Runella sp.
GCGCAAGTTTTGTAGAGAAAAACCACCCAAAAAGTCCCTCAAGCCTCGGAGAGGCGCAAGTTTTGTAGAGAAACCTTCTTCCAAAACGTAACTACCCAAATTTGAGTAACATGAGTAATAATCATTATCGAGGGATAGAGGTTCAGAAAATTTGAGTATAACTCCTAAAAGCAAATATTTTAGAGGTTAAAACTCAAACCCTCGGTCATGCCATTCAACTCATCACGACGCTCTTTCCTAAAACACTCTTCTGCGGGTAGTTTTTCTTTGTTGTGGCCCAAGCCCCAACAGACGATAGAGAATAAGATTGAAAATGAAAAAATTGAAGCCCTTCTTCTGCCCCAACTCAACTTAGACCTCTCGCCAGCGCGCTGGATTTGGTATCCGATGACCCGATGCCTCCCCAATACCGTCGTGCTGTTTCGTAGAGAACTGACCCTCACACAAAAACCCACACGCGCAACGGGCTACCTTTTGGGCGATAGCCGCTACTTACTCTTTGTCAATGGACAACGTATTCAATTCGGCCCTGCTCCCGCCGACCCCCGCTGGGCCGAAGCCGACCCCATGGACTTGACTCCTTTTTTGGTAGCTGGCCAAAACGTGATTGGAACGCAAGTGCTTTTCTATGGGCATGGCGACGGCACTTGGCCCATCGGCAAACCCGGTTTTATTTTCAAACTCGACATCGAGTATGCCAATGGCCGACGTACCCAAGTCATCTCAGACCAAAATTGGCAGACGCTGATAGCCCGAAGTTGGCGGCCCGGTCAGTACAAACGCTGGTATTTGAGGGCTTTCCAAGAAGAATTTGATGCGCGGCAGTATCCCCAAAAATGGACGACCCCCGACTACATACCCTACGACCAATGGCTCCCTGCCCTCGAACTCGACAATCCCGCCAACAAACCCGCCATCAATGCCAATATTCGAGAATATATGCTCGACTTGGCAGGAGAAGTACCCAATACTCAACTTCGTGAAAGAAGTGTACCGCTTATCCAAGAAACCCTCATACCTGCTTTGCGCTTGGCCGAATCTTTTTGGCTTCGCTGGAGGCGTACCCCCGAAGAATACTTCGAGTTTGGTACACCCGATGCTTATGAGGTCTTGCGCCTTCCGTGCGTTACGAGCAATACTCCTCAACGCTGGACACTCAATCTCGACGGGCAGCGGGGGGCTATTCTTACGTTTGAGTTTGCAGAACAAGCCGTTGGATTTCCGTATTTTACTATCAATGCCCCCAGCGGTACCGTCATAGAACTCATGGTACAGGAGGCTCACTTGGTAGGAGGTGAGCCATTGCTCAACACCAAATTTAACTCTTGGACAAGGTTTGTATGTCGTGCAGGTACCAATTATTTTGAAACCTTCGACTATGAAGCCTTCCGCTGGGTGCAGTTACACATTCACAGGGCAGAGGGTGAGGTCATCGTAACAAACGTAGGTATGCGCCGCCGCCGCTACCCGTGGGAGCAGCTACCCCAATTTGAATGTAGCGATGCCAAAATCCAAAAAGTACTCGAAGCGTGCGTCAATACCATTCACAACTGCGCCCAAGAAACTATCGTGGACGGTATGGCCCGCGAACGACAACAGTACAGTGGAGATGTAGGTCATGTGATACACTGCCTCCACAACGCCTTCGGCGATAGGCTTCTTCATGCGCGCTTTGTCAATACGTATAGTCAAGGTATGACGCTCGATGGCTACTTTCTCGATGCGTGGCCGGCCTTCGACCGCTTGGCACGACTCATGGAGCGGCAACTCGAACTCACTCCCTGGGGGCCGCTGCTCGATCACGGCGTAGGTTTCAACTTCGACTGCTGGCATTATTATCTCTACACCGGCGATAAACTCGCCCTGCAAGAGGTCATGCCTCGTTTGACCAAGTTTTTCCATTATATCCTCAAAATCAGAGGTACTGATGGCCTCCTACCAGTCGAAAATCTGGGTGTACCTGTGGTATGGATAGACCATAGTGCCTACAAACGCCAACGCCACAAAACCTGTGCCTTCAATCTCTACATCGCAGCCATGATGCAGCGCGCTTTTGCACCTCTTTGTGAGGCTTTTGGTATGTGGAGTATGGCCAATCGCGCCAAAACTATCGGAAGCGAAATACAAGCAGCCGTCGTCAAGACTTTTTGGAGTGCCTCGAAGGGAGTGTTTATCAATAATTTGCCCTGGGTGGCCGAAGAAAATGAAGAACGCCTCTGCGATCGGTCATTGGCTACGGCTATATTGTTTGACCAATGCCCCCAAAATAACACCAAGTTTTGTGCGCGATCTTTGGCTACACCTCCCTCCAATCTTGGGCTTTCGTACCCAGCCAACGCCAACTGGAGATACTGGGCATTGGCTAAGGTAGGAATTGTTCAACCTATCATTGATGATTTTCGTGGCAAATGGTACCAGATTGAATCGGTAGTAGAAAACAATACTTTGGCCGAATGGTGGCACGTGCGCCACGATAGCACCCAGCAATGGAGCCATTGCCCTGTGGCACCGCTGTTTGTTACGTACATGAATCTGGCCGGCATCGAACCGCTTGCTCCTGCTTTCAAAAAAGTACAAATCCGCCCTCAGTTAGGCGATTTGGAGCGGCTCTCCTTAGTGAATCATACACTACAAGGGCCGATTCATTTTGAAGCCAGTGGGCCGTTGGGCAATCGAAAATTACGCATTGTACTGCCCCAAGGCTGCGAAGGCGAACTGGTCGTACCTGCCGACGAAGCCCTTCCCCTTCCGACACTCGGCGCACCCTCCAACGGCCTCCGACGCTATCGGCTGGCGACTGGCAAAGTACATGAATTGCTTTTAGTAAAAGTTTAGCAAAAATGTCAAGTATGTTAGAAATTGACTATCAGGGCATTACAGATTTTATGAAAAATATTTTTAAAAATATTACGTTTATCATCAAATCAAATTGAAAACACTACAAAAATTGTTTGTTGTAACTACTATGCTTTTTTGCCGCTACTAAAATGCAATCGTTTTGTGCAATACGTCGAGTAGCTGTTTAACTTCGATATTATCGTTTTTGATAATAAAATCGGCTTGTTGGTAAAAAGGCAACCGCTCCATATATTTTTTCATAATCGTATCGAGCAACTGCCGGTCGTGCTGCTGATAAAGTGGGCGATCGTCAGTGCTATGCTGTCGAATACGCTCTGCCACAATACCGGGAGGTATATCCAAAAAAATACTGATGCCGTGTATTTTGATATAATCCATATTTTGATGAAAACACGGCAGCCCACCGCCCGTAGCCACAATCAACTTGGAGTCGGGGCGAATAGCCCGAAGTATATTGGCCTCCATTTGGCGGAAAGCATCTTCGCCTTTATGAGCAAAAATATCTGCAATACTCATGCCTTCGTTTTTGACGATGAGTGCGTCAGTATCCACAAATCGGTAGCGGATATGGCGGGCGAGTTGTTTGCCTAAGGTAGTTTTACCCGACGACGGCAGCCCTATCAAAAAAATATTTTTCATGGGCGCACTCTTTTCAAAACCTCCTCTGCCGTAGGGGTAGTGTTGTAATGCCATTTGCCTTTGACAGTGCCATTTTGGAGCAACCATATCCCCGGATTGGAGCGCACTATTGTTTTCAAAACGGTGCCGTCAGCATAGTAGTAGGGTACTTCGAGTAAGTGCGCCGAGCGTATCTGCTCGATTTGGTCTTGGCTCAATGAGGTAAGTATGAGCGGCACTACCGAGGTTTCTTTCAAATCCATGATGAGTTTGCGGATACCAGCCAGACTGGCGGTGTTGAGTTCGTCGCCGTTTTTGATGATGATAATGAGTTTTTGACCTTCAAAAGTTTGCTGTGTAAAATCGCCTTCATCGTTCCACACTTTGTAGTCGGTGATTTTGGGTTTGGCGTATTCATTGACCAACACCATATCTTTATATTTATAGGTGGTATCGGTCGGAAACTTCTCAAACGCTTGGGTCTTGCCGTCTTTTTCCATGATGTATTTGTAGCGCAATGGCTCTGAGGGCTGCATGAGTTGGGGAATATTGTTTCCGACTTTGTAGGGAAGAAAATCGAAAGGAGGCAAATACCGAATGGCATAAATAGCCAACCCCAGCGAAAAAATAGCCGATAGCCCCACCAACCAGCCTGTACGTAGCGACTTAAATAGGCTCGATTGCCAAATCAAAAACAAAATCAACACCAGCAATACCACGTCTTTACCAAACGAAGTCCACGGTTTGAGTTTGACAAAATCGCCAAAGCAGCCACAATCGGTTACTTTGTTGTAATAAGCCGAGTAAAACGTCAAGAACGTGAAAAATACAATCAGCCCAAGCAAAATCCAGTTGATGAGTTTGAGCCGCCACGACACCAGCAGTGCCACCCCCAACACCACTTCGGCGGCACACATCAAAATCGAAAAATAAAGCGCGTAAGGAATCAACGCTATCCAGAAGTCGTGCATGAAGGCAAAATCAGTGGCAAAGACCTCGAAATATTCTTCGAGTTTGATTTGAGTACCGGTAGGGTCGTTGAGTTTGACCAGCCCCGAAAAAATAAAAATCACTCCTACTATGATGCGGACTATGTGTGCTATGATTTTCATTCGTCGTCAGAAATATTAGTTTTCTTTGGTTTGTTCTACGATTCCCAATTTAATCAAACAAAAAACAGCATAATTGATGATGTCTTGGTAGCCGGATTTGACTCCTTCCGAAATGAGTGTCTTGCCTTCATTGTCTTCTATCTGTTTGATTCTTAGGAGTTTCATCAAGATAATATCGGTCATGCTGCTCACGCGCATATCGCGCCATGCTTCGCCGTAGTCATGGTTTTTGTCAAATAGCAGCCGTATCACTTCCTCTATTTGAGTATCGTACATATCTGTCAGTTGGGCGGCGGTGTACGCTGTACTTCGGTCTTCTTTCAATTCAATCTGAATCAATGCCATCACACAATAATTGATGATTCCGATAAACTCAGGTACTTGGCCTTCCTCTACCCGCGAGTAGCCATTTTCTTGGATAGTACGGATTCGTTGGGCTTTGATAAAAATCTGGTCGGTGATAGACGGCAGTCGCAAGATACGCCACGACGGGCCGTAGTCTTGGTTTTTTTGGGAGAAAATTTCTTGACAGCGAGCAATGACGCTTCGATATTCGCGCTCTGTTTGTTGCATTTTTTGAGGAGTGGTTGAACTGTTGATTGAATTGGTGGGAGGGCTACTCTTTTTTTTCGTTGATGAATTTTACTCAAAAGTTATCTGTTTAAAAAGTACTCTTTAAACTCTTCCATTTCTTGACGCTCTTTTTCTACATATTTTTCAAAAATTTTATCATTGACTTGTGCGCGAAGTGCCGAGATTCCGGTGTCAATCAAACGTAATCCTTTTTCGGTAAGAAGGATATTGTCGAAAGCCAAGCCACCTATGTCAGAGGGACGTTTGAGGTCGCGGTGGACAAAACCCGCTCTATGCAACTCCAACAATTCGTCTTCAAAAACCGAGTACCAAATTTCCCTCATTTCTACTTCATAAGCTCTATAATCCAAGGGTTTGAGGCGTTCCATGACGAGCATTTCGGCTTGCAAATCTTCGCTATAATCGAGGCGTATAAATCTGACAACCAACTGATTGATGGTGTTGGCAAATTTCATTTTTTCGGCTTCCGAGCCAATATCCGAACGAGTATCGCCTGTAAAGAGTTTGGCTACTTCCGTATCTGAAAGTACAATAACGGTATTGTTAGCACCTGATGATAACTTTCTGGGATATTTCATTTTCATCACCTTTTGCCCATGCTATTTGTCTTGTTTATTTCGTTAGGTTACTCATACTTTGCGTTTCAAATCGTTCCTCAACAACCATAGTTTTGGACTTACAAAAGTAGTTAAATTTGGCCAAAATGCCTTTCCAAACAAAATAACCCATGCCAAAAACGCTGAATATAGCCGGACGGCTCATCAATTTCTCTACTCCCCAAATCATGGGGATTCTCAACGTCACCCCCGATTCGTTTTATGGAGGAAGTAGAGTCATACAACAAGATGACGTATGCCGCAAAGCCGAAAAAATGCTCAAAGACGGGGCTACTTTTCTCGATGTGGGCGGCCACTCCACTCGTCCCCATGCCGACCCCGTACCCGAAGACGAAGAATTGAGGCGGGTACTGCCCGCCGTAGAAATCTTAGCTCATAAATTCCCCGAAGCGTTTATTTCGATAGATACTTTCAGAGCCTCGATAGCCAAGCAGTGTGTAGCTGCCGGGGCGCACGTCATCAACGACATCGGCGGGGGCAATCTCGATGTGGCAATGTTTTCGACGGTGGCCCAACTGGGTATACCCTATATCCTGATGAACAGCAGAGGTAATCCTCAAACCATGACCCAACTCAACCAATACGACGACTTGATAACAGACGTGCTGCGCGAGCTGCAAGCCAAAATCTATCAACTTCGGCAGTTGGGGGTCAAAGACATCATTGCCGATTTGGGGTTTGGTTTTGCCAAAAACGCTGACCAAAACTACGTGCTGCTGCGAGAGTTGAGAACTTTTCAAATGCTGGACGTACCGCTGCTGGTGGGGGTTTCGCGCAAGTCTATGATTTGGCGCAAGCTCGACCTCACACCCGACCAAGCCCTCAACGGCACTACCGTACTACATACCGTAGCTTTACTCAACGGAGCGAGCATTTTGCGAGTACACGATGTACGCGAAGCCGCCGAAGCTATCAAACTGATAGACCTACTTCATCATTGCCGTTGAAACAACTTGTGGTCTAAGGAATATCGGCCTGCACCTGTCAATAAAATAGCCAAGTACGTAAACAAGTACATCAAGGCGTGTTCTTTCTCACTAAGTGGCTCGGATAGATGTAATACGAAGCATATAATGACAAATAGAATCACTAAGACAGCAGAGGCAAATCGTGTAAACAAACCCAACGCCACAGCGATAGCACAGAAAAACTCTGCAAAAATGGTGAGCAAAAAAGAGATGTTAGGCCCCAGAAAAATCGGATCGGGGAAATCGCGCGAGCCATTGAGGTAGTTTTGGAGTTTTTCGAAGCCATGATGCGCCAAAAAAAACGACATCCCTACTCGTAATATCAAAAGGGCCAAATCGGTGTATTGTAGGGAAGAACGGGGACTAAAAAAAGAGAACATAAAAATATAAGGTTGAAGCCCACAAAGAAACAAATTATACTCAATAAAAAATGAATTGAGAGAATTTGGGCAATTTAAAGTCCCTTTCTCCTTTGGGGAAAGGGATTTAGGGATAGGGGTTTTCCCAAACCAATTTTGT
>JBKBKL010000183.1:0-7248 GCA_046294665.1 Runella sp.
ACTGGTTTCCCCACACCCAAAAATACACCCGTACAAAAACCAAAAAACCCAACAGAAATCCCGCTATGATGCTTTTGGAGAAATGGGTTAAAACTACGTAAAAACGACACCGACGTATAGGCAGAACCGATAACAGACGTAAGCGCGGCACTCCACATCAACACCCCAAACAAACGATACCCCAACGACCCTGCTGACAACGAAAACACCGAGGCAGCAGGGTTGTCTGTGGAGAGGCTCATTCCTTTATACAAAACGCCCAAAACGGCCAAAAATAAAAAAAAACGAATCAGTGATGTAACCAAAATACCCGTGATAGCACTTCGCTTGACCTGCGACAAAGACCTTTGGCCCTTAATCCCTGCCTCCAGCAGCCGATGCCCTCCCGCAAACGTAATATACCCCCCTACCGTACCACCCACCAGCGTAATGGTAGCCACGGCATCAAACTCATGCGGCCATAAAGTACGTAGCAATGCCTCTCCCACTGGCGGCCGTACCGAAAAGACAACATAGCCAATGAGTAATAGCATCAGTACCCCCAAATATTTGACCAGATGGTCTATGACCCTTGCCGCTTGTGGTAGCAAAAAAAGTACGATAGCCACCAGGGCAGTCATCGAAGAACCTATCCAAATAGGCAGCCCCAAAACTACTTCCAGCCCCAATCCTGCCCCCGCTACATTGCCGATATTGAAAGCCAGCCCACCTACTATAATCAAAGCCGACAGTAGATAACCCAATCCATTGAAAAGTTCGTTGGCAATGTCTTGGGCGCGTTTTTCGGCCACTGCGACAATCGTCCAAACATTGAGTTGTACGCCCAAATCCAGTAGGATAGAGAGTAAAATCACAAAGCCAAAGCTGGCTAATAGCTGTTGAGTAAAAACAGTCGTTTGGGTCAAAAACCCCGGCCCTACTGCCGAGGTAGCCATCAGAAAAGCGGCTCCCAAAAGAGCATTGGTAGAAGTACGAGGTGGCATCAGCTATACCGCATTAACATAAACCTGTGGTAGTATCGCACGTTTGGCCTTCGATAGGAGCTTTGAGTGCTATATCGGGCAAGGCTTCCAAAAATACTTCTGTCGGTTGCGCCCCCGAAATAGCATATCGGTCATTGATGATATAGTAAGGCACACCACTGATGCCCATGAGGCGGTTTTGGTAAAGTTGTGCTTCGAGTTCATCTTTACCTTCGTCGGAGTCCAAAAAGGCAGCTACTTCGTGAATATTCAATCCTATTTTTTCGGCCAGTGCCATGACCTCTACTTTATTGGCCAGATTGATAGCCTCTTCAAAATAGGCTTTGAATAATGCCTCTACCATTTCGAGTTGTTTACCATGTCGTTGAGCAAAGCCAACGAGCCGATGCAAGTGATAGGTATTGGGCGAAATCTCTTGATTTTCAAGATTGAACCGTAGCCCCTCCCCTGCTGCTACGTCAGATACTTTACGTAAAATCTGGGTGTATCGTTCTTCCCCACCAAATTTTTCGACCAATCTCACTTTGGTATTTTCGCCTTCCAGCGGCGTATCGGGCGATAGTTGGAAAGGCAGATAGTTAATCTCGAAGGTATGTGTATCTTTTAGCTGTACGACCGCTTTTTCCAAGCGGCGTTTGCCAATATAGCACCACGGACATACCACGTCCGATACTACGGCGATTTTGAGATGAGGCTTTGTCATTTAGTTGTGAGTAATGAGTTTTGAGTTTTGACTGTCCTTTTGATAGCGCGAGGCTCGGCCTCGTGCTCATTATTTCAAGGCTTCAAGCCTTCTGATGGCGCGAGGCTCGGCCTCGTGCTCATTATTTCAAGGCTTCAAGCATTTCAATTTGAAACGATTATTTTGAAAACTCGTTCACGGCGGTTATCGTTCAACTTGAGAAAATAAATACCCGCTGGCAGCGACGAAGGTAATGGCAGACGACTGATCACCTGCGAGGTACTGGCCTGTTGATATAGCCACGTTTTCCCCGAAATATCATATAAAGTAGAACTTAGGTTGTTTTTATCAAATTCTTTCCCCCAACGAATCTGTAAGGGTGTTGATACTGAAATCGGATTAGGATAAACGACGGTGCTATCGGCATTTTGAAAAAGGTAGTCATAGTCGCGGCGAGCGATGTCGGCGGCGCGCTCGAAGGTAGGAATCCCGAAGCCATATTCGGGCGTGGGGGCATTGAAACGATCGCCTGCTTTGCGCAAACAGTCTATGACCTGCATAGCAGAAAGCTGGGGAAAGGCTTCCCAAAAACCAGCAGCCAGCCCCGCTATCAGGGGCGACGAATAAGAAGTCCCATTGCCAATGGTCGTATTGCCAAACTGGTTTGAGAGTACAGTAGCTTGCCCTTGCGCGCATAGGTCAGGCTTGACGCGCCCGTCGGCAGTAGGGCCTATCGAACTAAAGGCTGTTCGGATTTGAGCACCATTGACCGCTCCTACCGCCAAAATCGAGTCGGCATCGGCAGGGGCGGTGATGTATCGCCATGCTACGTTGCCCTCATTGCCTGCCGATACGACTACGACTATACCTGCCGCTGCTGCCCAAGCGGCAGCACGAGTTACGAGCGTAGTACGTCCGTTCATATCGGCATATTTATAATCGTCGGCAGGATTGTCAAAATTGTAATAACCCAACGAACTGTTGATGATGTCCACGCCTACACTATCGGCATATTCGGCGGCAAAAAGCCAGTTGGCTTCTTCGAGGCGGGTTTCGGTAGCAGCATCTTCGGTACGGAGAAGTAGATACGAAGCCCCAAAAGCAGACCCAATAAGGGCGTTGGGTCTTAGAGAAGCCATGATACTCAGTACATTGTTGCCGTGGGCATCGTCTTCATAGACGCTGGTTTCGTTTCTGACAAAATCATAAGTGCCGATTACCCTTTTTTCGTCAAATAAAGTTTTAAGTGCAATATTCGTGTTTGAATTACGAAATCCACCGTCTAAAATAGCCACCCAAACGCCTTTGCCAGTATGGCCTTGTTCGTGCATTTTGTCAATACCCAGCATTTGGATTTGATTGAGAGAAGCCCCGTATTCGAGAGCTTCGGTACCAAATTTGTGATGCCGCTCCTGTACTTGATTTTCAGCTGATAGGCGCGCATTGGCCAAAGGCCGATTGAACTCTATCCCTTTGACAAAAGATAACTGACGAACGGCATGGAGCTGGGAGGGGGTAGCTTCTACCAACACGGCATTGAGCCAGCGTGAAGTAAACCAAACTTTGCTACCAGTTTGGCGAATTTGGGAAATGTATGAAGGAGAAACAGGCAAATCGCGTGTAGTAATCGAGATTTGTTGTCGGAGTCTTCGGGCGATGGAGCGTTCGCTTAAAAATGCTTTTGGATTGGAAATAGAAAATGGAGAATTGGCTTTGTCTTTCAACAAAACTAAATATTTGGCATTATTTTGAGCGTATATACGTTGAAAGCATAACAGCCCGACCCATAAAACTGTAAAAATCAAGCGCATGGTGTGAGAAGTTAAATGATAATTGAATTGTTGGGTTTATCGCTGAACATTTTGTTTAATTTTTGGGTTATATTCTTAAACAAACTTATACTTCTGCATTAATGCCACCTATCTCTGCTCCCTTTGAACAAAAAAAACAGTTTCTCTTTCTGTTTTTGTGTGGTATTTTCTTGACCAACGCCCTCATCGCCGAAATCATTGGTGTTAAAATTTTTTCGGTAGAAGCCCTCTTGGGTCTTGCCCCAGCACAGCTACCTGTATGGGGAGCCCCCCTCGACTTCAATATGTCGGCAGGGGTGGTCAATTGGCCCATTGTATTTATCACGTCCGACATTATCAACGAATATTTTGGCAAAAAAGGTGTAAAACGTATATCTTACTTGACAGCGGGCTTCATTGCCTATATGTATGTGGTTATTTATGCTACAACTTCACTCCCACCGGCACAGTTTTGGCTCGAAATCAACAACAAAGATAGCCTCGGCAATGCTATGAATATAGACGGTGCTTTCAATCAAATCTTTCGGCAGGGGCTGGGCATTATGATAGGTTCTATCGTGGCTTTTTTAATAGGGCAATTGCTCGATGTGAGTGTGTTTTCGTGGCTTCGCCGACGTACCGGAAGCAAACATATTTGGCTTAGGGCTACGGGTTCCACGCTCTTTTCGCAGTTGATAGATAGTTTTGTGGTGATTTTTATTGCATTCTATTTATTTGGCAACTGGTCCACGCTGCAAGTGATGCAAGTCGGCACTATCAACTACCTCTACAAAGGCTGTGTGGCTTTGTTGATGACTCCCATTTTGTACATAGCCCATTACTTGATTGACCTTTACCTCGGCAAAGAGCAAGCACGAGAATTGGCCGATAATGCCGCCGAGTCCTCACGTCTTTCGATGCTTTAAAGTTGGCCGCGCCGCCAGTTGTCGAGTACGATTGCCGTAGCTATGCCTACATTGAGCGATTCTGCTTCTCCAAATCGTGGAATGGTAATCTTTTGACTGACCCACTTGGCGGTAGCCTCACTGATACCATGCGACTCATTGCCCAAAACGATATACCCCGAAGTACTGAATACAGTTTGATAAATACTTGTGCCTTCCAAAAAAGTACCATAAACATTGACCGACGTTGATATTTTTTGAATCTGTTCAAAATATACTTCCAAATCTGTATAGAAGCCTCTCACTCGTACAAAAGACCCTTTGCTGGCGGCTATCACTTTGGGGTTGTACCAGTCGGTGGTGGTATGGCTACAAACGATTTTGGATAGGCCGTACCAGTCGGCTATGCGAATGATAGTCCCAAGATTGCCGGGGTCGCGAATGTCGTCCAATACAAGCACGTATTCGTCGGAAGTAGCTTCCAAGAACTCATTGGGTTTGGTTTTGAGGACAGCCAAGGCGGTGTCGTTGGTTTGGAGTGTTCCGGCTTTGGCCAATTCTTCGGCGGTAGCTATTTCTATTCTAAAGTCAGGGCGTTTAAACAAATGCCCGTTTACTTGCCCAAACGCTTCGGTCATGGCCACCATTTCGACCTCAAAATCAGACGTTAATGCTTCTAATACGCTCTTGGCTCCTTCTACCAAAAACGCTCCGCAGGCTACACGGTTTTTCTTAAGTTGTAAAGAATGTAGATATTTGATTGTATTTTTGGAGAGCATTGGTCGAAAAATTGTTTAATTGAACGACGTGTTTATCGTTAAGAACCGGTACGAACGTAGTTTTACAGATGTTGAAAAATTATGTCACTTTTATCTTTTTGGGGTTTTCTATGTTGGTGGGTTGTACTCCCAAAAATAGAGCGCAAAAAGGAGAATATTTGCTTGGAAATCAAAGTTTTCGGGGTAACGTATCCATCAAAACCGAAGCCTTGCAGCCCCTGCTCCCACAGCGACCCAACAAAAAACTGTTGGGGCTACCGGGTGTTACTCCTTCTTTATGGATTTATCAATCTCTCGACAAACGCTACGATCGCTCCAAGCCCGCTGCCGCTCTCGACTCGCTCAATGCTCGCTACGAACGCCAACTCCAAGATATAGGCAACCAACCGCGTAAACTCAGTAAAGCTCGCCGCAAATATACTCGTCTGTCCAATAGGTATCGGCTACGTGTAGAAGAAGGCAATTGGTTAATGCGTACTTTTGGGGAGCCTCCGGTATATTATTCTGACAAAAATACCCGTAATAATGCCCTCAAAATCAAGAGTTATCTGGTCAATCAAGGCTACCGAGATGCCAAAGTAACATATCAAATAGATACAGTTTTGGGTCGGATTCGTACTACTTACATCATCAATGAAGGATTACCCTACATACTACGGCATATCAACCTTCGAACCCAAACTGATAAAGATATAGATAGTCTGCTAAGTAATCATCTTAAAAACTCATACCTCAAATCAGGCAATAACTACCGCAACAGCGACGTAGCCAACGAAAGTGTTCGGATAGAGCGGCTTTTACGTAACAACGGCTATTTTGGGTTTGAACGAAACTATCTTCGTCCTGTTCAGAATGCCATCGGCAAACAGTTTGGTGGTTTTTTGATAGATACCACCGCCCATGATTCAGCCACTGACAGCCTCTATCATATTGTAGATATACTGGGTTTGCAGATTAACTATCCTCGCAATCAGACACAGCATTTGCGCTATCATGTAGGTACGGTAGGTTTTCAGGTTGAGGGTGTACCTACTACTGTACAGATAACAGGTCGCGATTCGCTTAGGTATCGAGGTATCTCATATACTTTTACGCCCAAGCATTACTATGCTCCCAAAATTCTTGATAGCAAGATTTTGATACGACCTCAAGCACTCTACCGCCAAAATGACTGGGACGAAACTTACCGGCAGTTGAGTGTATTGGATCAGTTTCGGTTTATCAATATACAAACCGATACATTAGCCGGACAAATCAACACCCTCGTCAGGGTCATACCCCAAGACCGCTACCAACTTACAGGCGAAGGAGGCGTAAACGTAGTGCAAAACTTACCGGGTCCCTTTCTGAATGGTACGTTTAGGGTACGTAATATTTTTGGGGGGTTGGAAAACTTAGAGTTTTCTTTGCGCGGTGCTTTAGATGCGCAACTCGGCCTCAACAACAACCAAAGCTTAGTTCGTACCCTCGAACTGGGAGCCAATACTGCACTGATTTTTCCTCAGATTTTGTTTCCAGGCAAAATCGCCCGCCTTCTCGACCGCAAAACTCCTCGTACTATCATAAGTATAGGCTATAATTATACCAACCGAGATTTTCTGGGGCGTAACCCTGATTTTATTCGTAGCGGCTTTCAAGCCAGTTTGCGCTATAGCTGGAAAAAAAGCGATTATGAGTTCCCTGTTTTCTTGTATATTTCCAGATAGATTCCATAGGATTAAATTCTGGCGAATATGGTGGAAGAAACCAGCATTCAATATATTTTTTATTATCTTTACACCAGAGTTTTACTTGTTCATCTTTATGATAACGGGCATTGTCTATAACAAGAAAAATTTTGTTAGGATAAAATTTTTTAACCATATATTCTAAAAACTTAAGATGTGTAATAGCATTACAAACTTCAACAAATTTATAGAGAAAATGCAAAGTATTTACAGAAATTGCACCAAATACATGTTGAGTATTCCGTCTTCCATATGTAAATATTTGAGGCTGATGGCCTATTCTTGCCCAGGTGCGATACAAAGTTGGGTCTTGTCTAAAACTGGCTTCATCTTGATACATAAGAATTCTGTTTTCCCTATAAAGTTTTTTTTAAAGTTGGAT
>JBKBKL010000184.1:0-7219 GCA_046294665.1 Runella sp.
TAGCCGACCCCTATACCGGCTCGCTGCATTTTGAGCTGCAATCCAACAAGCACCGCGATACGCTTTTTATCATAGACGAAGCCTCGATGATTTCGGACGAGGCCGAGTTTGGTTCGCGGGGGTTGCTCTCTGATTTGATTGAATATGTTTTTGAGGGCATCGGCAATAAGCTCCTCATCGTAGGAGATATAGCCCAGCTCCCCCCTATCAACAAAGACCTCAGCCCCGCCCTCGACAAAGCATTTCTCGAAAGCAATTATTACATGAGTGTCTTTGAACAAGAACTCACGGAGGTTACACGACAAGGACAACATTCGGGCATCTTGAAAAACGCTACCCAACTCCGTGAGATACTCCCTCTCGAACGCCTCGATATACGCCTTCAAACCAAAGGCTTAAAAGATTTTTATAAAATGCCCAGCGAACGCCTCGAAGATGGCCTCCGCTATGCTTATGAGCGGCATGGGCGCGAAAACGTAACCATCATCACGCGCTCCAATCGCGAGGCCGTCCAACTCAATCAATTCATCAGACGACAAATCAATGGTGCCGAAGACGAACTCGAAGCGGGCGATTTACTGATGATTGTACGCAACAACTACACCGTCCTCGACGAAGACTCCCCTGCGGGTTTTTTGGCCAATGGCGATTTTGTAGAAGTGAAGCGCATTCGTCGTCAGGAAGAGGTACACGGTTTTAGGTTTGCCACCGTAGAGCTTCAACTGCTTGACTATGAAGAACAACCGCCGTTTGAAGCTAAAATATTTTTGGATACGCTACATTCCTCTACACCGTCGTTGAGCCAAGAAGAAAGCCGAAGATTGTACGAAGCAGTATCTCAAGACTATCAATACCTCAAATCCAAAAAGGCTCGTACCGAAGCCCTCCGTCAAGATGTTTATCTCAATGCACTACAAGTGAAGTTTGCCTACGCGCTTACTTGCCACAAATCGCAAGGAGGGCAGTGGAAAGCCGTTTTTGTCAATCAAGGATTTTTGCATGAAGATCAAATCAACCGCGAGTTTGTCCGCTGGCTTTACACTGCCGTTACGCGTGCTACCGATGAGGTTTTTTTGATGAATTTCCATCCGCGCTTTTTTGAGTAATTCCTTTTTTTCTCTGATGACCTCTGATATGGGGGTCAGAAACCATCATGACGAATGATCAGACACCAATTCGACCCTGAAGAAATCCCCACCGATGCCTATTTGCTGACCGATAGCCGACAGTTGGTTTTTCCAGCACCTACCGTTTTTTTTGCAATTAAGGGCTTTCGGCACGATGGACACCAATTCATAGCCTCTCTTTATCAAAAGGGCGTTAGAAAGTTTTTTGTTGAAAAAAAAGCCTTCGACCCTACCCTACTCGCGGCGATGCCGGAAGCTACCTTTTGGGTAGTCGAAAGCAGCCTGAAAGCATTGCAATCGTTGGCACAATATCATCGAAACCGATTCCATTTGCCAGTAGTGGGTATCACGGGGAGCAATGGCAAAACGATAGTCAAAGAGTGGCTGGGGCAGTTGATGGCTTCCCAAGAGCGGGTAGTCAAAAGTCCCAAAAGCTATAATTCGCAAATAGGTGTGCCGCTGTCGGTCTGGCCAATCAACGATACACACACGCTGGGGATTTTTGAGGCGGGTATTTCGCAGCCTCACGAAATGAAGCCTTTACAGCAAATCATTCGACCTGACATCGGGATTTTTACCAATATCGGTACCGCCCACGACGAAGGGTTTAGGAGTCAAAAGCAGAAGATTGTCGAAAAATTGCATCTTTTTACCCAATGCCAAACGCTGATTTACAGGGCTGACTATGAACCCATAGATCAAGAAATCAAACTCATACTCCAATCGGTCAATCCAACTTGTGAGTACATTAGTTGGGGGCTTGCAGCCACCGGTCGTGTTGGAGTCTGGTGGGAAAAAATAGCCGATTACACCAAAATCCAACTCCAATCTGCCGACACCCGATTTAATGGCTTTGTTTTTGAGGTTCCGTTTAGCGATGAGGCTTCGCTCGAAAACATCACGCATTGTTTGCTGTTTATGCTTTTTTGGGGAGTTTCTCCTGCCCAAATAACCCACAGGCTACGAGGGCTGCGCTCTGTACCCATGCGCCTCGAACTCAAAGAGGGCATCAATCGCTGTTATCTCATTGATGATACCTACAACAACGACTGGGGCGGCCTGAACATTGCTTTACAGTTTTTGGAACAGCAGCACCAACGCCCTCAAAAGGTAGTGATTCTCTCCGACCTACTGCAAACAGGACAAAAGGAGGCAGATTTATATGCTGATATTCAACGACTTTTGACCGAAAAAAACATTCAAAAACTAATTGGCATAGGCGATGCCTTTGTCCGAAATGCAGCAGTCTTTCATTTACCTGCCGAATTTTATCCCTCTACTCAAGCATTTTTAGACTCATTGACGACCGATACCTTGAAAGATGCCACTGTGCTTGTCAAAGGAGCGCGGCCTTTTGAATTTGAGCGAATCATCCAAAGACTCCAGCAAAAAGTACACGGAACAGTACTTGAAATTAATTTAGACGCTCTGACCCACAACCTCAACTATTACCGCCAATGTGTAGGCCGCGATACCCGTATCATGGTCATGGTCAAGGCATTTGCGTACGGAAGTGGGAGTGCCGAAGTAGCGCAGTTGCTGCAATTTCACCGAGTGGATTATTTGGCAGTAGCCTACGCCGATGAGGGGGTAGCATTACGTCAGAATGGCATCACACTGCCTATCATGGTCATGAATCCTGCTGCTGCTACCTTCGACAAAATGGCCGAATACGCACTCGAACCAGAGATTTACAGCCCTAAAGTTTGGAACGAGTGGGTAGCCTTTCGGCAGTTTTGGGGCGAAGGCTCGAAGGCTTGGACGCTGCCTGTACACCTCAAACTCGATACAGGTATGCACCGACTGGGATTTGGAGCCACCGATTTACTCTGGCTCAAAGCACAATTAGCCTCTTGGTCTGATGTAAAAATAGCGTCTGTATTTAGCCATTTGGTTGGAGCCGACGAAACGGCTCACAACGCCTTTTCGCATGAGCAAGCTCGGCGGTTTGAGGAGTGGAGTACAGATTTGATGCAAAGTTTGGCGTATCAGCCCCTTCGTCATTTGCTCAATTCAGCAGGAATAGTACGCTTTCCGCAGTATAAATTTGATATGGTACGACTCGGCATTGGCCTTTATGGCATCGAGGCCAGCGGAGAGCATCAAAGCGATTTACAACAAATCGGTACCTTGAAAACGGTGGTATCGCAGGTGAAGCACTTATCAGCAGGCGAAACGGTGGGTTATAGCCGTAAAGGTTTGATTACCCAAGATGCTACGATTGCTACCATTGCGATAGGCTATGCCGATGGCTACGACCGCCGGCTGGGGCAAGGTGTAGGGCAAGTACTCATCAATGGACATTTCTGCCCCGTAGTCGGCAATGTATGTATGGACATGACCATGGTCAATGCCACTGGCGTACCTGTACAAGAAGGCGATGAGGTCATCGTTTTCGGGCCTCAATGGCCCCTTCAAAACTTAGCCGACCGTATCGGGACGATTCCTTACGAAATTTTGACGGGCATCAGTGAGCGAGTGAAAAGGGTGTATTACAGGGAGTAGAATCTGCCTAATTCTTATTCTTCAAAAATCGCTCAAAGAAATCGAAAGAGGCTTTATAGGCCGTTACCCAGTTGCGGTGTAGCAGGAAATTATGTACATCGTCTGGGAAGATGAGTTGCTCGAAATATACATTATTTTTGCGTAATTCTTCGGCCAGAATGACGGTTTCGTTGAAGGGTACGTTGCGGTCATCGTCGGCATGAATGAGAAGTACAGGTGCTTTCCATTGATGCACATAAGGCATGGGCGAGGACGCATAAGCCACCTTTGCCCATTCGCTGCGCTTGCTGGCATCATAGCTCGGAATGAAATTTTTGACCACATTGTTCCAGTCATGTACCCCGTGAATATCCACTCCCGCTTTGAAAAGTTCGGGGGCTTTGGCCAATCCCAGTGCTGTAAGATACCCTCCATACGAACCTCCCCAAAGGCCGATTCGGCTGCCGTCCACTTCGGGGCGGTTTTTGAGATAAAGCCCTGCCCCTACTACGTCGTTGAACTCGCTGGCACCGGTAGCTCCGTAGTGAAGTGCCTCCCGAAACTCCATGCCATAGCCTATGCCGCTACGATAATTGACCGATAGTACCACATAGCCTTGGTTAGCCAAATACTGATTGAGCGCGTAAGCCTTGTGATAGTAGTCGCCGTAGTTGAAGCCCAGTAGCATTTGCCTACGCGACCCACCATGAAAAAAGATAGCAGCAGGGTATTTTTGACCACTTTGCATATTTTTTGGCAAAAACAACTGACAAGGTATCTGCATACCATCGGCGGCAGTAATCATCACCGCTTGCGGCTCTACCAACTGTGCTGACGGGAAGTCTTTCGGAATCAAACCGGCTGCTATATCTTGCCACTGATTGTTTTTCCATTGTGCAGGCCGAGCGGGGGTTTTGGCATCAGAGCGGAGGCAGAAAAGTGTACCGTTGGAGGTTTGGGCAGGCAGCCATTCGATGCCGTTGCCAGTACCCATACGTGTAGGCTCGGTCGTAGCAGATACTTGAAAAATATGACGGCGGTCAATATCGCCAATGTTGCTGTTGTAAATAACCGACTTACGGTCGGCAGAAAGCGTAGCGTATTCTACTTCTCCATCACCGGGCGTAAGGAGTTTAGGTTCGCCACCTGTAGGTGAGATTGCGTACAAGTGTTTCCAGCCGTCGCCTTCGTAGGGAAATATTAAGAAGTTGTCCAACGTCCAAAAAAGGGAATTTTCGGCTACTAAATCGGTGTTGGAAAACGAACTTCCTTTGCCTGTTTTGGCTTTCCAAATCTCTTGGCTTTGCCCTGTTTGGGCGTTGGCTACCCAAATAGACCAAGGATTTGCTTCGCGTTCGGGGCCGAAAATTAACGCATCGCGGCTGTAGGGTACTCTGATATAAGCTATCTGCTTACCATCTGGCGACCATACCGGGTGCATATCTTGATCTACCGAAGGACTGATGAAACGAATGTTTTTGGTCGCAAAATCATATACTCCTATGTAGCTATGGTCGCCGCGATGGCTGACAAAAGCCAACTGCGAACCATCAGGCGACCACCGTAGGTTGGATTGATTGCCTCGTGTATGAAACAACTTCGCAGCTTCTTTCAAACTGTCGGTTTTGATGACGTGTATTTGCCCACCATTCAGAAAAGCAATCAAATCGCCTTTGGGCGAGTAGCGCGGATAAATGCCCGTACCGATGCGTTTGAGGTTTTTGCCGTCGGCATCAACGACCCATATCGCCCGCTCTACTTTGTCTTGGATTTGGGCGGGATTGGGTATTTCGCCGGCACTATTGGGGGCACCTCCACGTACAAAAACGACTTGAGAGGCATTAGGAGAGAAACTTACTTGGCTGATTTCTTGGCCGTTGTCGCCTTCGTAATTGGTGAGTTTTCGAGGTTGATAATTGGGAGCTTCGGCTATGAAAATGTTGCGCACGCCTTCTTGATTGAACACCCACGCAACTTTGTTGCCCGAAGGAGCGGCTTTTAGTTCACTTGGGAAAGGCGAGCTTAACACTTGTTCGATGGTAAACTGTGCTTTTAAGTTAAACGAAAAAAGTAAAAGAAAGGCGGCGGTCAGGTGTTTGGTCATAGTTGAGTCTATTTGATTTATTCTTGTGCCAGTACTTCTTTGAGTAGTTGTAGGATTGATTCGCTTGGGGCTTGGTTGTTGTTTTTGTGTTTGAAATAATCAATAAACAGTTCTTCGACAGTTCGCCCTTGCAAATCAACCACTTTTTGTTGAATGGTTTCGCTGTTATTTTTGGAGCGTATTTCTGGAATGATAGGCATCAGCCCCGAGTGTGCTTCCATAAGCCGCTTTTTATCGGCAGACTCCAAGAAGCGATCGGCTACGATAGTAAGTTGAATATAAGCATTTTGATTTTGATTCAGCCATTGTATGGCTTGTTCAATGTCCTCAAAACGACCTTTTAGCAATTTTCTACCGCTATTAAGAGGTACAGCCCTGTAATTCACCCTTTCATTCGGCTCGGCTTCTACAATGACTACGTTTTTGGTTTGGTGGGCTTCGGCAAAGCTATACGCCAGCGGGCTGCTACTGTACACCATAGGGCAAGGGACTTGGGTGATGGTTTGGAAGCGGTGTAAATGCCCCAAAGCTACGTATTGGATTTGTGGGGGGAAGTTTTCGGTAAAAATCGCTTGTGCGCCTCCTATGTGCAAAATCGAACGCTCATCGTCTGGTTCTTCGGGCGGATTTTCATCGCCGTTTTGCATTACGTACAAATGCGTAACGAGGATGTTTATACCCTTGTTATCGCAATATGCGTCGGCTATTTGCCGCCAGTGTTGCTGCAAAACCTGTCGCAAAGATTCATCAGACTTCTCGGGTTGGAGATAAGTACGAAGTCGCTGTTCGTTGGCGTAAGGAGTCAATAAAAGACGCAGCGGCACTGTATGATTGGGCAAACGTAACTCGACAAAACCCTTATCACTTTTGGTTAGTTGAAGCCCTTGCGAAGTACTAAAAGGTAGAATTTGGGCATTGGGAAACCCCACAAACAAAATCCCCAACTCTCGCGCCAGCGAGTCAGGGGCATCTATGCGGTCGGGCGAGTCGTGGTTGCCGGCAATAGCGACTACTGCTCTCCTACCGAAATCCGAAAGTTGAGTAAGAGTGCTATAAAGCAGTTGTTGAGCTTCAGACGAAGGGTTGAAATTGTCGAATAAATCACCAGCGACTATCACGGCATCAACAGCTTCTTGCGCGGCGATAGTGCATATTTCAGTCAGTACTTCGCGCTGCTCCTCAAGGCGCGAAAACTGTTCTAAACATTTACCCAAGTGCCAGTCGGCAGTGTGGAGAATCTTCATACTTTCCAAAAAATATAGTTCATAAACAACCCCTCATAATGAGGAAATGGTTCAAAGATACCCCCCAGACGTGTACACTACCAAATACCCCAAAAAAAAGCCCAAAGATTACCCCTTGAACTTTCGGTCGCGATGACAGGATTTGAACGGCAGCGGCCGACCGTCTGCGACCCCACGCCCCCAAGACGTGTACACTACCAAATACCCCAAAAAAAAGCCCAAAGATTACCCCTTGAACTTTCGGTCGCGATGACAGGATT
>JBKBKL010000185.1:0-7186 GCA_046294665.1 Runella sp.
GAATGACGACCCCAAAATCCCCTAAGCCTCGGCGAGGCGCAAGTTTTGTAGCCGAGAATGACGACCCCAAAATCCCCTAAGCCTCGGCGAGGCGCAAGTTTTGTAGCAGAAAATGATGCCCCCGAAGTCCCCCAAGCCTCGGAGAGGTGCAAGTTTTGTAGAGAATTTTCTAATAGTGGTTTAAAACCAAATTTGCATAACATCAGTCAATAAGTTAATCAAATAAGTATTCGAACCATTTACAATTTCTATTTTTATACTCGTTCCAAATTGTTTTACAAAAAAAATCTAATATGTTTCTTATGACTATCAATGCGTTACACTGTTAGTTTTTCGCAAACCTATTAGGTTTAAGTATAATTCAAAACAATGCCATCTGTTGGGAAGCATTGAGAGCGGCTTGGGCTTGGAGCATTTCGCGGGCGTTTTGCAGTACAGCCTCACTCGGGCGGCGGCCTCCTATCATTTGGGCTATCTCTTGTACACGTTCTTCAAAAGTCAGCTTGCGTATTTTACTGACGGTTTTGTCGGCAGAATTGTCTTTATACACAAAGTAATGAGCTACCCCCTGTACTGCTATCTGATGCAAATGAGTAATCGAAATCACTTGATGACTTTGGGAGATTTCACGCATCATTAGTCCCATTTTGATAGCAATCTCGCCCGAAACGCCTGTGTCTATTTCGTCAAAAATAATAGTCGGTAGCTTGCGTTTGCTGGCCAAAATATATTTAATGACCATCATCAAGCGCGAAAATTCCCCTCCCGAAGCTACGTTTTTGAGTTGTTGGGGCTTGATGCCTTTGTTGGCACTAAAAAGAAAATCCACCTCATCAATCCCTTCTTCGGCAGGAGCGATAGCCTTGTGGTGGATACGCAGCGTGGCATTGGGCATACCGAGTTCCGAAAGGTATTGATGCACTTGCCGTTCTATTTGCGACAATACTTTGAGGCGAGATTGGGAGAGTTTCTCTGCACTTTTGAGTAGTTTTTCTTTGGTATTTTCGACCGCTGATTGTGCTTTTTTCAAATCATCATCGAGATTGAGTACTAGGCTGACTTTCTGTTCCAAGTTCTTTTGAATCTCAATGAGTTCGGCAATTGTCTTGACTTGATGTTTTTGTTGGAGATGATAAATTAAATTGAGGCGTTCTCGTATATCCTCAGCGCGGGCATCGTCAATTTCTACGTTTTCTTGTTCGTAGGCTATTTCTTCTGCCAAATCTTTCAGTTCGATATAAGTACTTTGTGCGCGTTCGCGTAGCAGGTCGTAAGTTGGGGCTATTTTGGCAATAGCTTGAAGACTACTAAGTGCATTTTTGAGCATCATCAATACCGACTGTTCGGGATTGTCCAAATAGTCGCAGGCCATTTGGAGGCGTTCGCGCACCTCTGCGGCATTCTCCAAGATAAGCAACTCCTGCTCCAACTGCTCCTGCTCATCGGCTTCGAGTTTAGCTTTGTTGAGTTCGTCGTACAAAAATTGGTTATAATCAAACTCCTTGCGAAGCTGGGCGGCTTCGCTTTGCAGTTGATCGTAGGTTTGTTGTGCTTTTTTATAAGACTGAAAACATAGGTGATACTGCTTCAGTATTGCTTCGTTTTGGGCGTAGGTATCAATGATTTGAAGTTGGAAAGCATTAGACCCCAGTAGCAACGTATCGTGCTGTGAGTGAATATCCATCAACTGGCTGGCAATACGGCGCAAGGTATCGAGATTGACAGGAGTGTCATTGATGAAAGCGCGTGATTTGCCACTGGGACTGATTTCGCGCCGTATCAGGCATGTGGGCGCGAAGTCGAGTTCTTCTTCCTCAAAAAGATGTTCGATAAAATACCCTGCCAAATCATACGTCCCTTCAATTACACACTTTTCGGTAGGATTGTAGAGTACTTTGGTGTCGGCTCGACTGCCAAGCAGTAACCCAATAGCCCCCAACATAATGGACTTGCCGGCGCCTGTTTCACCTGTAATGATGTTGAGTTGGGCAGCGGGCGTAAGTTCGAGCTGCTCGATAAGGGCGTAATTTTTGATCAACAAATGAGAGAGCATACAGCAATCGGTTGAATGGCCACAAAATTACTCAATAAGTTTGGTATGATAGAGATTAATACATAGCCGACTCATCATAAATGACTGATTCGATTTGAGTAAAGGCCAATAAATGTAAGTGCTTACGCAAATCTTGTAAATGCAGCAGTTGATTTTCTATCTTAGTACAGCGTCCAAAAAAGGTTTGGTTGCTTTTCAGGACAACATTCAACGTGCGACCTTGCAGCTCGGCTGTGTGCTGTACCAGTTCGTTTACAAATATCTTCTTTAGTCTTTTTCCCATTTGTTTTTAGTCAAAGATAGCCCAAATGATAGAGTGCAGCAATCATAGTACCTAATTTTACAATATTTTTAAATTCATGACCCTACATTGCTAATATAGTACCAAAAAATGCCAAAAATGTAGTGGATTGGGTACTGGTATTTCTTCATTTTTGCAGCAATTAAAAAAGAAAAAATAGCATGTTTTGGGGAATCAGCAGTTTTACTTATGGTTGGAAGGTAGGAGATGCCCTTTCGCCGATGACCGAAATGGATTTGGTAGAACAAACCCTCGCCTTTGGATTTGACACCCTCCAAATAGGCGACAACCTGCCTTTGCACCTAATGTCCCCCCAGCGTATAGAAAATTTAAAAGTCCTTGTTCAACAACACTCCTTACGCCTCGAAATAGGCGCGCGTGGCCTTACTTCAGAGCATCTCGAACGTTATATCCAATTAGCTCACAACCTCAACGCCCCTCTGATACGCTTTGTTACAGATACGCCCGATTATGAGCCTACTCAAGGGCAGGTGATAGGGATTTTGCGAGAGGTAATACCTTTGCTTGATCGTCATCAACTTACGCTTGGCATCGAAAACCATGACCGCTTTACAGCGCGTCAATTAGCCCAAATCATCGAACAAGTAGAGCATGAAAGAGTAGGAATATGCCTCGATTGTGCCAATTCGCTGGGAGCCAATGAGGGCTTGGAATGGGTAACACAAATCTTGGCCCCTTATACCGTCAATCTTCATATCAAAGATTTTACGATTAGGCGGCTTCCACACTTGATGGGCTTCGTCGTCGAAGGTCGCCCGGCGGGGCAAGGTATGCTCCGGCTGGAATGGCTACTGGAGCAACTTCTCCCCTATCGTCGCTGCCAAAGTGCTATTTTGGAGCTTTGGACAGTACCCGAAACTGACCCCATCCTCACACGACAGAAAGAAGAAGAGTGGGCCATACAAAGTGTCAATTATCTCAAAACAATCATAGCATGACGACCCAAATCGCTTTGGTAGGGGCAGGTGGTAAAATGGGCTGCCGACTTACCGACAATTTCCTCCAATGCCCTCAATATGAGGTATCTTATTTGGAAATCAACCCCAAAGGAATCGAAAACTTAACTCAAAGAGGTGTAACCGTTTCCAATCAAAATGAGGCCATACCGACCGCCGATGTAGTCATTTTGGGAGTGCCTGATGTAGCGATTGGTGCCATCTCGCAGGAATTGATTCCGATGATGAAATCGGGGGCATTGGTAATGACCCTCGACCCGGCGGCACCCTTAGACGGAGTCATTGCTCACCGCGAAGATTTGGGGTATGTTATCGCCCACCCTTGCCATCCTTCTATCTTCAACTGGGAGCCGACAGAAGCCGCTTTTAGAGATTTTTATGGCGGAATCTCGGCCAAACAATCCATTGTGGTTGCGCTGATGCACGGTAGTGAAGCTCATTATGCGCTGGGCGAAAAAGTAGCCCAAGATATGTACCAGCCTATCAAAGATACCCACCGCATTACGTTGGAGCAAATGGCCATTTTGGAGCCTGCTATGGTCGAAACGCTGGCGCAAACCTGCATGGAAATCGTCAAAGAGGGCTATGACCGTATCGTGGCTCTTGGTGTACCCGAAGCCGCCGCCCGCGATTTTGTGCTGGGGCATTTGCGTATTCAGATTGCAGTACTCTTCAAAGAAGTCAATGGTACTTTCTCCGACGCTGCCTACAAAATCTCCAAGCGCGCCAAGCCGATATTATTCAAAGAAAACTGGCAACGCATTTTCGATATGGACGACATAAAACAACAAGTACGCGACATCACCCAAAAATAACATGAAAAAAGCAATCATCTTCTTTTTTGCTATTGCTCTCACTATTTCATCATGGGGGCAAAATTGGCCAAACGTAGTAGCCAACGGCAGGCTAAAAGTGTCTGAAAATCAGCGTTTTTTGGTACATGAAAACGGTAAGCCTTTCTACTGGCTTGGCGATACGGCTTGGGAGTTGTTTCACCGACTCAACCGTGAGGAGGCCGAAAAATATCTTAAAAATCGTGCTGAAAAAGGCTTTACGGTCATTCAAGCCGTCGCTTTGGCCGAACTCAATGGCCTCCGCGACCCGAACCCTTACTTTGAAGTTCCACTCGAAAACTTCGACCCCACACGCCCGCGCGAAGCCTACTTTCAACATGTGGACTGGATCATAGACAAAGCCGCCGAATTGGGTCTGTACATCGCGTTGCTTCCTACATGGGGCGACAAGGTCTTTAAAAATAATTGGGGTGATGGTCCCGAAATTTTCAATACCGATAATGCCAAAATCTATGGCCGCTGGCTCGGTAATCGCTACAAAGACCGCAAAAATATCATCTGGGTACTCATGGGCGACCGCAACCCCCGCCACGAAGCCGACGTAGCTATTTGGCGTTCTATGGCTGCCGGCATTGAGGAGGGTGTAGGTGGCTCCGATAAGGCACTGATGACCGCTCACCCTCAGCCGATGGAAATGGAAGGTGGAGGGGCAGGCAAGTGGTTTCACAATGATAAGTGGTTCGATTTCAATATGTTTCAGACTGGCCACTGCCGCGAAAACCCCATTTATGACCGCATCAAAGTAGCCTACGACCGCACTCCTACCAAACCTACGATAGACGGCGAACCCCTCTACGAAGACCACCCTGTTTGTTTCAATCGCAAAGATTTGGGACTTTCCAATACTTACGACGTACGTTATTATGCTTACATTAGTGTATTTGCGGGGTCGTTTGGCAATACGTATGGCTGCCACGATGTTTGGCAAATGTACAGTCCGATGCGCCGAAGTGTCAATGGGGCTGGAATCCCCTGGTATGAGGCTATTGACTTGCCCGGTGCTGGACAAATGCAATTTTTGCGCCGCCTCATCGAAAGTCGCCCCATGCTCGATCGTGTGCCAGACCAAAGCCTCATTACTGATGCCCGCAACGTAAACGACCGAATCCAAGCCACTCGTGGCCGCGACTATGCTTTTATTTACACCATGCAAGGCAAAGAAATTACAGTCAATATGGGTAAAATTTCGGGCGAAAAGGTCGTTGGTTATTGGTACGACCCTCGCACTGGAACTACCAAAGAGGCCGGAAGTTTTACCAATAAAGGACAGCAAAAATTCAATGCTCCCTCGTCGGGCTACGGGCAAGACTGGGTGTTGATTTTGGACGATGCCTCCAAAAATTATCCTAAACCATGATAGCTTATTAGGCATGATTCTCCAAGCCGGCCCGTTGCGTATTTTATATGAAAATGGCTTCCTTCGCCAAATCAAACTTCAACACCTTGAAGTACTTCGTATGATTTACTTCGCCCTCCGCGACCACAACTGGGGTACGTTTGCTCATACTATTAAAAACGAAGTAATTGAAATTCAAAAAGATAGCTTTTTTGTAAAATACGATGGCTACAATCTTTCTGCCAAAGGTGAAGCTATTTTTCACTGGAAAGCGCAAATTGTTGGCAAAAACACAGGGCAAATCATTTTTGAAATAGAAGGTGAGGCATTGCAGGCTCTACGTCGCAATCGGGCGGGTTTTTGTGTGCTGCACCCTATCGAGGGAGTAGCACAACAACCCGTTTGGATCGAACACTCCGACGGTAATCAAACTACCTCAATTTTTCCAAAATACATAGCAGCCCAAGACCCTTTTCTCGATATTCGGTCTATGCTGTGGCAAAGTCCAGATGGTAGTAAGTATCAACTTGATTTTGAAGGAGAGATTTTTCAAACTGAAGATCAGCGCAACTGGGGAGATGCTTCCTACAAAACCTTTTGCACACCGTTAAAACTTCCTTTTCCGGTCCAATTACAACCCGGCGATGAGGTTTGGCAACGCATCATTTTTACACCTTTTTTTGCCAATTCTTCTCCCGTTTCTACCCATTACTTACCCGAAAACCCAACCAATCATCTCATTGAGTGGGGTATTGCTGAATCGGTCGAAACCTCCCTTTTGTCCGATGAGGTACTCAAAATGCTACAAACTTTGCCATTCAAACATTATCGAATAGACATTTACCCCGAACAGTTTGAATGGATTTCCGAATTTTCGCAGCAGGCTCTTTGTAGCTATACACTTGGTTGGCCGCTTCAAATAGTTTTACATTTAGGCAAGGATTGGGAGAAGCAGTTGGAGCAGTTTAGTACAATTATCTTACAATACCGCCTAAATTTCAAGTATTTACTTCTTGTTTCGACCCAAAGCCTCACAACCCCCCAAGCGATTATTGACTACGTTCCAACATTGAAAAAACAGTTACCTTCGATTTTGATAGGTGTAGGAACAGATTATAATTTTACAGAGTTGAATCGCCATCGGTTTGAGGCCAAAGCAGCCGATTTTGTATTTTTTTCGTACCATCCCCAAGAACACGCCTTCGACGACCTGACGATACTCGAAAACACCGAAACCCTCCGCTACCAAGTCGAAAGTGCCGAGTATATTTATCAGAAACCAATCGTGATTTCACTCATCACCCTGACCAAACGCGCCAATCCCTACGCTACCAATCCCTCTGACGTAATTCTCCCACTCGACAAACAAATTGATAAACGTCTGAAAACAGAGTTTGGTCGTGAATGGATAACAAAAATGATTGCCGAACTGAGTCAAACATCAGTAAAAGCAGTAACGCTCCTACGCGCAGTAGGCGAGTTAGGTATTATCTCGTTGGAAGGGCGGCCTTATCCTTTGTATCAATCTTTGGAAAAAGGTTTAAGAAATGAACTGAATCAGAATTGAACTTTGATAGGATACTAAAGTCTATCAAAGTTCAATCAAGGTATCTTCCTATCACCCCCTCAAACCATTTGAATTTTCTCTTTCTTACTCCGTAGCCA
>JBKBKL010000186.1:0-7175 GCA_046294665.1 Runella sp.
TAATCAAATGAAACCTATGAGGTTTTTTCGCAAATCAATTTTTAACGAGTATAAACATAGAGGAATCGCTATCAAAGAAGATACTTTTACGGGAAGGCTTTAGTTCTTTTTATCCTTTGTTTTTCTCAACAGCCTTCATAACACGGAAGAAATTGCCACTCCAGATTTTTTCGATGTCTTTTTGGGAATAGCCACGGCGTACCAGTTCGATGGTTACGTTTTCGTACTCGCTCACGTCGAAGCAGTCGGCCAATGCGCCCCCACCGTCGAAATCGGCACCCATGCCTACGTGGTCTATGCCGATGAGCTTGACGATATGGTCAATATGATCTACGGCATCTTTGACCGTAGCCAGTTGTACGGGGTATTTTTTGCCGAGTTCAACAAATTCTGCTCGAATTTTACGTTGATTTTCTTCTGAAAGAGTGGCCATACTGCGGCGGTCTTGGAGACCGTATTTTTGGAGAATGGCATTGACAGCTGCTTCACGCTCAGGCGAGGGCGGAATGGTCTTGACATAGTCGCTCAACAGGTTGAGTTGTATCACTCCCCCGTTTTTGGCCAAGGCGCGCAGCATATCGTCGGTGAGGTTGCGGGGGTGATTGCACAATGCCCTTGCTCCCGAATGTGAGGCTATGACAGGCACTTTGGAAAGCCGAATGACATCATAGAAGGTAGAGTCAGATACGTGCGACACGTCTATCATCATGCCGAGGCGGTTCTTTTCGGCTACTACTTTTTCGCCAAGGGGGCTGAGGCCGTTGTATTCGGGGCCTTTGGGATCGGTAGAGGAGTCACAGATGTCGTTGTTGGCAGAGTGGCAAAGCGTAAGATAGCGTGCGCCACGGTCATAGAATTGCTGAAGTATCGAAAGGTCTTGCCCCATGGGGTAGCCATTTTCTACTCCTAAGAAAATCACCCTTTTGCCCGTTTTAGCGATTTTGTATGCTTGCTCCGGTGTAGTGGCAAGGGCAGCCCAATCGCTGGTTTTTTGGAGTGTTCGCTCTATTTCATCAAAAATGGCAAAGGCGCGTTTCTTGGCGTTTTCGTGTCCTTCGGGCGTGCGAGGCCCTTGCCCCAAATATACCGCCCAAAAGATGGCATCGAGGCCGCCACGCTTCATGCGAGGGTAGTCCACTTTGCTGTTGGTGGTACGGGGGTCGTTGTCTTTGGTTAGGTCAAAATCAGCCCTCGACAGCAGCATGGGGGTATCGGCATGGGTATCGAGCGTAAAGGCTTTTTGATGAATTTGCTTTGCTTTTTTGAGCAATGCCTCTTCGTTTTGAGCCTCTACAAGTGAGATAAACGACATAACAAACAAGAATGTGTAAGTAAGAATTTTCATTTTGCTAAAGGGTATGCGATGTTTTGTATTTTCAAAGATAACTGATAACCTCTCATTGACTATTATTCTTCAAAGACAAAAGAGCGCAACTTTTCCTAAAATGTTGCAGTTATTGATAGATTTTATTTCACAAAAACGAACTGATACAGCCAAAACTGCCCAAAGTTTCAGGTCGTAGCGGTATCTTTGCGACATGAGATATGATCATCATTTTAGGCTGAACGCTGTTTTTTATCTTTCTTATTTGCTATTGCTTGCGGGGGTGGGGTGGTTCCAACTACTGTTTTCACAAGCTGATATTTCTCTCTGGGTCAATCAACATCATCACCCTGTTGCCGATATATTTTTCAAATATTTTACACACCTTGGCGACGGGGCTTTTTGTATAGCACTTGGAGTGATATGCTTTTTTTTCAGTCGTTTGAAAGGCCGTTTACTCATTTTGGCTTATGCACTTTCGGGGGTGTTGGCTCAAATATTAAAACGTTTCGCTTTCCCCGACAGACCACGCCCTGCTGCGTATTTTGCCGAAATACTTCCTCAAATTCATACAGTAGCAGGGGTTGAGCTGGCGCATTGGCATAGTTTTCCGTCGGGGCATACTACGTCGGCTTTTGCGGTGTTTGGCTTTTTGGCTTTTCAAGTTTCGACAACTTGGGCTAAAGTAGGACTACTGTTGGTGGCGGTTTTAGTAGGATATTCTCGTTTGTATTTATTTCAACATTTTTTGGTTGATGTTTATTTCGGCTCTATTTTAGGAATAACAATCGCGTGGGGAATAGAAAATAGAGGGGAGTTTAGGCAAATTTTAAAGAAATTGTTTTCAAAGGCTTGAAGCCTTCAAATAGTCAGCACGTGGTAGAACCTCGCGCTATCTGTGAAATTGTTTTCAAGGGCTTGAAGCCTTCAAATAGTCAGCACGTGGTAGAACTTCGCGCTATCTGAGAAATTGTTTTCAAAGGCTTGAAGCCTTCAAATAGTCAGCACGTGGTAGAACCTCGCGCTATCTGAGTGGAAACTCGCGCTAACTCAGTAGAACCTTACGCTATTTTGTCAAAAATAAAAAAAATATGCAAAAATCAAAACTCGAAAATCCGTGGGTAGTGGCCTTGTTGGCGGCGGTATTTTTTGTGCCTTTTTTGGGCAATGTCCATTTGTTTGACTGGGACGAAATCAACTTTGCCGAGTCGGCACGTGAGATGCTCCTCACCGGCAACTACCTGCGTGTTCAGATTGATTTTCAGCCTTTCTGGGAAAAACCACCGTTGTTTATATGGCTGCAAGCTCTCTCTATGAAGTTTTGGGGAGTCAATGAGTGGGCTGCTCGCTTTCCCAATGCGTTGGTGGGTATCATCACATTGGTAATATTTTTCGTACTGGGCAAAAGGCTTTATGATGCCCGTTTTGGCTTTTTGTGGGCATTGGCTTACTTGGGTTCGATTACGCCACATCTGTATTTCAAATCAGGCATCATAGACCCAACGTTCAATTTGTTCATGTTTTTGAGTGTCGTCTTTTTGATGCCTTCTGTATTTTTTCAAAAGATTTCACTTTCACACTATGCTTTGGCGGGTGTTTTTGCAGGCTTGGCAGTTTGGACCAAAGGCCCTGTGGGGGTAGGATTGCCTACGCTCACGCTGGGGCTTTTCTGGGCAATGAGGCGGTTTCGAGCGGTGATCAGTGGGCAGGGGTTGGTGGTGTATGTAGTGGTAGCTGGTCTTTTTACATTGGGCTGGATGGCTGCTATCATTTTGGAAAGTGGCTGGACTACCTTTGTTGCTTTCTTGGAGTACCTTTATCGGCTTGGAGCTACTTCGGAAGCTGACCACGGACAGCCGTTTTATTATCATTTTGTAGTCGTACTGCTGGGGTGTTTTCCGATTTCGGTCTTGGGTTTAAAATACGTATCAGGCTTAAAATGGTTGAATATCAAAGAAATATCGTTTTCGAGGGTTGATAAAAACATAAAAGTTGATACTCCCCAACAAGCCTTCGCATTGCTGATGTTTTGTCTATTTTGGGTGGTGATGATTGTATTTTCGGTGGTCAAAACCAAAATCGTACATTACAGTTCGATGGCGTATTTTCCATTGGCTTTTTTGGCTTCATTGCATTTGTATCGCTGGCTCAAGGGAGAAGTAGTATGGCCGAAATGGGCTACTGTAATGCTCATCATCATTGGAAGTGTATTGAGTTTGGCATTTGTGGCCTTGCCATTAGTCGGAATGTACGCCCCGCTGGTATCGCCCTATATTGATGATCCGTTTGTAGTAGGCAATCTCCAAGCTCCCGTCGAATGGAAAGGCTGGGAGTGGGGGTTGGGTATTTTGTTTTTGGGAGCGACTGTTTTCAGTGTTTCGATTTGGCAAAAGCACCCATGGAAAGCTATTCAGGTCTTGTTTTTCGGCACAGCGATTTTTTTATTTTTCTACATGGCCAAAGTCATCCCTAATATCGAGGGCTATACCCAACGCACCGTCATTGATTTTTATCAGTCTAAGCGTGGGCAAGAGGTCTATGTATGGCCTATCGGCAACAGAAGCTATGCCCAGTATTTTTATTTCAACAAACCTCCCGGTGTGCGCCCCGAAGCCAGCGATGAGGCATGGCTCCTCAACGGGCCTGTGGATAAGCCTACTTTTTTGGTAGCTCGCATAGACCGTGCCGACGAGTATCGTTCAAACCCCAACTTAGAACTAATCAAAGAAGAAAATGGCTTTGTATTTTTCAGAAGAAAGCCTGATTATCAAAAGATTTCAGACTCTTTCCTTCAAACAAAAACCCCATGAAAAATCATGGGGTTCATATCAAAATCATTCTGTTTTTTACACCAACTCGCCTTCGAGTACTTCCGCCAACGGGGTATATTCCAGTCCCCAAGCATCAGCTACGGCTTTATAGACAATCTTGCCATTGATGACATTAAGACCTTTCTTGAGTTCCTCGTTTTCGGTACAGGCTTTTTGCCAGCCTTTGTTGGCCAATTGAAGCGCATACGGCAAGGTAGCGTTGGTCAAGGCGAGCGTAGAAGTATAAGGCACCGCACCGGGCATATTGGCTACGCAGTAGTGTACGATACCGTCAATTTCGTAAATGGGGTTTTCGTGGGTGGTAGGTTTGCAGGTTTCGATGCAGCCTCCTTGATCTACGGCAACGTCCACGAGTACTGTGCCTTTTTTCATCAGTTTGAGCATATCACGGGTGATGAGGTGCGGGGCTTTGGCACCCGGAATCAGTACCGCTCCTACGATAAGATCGGCGTGTTTGATGAGTTGTTTGATATTGTACTCATTGGACATCACGGTGTCCACATTGGCAGGGAGAATATCCTCCAAATAACGCAAGCGATTGAGGCTAATGTCCACAACCGTTACGTTGGCTCCCAAGCCAGCGGCCATTTTAGCCGACTGTGTTCCTACGATTCCCCCACCCAAAACCAGTACGTTGGCAGGTTTGACCCCTGCGACTCCTCCAAGCAAAATACCACGTCCGCCCATGGGTTTTTCGAGGTATTTGGCTCCTTCCTGAATCGCCATACGCCCTGCTACTTCGCTCATAGGCACCAAAAGCGGCAACGAACGGTCGGCACGTTCTACGGTTTCGTAAGCCAAACAAACCGCCTTGCGGGCCACCATGGCATGGGTCAGCTCTTCGGAAGAAGCAAAGTGAAAATAAGTAAATAGCAGTTGGTTTTCTTTGATGAGGGGGTATTCGAGGGCTATCGGCTCTTTGACTTTCACAATCATCTCGGCAATAGCGTACACCTCCTCGATAGTACCCAATATCTTCGCACCGACTTCTTCATATTCGCTATCTTCAAAACCACTACCTTGACCAGCCGTTGATTGAACATAAACAGTATGGCCGTGACGGCAAAATTCGGACACACATGCAGGCGTAAGACCTACGCGGTTTTCGTTGTTTTTGATTTCTTTGGGGACACCGATGATCATGGTTTCGTAAGTGTTTTAGGGTTGTATAAAAATATTCAACAAATGTAGAGAGAATAAAAATATTTTCGGATATTGCCCAAAAAATAAGAAAAAATACACTTTAATTTAACTTTTAGACAAAAAAATAACTACTCATGAATGATTCAAAAGCAGTCAAAAGAAAAATATTCGGCCAACAATAATTGCCTAAACAATCAACAAAAATGATAGACGAAACTGACCTCAAAATCTTGCGTCTTCTCCAGCAAAACGCCCAACTAACCATCAAAGAAATAGCCAACAGCATCAACCTTTCGATTACGCCTGTACATGACCGTATCAAAAAACTCGAACGAGAAGGCATCATCGAAAAATACGTAACCTTGCTCAACAAAAAACGGCTGGGTCAGTCGCTGACGATTTACTGCAACGTAACCCTTGACAAGCAGCGTCAAGAAAATTTTCAAGAGTTCAACGAGGTCATATTACAACTCCCTCAAGTAGTGGAGTGTTGTGTAGTATCTGGTACATTCGATTATTTGCTCAAAATCATCGCTACCGACGTAGAGCAGTACCACACGTTTTACCAAGAAAAGCTCGCTACGTTGCAATCAATTTCGCACATTAGCAGTTTCTTTGTCATGTCGGAAGTAAAAAGTACGACGGCCTTGCCGATATGAGATTGCAACCTGTTCATAATATTGCCGAAATCTGTGCCCGCAAAGGAGTACGCCATGTAGTCATTTCGCCGGGGTCGCGGAGTGCTGCTTTGACGTTGGCTTTTGCACGCCACCCCCAAATCAAAACGAAAGTCGTACCCGACGAAAGAGCGGCGGGCTTTATCGCACTCGGCATGGCGCAATACACAGGCCAAACCGTGGCCGTCGTATGTACATCGGGAAGTGCCGCTTACAACTTAGCCCCTGCGGTGGTAGAAGCCTATTTTCAGAAAATCCCTTTGCTTATCTTGACCGCCGACCGCCCCAAAGAATGGATTCATCAGCAAGATGGACAGACGATTTATCAAACTGAAATTTATGGCAAGCACGTCAAAAAGTCCCTCGATTTACCTGCCGACTATGCCCACCCCGACTCGGTTTGGTACATTGAGCGAGTATTGAATGAGGCCATCAATCTATCACAAACGACCTCCAAAGGGCCTGTGCATATCAATGTACCGATTCGAGAGCCGTTTTATCCCGCTACCAATGAGCGCATCAGCTACGACCGAAGCGTCCGCCTCATCGAGCGGCTGGAGGCTACCCCTACCCTACCCGTCGAAACGTGGCATCGGTTGCAGGAAGAGTTTGAAAATAGAAGTCGTATTCTGATAGCCGTAGGCCAGATGCCTCCCCAGCCTACACTATGGAAAATACTGAAGGAGTTTTCGGAAGAAATGTGCGTACCTGTATTAGGCGATGTCATTTCAAATATTCCTACTGATGCTATTTTTGTAAGACACCATGATGTATTCTTACGAAGCAACAACGAACCCCTATTGACCTCTTTGCAGCCCGATTTGCTCATTACCATCGGCGATTCGTTCATCTCCAAAAACTTCAAACTTTTTCTCCGTAAACATTGTCCGATGTCGCATTGGCACGTGAGTACAGCCCCCGAACTCATAGATACTTTTCAGACCCTGACTCATCAAATACCCGTTGAGCCGTCCTATTTCTTTGAAAAACTACTCGAAGACTTAGATTTTCAGCAGTTTGTCCACCAAGATACCGACGAAAGCCAGCGAGAGGCTTACCGCCAAGTGTGGCTCAACGCCAGTCGGCAGGTCCCCAAAAAGTTGTATCATTTCTTGCAAAAAGAGGCCGAATGGAGCGATTTTGTAGCCACACAGAAGGTCATCGAAAATTTACCCCCCGATGTAGTATTGCACCTCTCCA
>JBKBKL010000187.1:0-7083 GCA_046294665.1 Runella sp.
ACAATTTCTGGGGTTTTTGAAAGATTTAATTTAAACCTACTATGTTTGTGAAAAACTAACGATGTAAACCATTGATAATCAGGCAAAACATATTTGGTTTTTTTGCAAATCAATTTTGAATGGGTATAAAAGGGATTTTATGCTCCGATAGCAATATGCTTGAAAGTTTTGACTGTCAAGCCCTTTTGTGTTTTCTCGAGCAGTTGGGCGATTGTCATGGAGCCGTCTTTGATGAATTCTTGATTCAATAAAGTGCTGTCTTTATAGAATTTGTTGAGGCGACCCAATGCAATTTTTTCGAGCATCGCCTCAGGTTTGCCTTCATTGCGGGCGAGTTCTTTACCGATTTCGATTTCACGCTCTATGGTAGCCGCGTCCACGCCGTCTTTGTCCACAGCGATAGGCTTCATGGCGGCGATTTGCATGGCTACGTCGCGGCCTACTTCTGCAATATCCGCCCCATTTACGCCTTCAAATGCTACCAATACACCACGCTTGTTGTTGGAGTGAATGTACGAGCTTACTACATCAGCATTTACGTTTTCGTAAGCAATTAGTTCGATTTTTTCGCCTATTTTACCGATGAGTTCGGTAATGGCCGCCTCGACAGTTTGACCATCAGCTAAGGTAGAAGCCAAAAGTGTGGCCTTATCAGGGGCATTGGTGGCAACTGCTTGGCTCATAATACTGGCAGCCAACTTCTGGAAAGATTCTACTTTTGATACGGGTTCTGTTTCGCAGGCCAACCCAATGATTTTACCGTTGGTAGCATCGGCACTTACTTCTATCAGTACCAATCCTTCTGCTACCACGTTTTCGGCACGTTTGGCGGCTACTTTTTGTCCTTGTTTGCGGAGAATATCAATTGCTTGTTCAAAATCGCCATTGGCTTCAGTAAGGGCTTTTTTACAATCCATCATACCGGCACCTGTCATTTGGCGAAGTTTGTTTACATCTGCTGCAGTGATTGCCATTGTCAATTATTTAGGTTTTGATTTTGTGTTATTTAAAAATGTTTCAAAGCGTTATTTTAGTTTGTCAAAACTACATTTTGACAGTTGATTTGATATAATTTGTATTTTATCAAATCATTAAATGGAATAGCCCATAGCTTTTTGAAATACTACGGGCTATCCGAGGAGAATATTAAGATACCAGATTTTTATTCTTCATCGGTATCAGCTACAAAAGCTTGAGGTGCTTCTGCGATTTCTTCGCCTACGTCTTCGCTGCGCTTGGCTTCTTCTTCTTCGGCTAAGCGGGCATCGTCGCGCTCTTGTTTGCGTTCCAAAAGCCCTTCTTCGATGGCTTTGCCGATAGCAAGCGTTATCAAAGAAATAGACTTGTAAGCATCGTCATTGGCTGGGATAACATAGTCCACCTCATTGGGGTTGGAGTTGGTATCGCACATGGCTATTACCGGAATCCCCAAGCGCTTAGCTTCGGCTACTGCAATATGCTCACGCTTCACGTCAACTACAAATAAGGCGGCAGGCAAACGAGTAAGATCAGCAACTCCTCCCAACAAGCGTTCTAATTTTTCTTTCTCACGCATTTTGACAAGACGCTCACGCTTGGCCATATTGTTGGCAGTGGCTTCATCGCTAAGCATTTTTTCCAAGCCTTGCATTTTTTTCAATGACTTACGAATAGTGGCAAAGTTGGTCAGCATACCTCCCAGCCAACGCTCCGTTACATAAGGCATTTTCAAGCGACGTGCTTCTTCTGATACTATTTCTTGTGCTTGTTTTTTGGTGGCTACAAACATGACTTTGCGCCCAGAGCGGACTACACTTTTAACATAATGACAAGCTTCGTCGAGTGATGCGAGTGTTTTGTTGAGATCAATGATATGAATACCATTTTTCTCCATGAAGATATAAGGAGCCATTCGTGGATCCCACTTGCGGGTCAAGTGCCCGAAGTGTACGCCTGCATCGAGCAGTTCTTTGTACTCTAATTGTGCCATTGGTTTTTTTGATAAAAGATTGAACAGTTTGTGCAGCACCGTACGTCGGACACGATAAGTACGGCCTGGACTATATTTATTGAAGATTTGACGCTTAAACTGCTAAGATTAATGTCGAATCTTCAATAAAAAAATAGATATACTATTAGCGTTTGGAGAACTGGAAACGACGGCGTGCTTTGGCACGGCCATATTTTTTACGTTCTACCATGCGGGCATCACGTGTGAGGAATCCCTCTTTTTTGAGAGCAGGGCGAAACTCCCCATTGATTTCACAAAGCGCACGAGCTATGGCCATGCGAGTAGCTTCTGCTTGTCCGCGAATCCCTCCTCCACGTACATTGACTTTGATGTCGTAATTGGCGGCTACATTGACAGTAGTCAAGGGTTGCTTTAAGATAATCTGCAATGTTTCGACGGGAAAGTACTCTGCAAATTCGCGGCCATTGACCTTGATATTGCCTTGCCCAGCCGACACATAAACGCGAGCTATTGAGGTTTTTCTTCTGCCTATTGTGTTGGTAACTTCCATTTTTTTGTGGTTCGTTATCAGTTACTGGTCATTGGGCATTTTTCAACCAACAACCGGCACTATTTATTTAGAATTTTAGTTCTTTGGGTTGTTGTGCTTGGTGTGGATGCTCGGCACCGGCGTAAACGTGCAGATTGGTAAAAAGACGGCGACCCAAGCGATTCTTGGGAAGCATACCTTTGACGGCCATTTCTACTACACGATGAGGGTGTTTAGCCAAAATCTCGCGAGGAGTAGCAAAACGCTGACCTCCAGGATGGCCTGTGTGGCGCACATATTCCTTGTCGGTCATTTTCTTACCTGTCAACCGAATCTTATCGGCATTGATGACAATGACATTGTCTCCGCAATCTACATGAGGCGTAAAATTGGGCTTGTGTTTTCCACGCAAAACTTTGGCGATTTGACTGGCCAAACGACCCAAAATTTCACCATTGGCATCTACTACTATCCACTCTTTCTGGACGGTGGCAGCATTGGCCGAAACGGTTTTGTAACTGAGCGTATCCACTTTTAATTATTCTTTTTCGTTGAAAATCAATTAATTAACTCTATAAAAAGGTACTTTGAGGCAAAAATCGGACTGCAAATATAGAGGTTTGATTTTTGAATTGCAAAATGATTTCAAAATTAAATTTGATGGCTTGTTATTTCGCCATTTTTGTTTCTGTACTTACTACTTTCATCACACCGCTCATCAGCCGCCAGTGTCCTGGGAAGGTACAGACAAATGGGTAGTCGCCGGGGTCGTTGGGTGCTACAAATATCAATCGGAAGGTTTGGTCGGGATTGACCAATGGGGTAGCTGCCAGAATATGATTGGGGAGGTTAGGTACATAGTTTTTCTCGGCAGCGTCTTTCTGCGTAATCATCTTGTCGGCAGCTTTACCGATGATTTCGAGCGATCTGGGCTTCCCAAAAACGATGTTGTGCTGCATGGCATCAGGATTTTCAAAAACAACCTCCACGGGTTTGCCGGCTACTACCGTAAACTCCTGAACATCAAACTTCATGGCTTCTCTGATGGCTTTGATCTTGATGGTTTGTAGGTTGGGGTCAATGACGGTGGCCTCTGTTGCTCCAAAAGACTCGATTATAGCCGCAAATTTGAGCCTCAAATCTTCTGGGAGATTGTCTTTGGTAGTAGCCAAAAGTGTTTTGCCTTTTGCATCAGTAGTGAGTTTTCGTTTTGGATTCCAACCATTGACAAAACCTTTTATTAATGCCAAACGGGCTTCGGCATTGAGGGTATTGGCGCGTGCTATAAAAGCTAAAACCGAATCGGCGGGGGCGTTCCATGCGTAGCTGCGTGCTGCTCTTTCGAGGGCAAAATCGGATAAGGTAGCGGGACGTTTGACTTCAAAGGTTTTGCTCAAGGTGTTGTTTTTGATTTCTTCGATTTCTTCGATTTGGTTGTCGGGGTCTATTTTGGCGGTGATGCGTAGTTTACCTGCTTGCTCTGCCGTAAATCCAAAACGCCCTACCCATGGGCCATTGTTGTTTTCGACGAGTTTGACGGTTTCGCCGGCACCGATGCCGTTTTTGAGTTGATAACTCACCAAATTGATTTTCAGTCCCAATCCTTCAATCTGAAGCGTAACGGTCGGTACTTTTTCTTTGGGAAGTGCCGCCCCGTGATTGGTGATTTCGAGGGTGATGGCGGTATTTTCCCGAACTGAAGGTGAGGTTGGGTTGATGATGATGTCCGTAATAGCCAAATCGGGCTTAGTGGAGTGCTGAATGTGAGGCGATGTATGTTGAGTTGGCAAATTGTTTGTCGTATTGGTGGTGGAGGAAGCCATGTTGTGGTGGTGGTGATGATATGCTGGCTGCTGACTGCTGTTTGCTACTGGCTGGTTACTCATTGCCTTTTTAGCCAAATAGCTTCGCAACAATTTGCCATTGTGAGCATTGAGCATGACCGAAAAAGCATCGGGTAGCCAGCGGTCGTCGGCTTCAGTGGCTGACTCCAAACGTGCCATTACTGCTTTCTCTATGTCGCTACTCAATGGTGTTTCTGTTAGTTTGAGAAGCGTATTCAATACGACCAAAGGCTCCGAATCATTGAGGCACTGATTGGTCAAAAGAGTTTGGGCATTGGTAGCCGTAGGTAGCATGGCTTGAACGGCATTTTTACGTACAGCTGGGCTGGGGTGCTGGAGTAAATTATCCCACTTGATTGACTCCACTTGACCTAAACCCTGCAAAGTCCAAAGTGCATGAATGACTCCTACATTCAACCCGATTTCATCAACAGACTTATCTTCCAGCATGGCTAAAAGTTGAGGAACCACGTCGGGTTTGCCTCGCTCTACCAGTAGTCTTTGGGCGTGCTGCCGCCATAGCATATTGGGGTTTTTGAGATGAGTGATTAAGTCCTCTGGGCGATTTTTCGATAAACTGATAGGGGTATAATTGGGAGCTTTTTGGTAGGCTACTCGATATATTCTGCCACGGGTATAATCGCGTAAGTCTGTTTCGTAGGCATTGCCTTTGCCCATGGTGAATCCTTCGGGCTTGGGGTTGTGCTGAATGATGAAACTGTACCAGTCGGCCACCCACACCGCCCCGTCGGGACCTACTTCTGCAAAAACAGGCGCAAACCACTCATCAGCCCCGGCCATAAGGTTGAAGGCTTCTTTGTCTTCGTAGTCTGTTCCTTTTTTAATCATTTCGTTTTGATGTAAAACATGGCCGGTCGGTTCGGCTACGAAAGCGATTTTGTTCCAATACTTTTTGGGGAAAGCACGCGCTGTGTAAAAATTATGCCCTGCTGCGGCCGTGTAGCCTCCGAAAACGTCCACTTGACGGATACGCGGCGTGATGGTTTTCATGTCTTTGTGGGTATCGGTGCTTCGGCTGCCGTTGTCGCGCCCCATGCCGAGATTTCCGATAAAATAACGGTGAGGTATGGCCATGTACCAGCCATGAGAGTTGTTGGCGGTGGAGCCGAAGACATCGCCGGCTTCGTTGAAGGCGAAGCCCCAAGTATTGTTGGAGGTACTGGTCATCCACTCGATTTTGGAGCCGTCGGGTTGGAATCGGAAAAAGGCTTGTCCGAATTTGAGGCTGTCGGCATTTTCTTTGGGCTTCCCTTCAAAACCCGAATAGCCAACACAGCCCCAAATCCAGTTGTCGAAGCCATAGCGCAAACTACTGGGGCCAGCGTGTGTATCGAATGTACCAAAACCTGAGAACAATATTTGCTTAACATCGGCTTTATCGTCGCCGTCGGTGTCTTTCAAGAAAAGAATATGGGGTGCTTGTGCTACAATCAGGCCATCATTGGCAAATACCATGCCTGTCGGGATACTCAAGCCCTCGGCAAAGCGAGTGAATTTATCGGCTTTTCCGTCGTTGTCAGTATCTTCGCAAATTAGTATGTAATCGCTACCGTTTTCATCTTTTCGATCATTGGGGTAGTCTTTGGTGATGAGAACATACAAACGTCCGCGTTCGTCCCAACTCATGGCAATCGGGTGCTGGACGTTGGGTTCGGCAGCAAATAAGCTAAGGGTAAATCCGGGAGGGATTTGAATGTGTTTCTTTGATTCCTCGGGGCTGAGTGGTCCTTGCATCAACTGTGGGCCGGGGCGTTTTTCATAGTTGGGGAGTTTGGCTTCTGTGTATTTAAAAGGTTGGGGTGCAAGTGCTTCCCAATCTTTGAGTGCTTTTTCTCCTACTGCCCATCGTATGCCTTTTTCGAGCATTTCGACAAACTCAGGACGATTCCATGTGTTTTCGTCGTGTCCGTATGCAGTATAAAAAATGCGTCCTTTGCCATGAGTGCGTACCCAAGTATAGGGTTCGGTTTTTTGATTGGGGCGGTCTTTGTACTGGTCGGGTTGGATTTCACGTTCTGTCAGCACGAGATTGTCGGGTTGGAGGTGTGTGTGTAGATAGGTTTCGTCGAGCGTTTTGAAGGCTTTGAGACCCATGATAGCGGGGTGGTCGGGGCGTGTCCAAACGGGGCGTATGGTATCCCAAGTATGTCGCCAAAATTGCCCCCCCATGATTTTGACTAATTCGGGAGAATTGCGAAAGCAGTAAGAGGCGCAATGTACCGGAATGAACCCTTTGCCGCTGGCTATGTAGTCCACCAAAGCACGTTCTTGGGGTTTACTGATGGTGTCCCAGTTGGCATAGAGCAATACCCCGTCGAAATGAGAGAGGTAATCCGAATTGAGGTCGTTGAGATCGTCGGAGTAGGTGAAATTAATACCCTTGCTTCCCAAAGCAGCCATCAGCACGGGTACACGTTCGATGGGGCGATGGTGGCCGTTGTCGCCCAAAAACAAAATCTCAAGGCGACGTGGTGTAGTATTCTGAATGTCTGTCTTTTTTGTGCTTCTTTGTGTAGTACAATGCCACGCAAAAACAGCAACAATGCATACTGGAATTAGCTTTTTCATGTTTTTTTGATGCTTTTTTTGATACAGTCGCTTATTGGAGATGTACAGGCGGCGATACAATCGCATTTTTCAGCTATTCGCGTTGCAAACGCGGGTAGTGCTGTAATTATGGTGCTAGTAGCCCCATAGCACAATTTTTGTTATGATAGCACAAATAATACTTTATAGCC
>JBKBKL010000188.1:0-6986 GCA_046294665.1 Runella sp.
CCATGCGATGAAAAACTCTGTCAAATAAGCTATACCCACTATCGAACCAGTAAGGGTTATGATTTTGTTCATAGATTCGATATGCTCCAGTGTGATATAATCCTCGAGTTTATAAACTACACGGGTTACGAGCATTAGGTTTTGAACCATGGCAAATCCGGAGAAAATAGCTCCAGCAACAAAATAGGGAGGGAAAATGGTTGTGTGCCAACCGGGTATCACTGACGTAGCGAAGTCGAACGATACGATAGTGTGTACCGAAAGTACTAACGGGGTCGAAAGACCCGCCAAAATCAAACTGATGTACTCATAGCGCGCCCAAGTTTTGGCCGAACCATTCCAGCCCATGGCCAATGCTCCATAGATATATTTTGAAACTTTATTCTGTGCACGGTCGCGAATCGTTGCCAAATCAGGTACTAAACCTACATACCAAAATAAACAAGATACAGAGAAGTAAGTTGAAATCGCAAATACGTCCCAAACAAGAGGTGAGTTGAAGTTTACCCAAAGAGAGCCAAAAGTATTAGGAAGAGGCAACGCCCAGTGAGCAAGCCAAGGCCGACCCATGTGCATAAGAATAAATGAGGCTGCACACAATACAGCAAAAATGGTCATAGCCTCAGCAGCACGGTTGATTGAGGTGCGCCATTTCTGGCGGAACAACAACAAAATCGCAGAGATGAGCGTACCAGCATGACCGATACCCACCCACCATACGAAGTTGGTAATATCCCAAGCCCAACCTACTGTCTTATTGAGACCCCATACGCCCAAACCTTCCCACCAAGTCCAAAAAACACAGGCTGTTCCGTAAAGCAGCACAATAAATGAAATTGCAAATGCAATTTTCCACTCTTTGGTGGGTTTGCCTTCCACCTGCTTACAAATATCCTCTGTTACGTCGGCGTATGTTTTGCCACCTGTTACGAGAGGGGTTCTTACGGGTGAAGTAACGTGCATATTTTTTTTAAGTTATTTTGTTAATAATTTTCTTTCTAAACTTTTCTTTTAATGCCCACTATGAGCCGCGTGATTATCGTGTGTGGTAGATTTGGGAGAAACCTCTTTGTTACGGATTTTGGTCAGATACGATACCACAGGCTTGACATTGATTTCTTCCAACATCGTGAAAGCACGTCCTTCTTTTTCAACAGCCAAAACCTTTGAAATACGGCTTTCAGGGTTATTCATATCGCCAAAAACGATTGCATTGGTCGGACATGAAGCTGCACAAGCTGTGTTAATGTCTTCGTCAGTAGGACGACGCCGTTCTTTCTTGGCTCTTAATTTACCCTCTTGAATACGCTGCACACACATAGAGCATTTTTCAATCACCCCACGTGAGCGTACAGTTACATCAGGATTGATTACCATTTTACCAAGGTCGTTGTTGAAATGATAATCGAAGTCATTGTTATCGAAATATTTAAACCAATTGAAGCGACGTACCTTGTAGGGACAGTTGTTGGCACAATAGCGGGTACCCACGCAGCGGTTATAAGTCATTTGATTGAGCCCTTCGGTACTGTGGGTAGTAGCCAAAACTGGACATACTGTTTCACAAGGGGCGTTTTCGCAGTGCTGACACATGAGCGGCTGGAACGTAACTTCCGGATTTTCTGAAGCGATTTCTAAGCCTTTCAAATCATCAACAGGAGCATCGCTACTGTAATAGCGGTCAATACGTATCCAGTGCATTTCGCGGCGGTTGATTACCTCTTGACGACCTACAACCGCTACGTTATTTTCGGCTTGGCAAGCAATCACACATGAACCACAACCTGTACAACTATTGAGGTCTATAACCATACCCCATGAGTGATTGGGTTTTTCATAGCCATTCCAAAGAGAAATTTCTCCCGGTGCTTTGGGACCTTCCGAGGTATAAACTTTGGGGAAGAAGCGGCCAGCTTTGACATCTTTTTGATACTCGCTCAAACTTGCTTCTTGGAGCACAGACTTGCGCGCCATCACGGTATCATGCGTTTGAGTTTGTGCTATTTTATGAGTACTGCCAGTTGCACTTACTTTCCCTTCACCTGCATAGTAACTTGTGAAACCATTTTTAATAACTGCCAAAGGATAAGCATTTTTTCCAACACCATTACCCGACTTTCCTGCTTTTTCACGTCCATAGCCGATGGCTACCGCTACAGTTCCATTGGCTTGGCCGGGCTGTATCAATACAGGAAGTTCCAAAGACTTTCCTGATACCTCTACACTAACCACTTGGTTTTGTTTTAGACCAAGTTCTTTTGCTGTTTTTTGTGAAATTGAGGCGTAATTATCCCAACAAGCTTTGGTAACAGGCTCTGGAAACTCTTGTAACCATGGATTATTGGCCATTGCTCCAGTACCCATGCCTACTTTTTCATATAATACAACCTCCAGCCCAGTATTGTTAGGCTTGTAGGTAGAACTGATAGACGAAACAGCCTGTTGAACATTACCTGAAAAAGTAGCTGCACCTTGATTGGAAGTAGGATTTCCAAAAACGCCATCATGCAATGCTTTGGTCCAAGCATTTTCAAAGTTGGCCTCTCCCAATATGTTTTTACGCCAGTAGTTACGCAGATAAGTGTAGAAATCGCTATTTAAACCTGCCCATTTCAAAAGGCTTGACTGTGCTTGTCGAGTTTTAAAAATGAGCGAAATAGTAGGCTGCTGTAACGTGTAAAGGCCTGCTTGTGGCATCGCATCGCCCCAAGATTCTAAGTAATGTGGTGCTGGTGCAATGTATTTACAAAGGGAAGCCGTCTCATCTGGACGATCTGCAAAAGAAACAGACAAAGCTACTTTTGATAAGCTATCTTTAATTTCTTGCGCTCGTGGGTGATCATAAGCGGGGTTGCAGTTGTAAAAAATAACTGCCTGGATACTACCACGTTTTAAATCTTCCACCAGTTGATTCATCGCTACATCGTTGCCTTGACGATAATAAGTAGGCGTGGCTATATCAATCGTCTTACCATAAGCACCCAGTGCATTATTGATGGCATTGACTATAAGTTGTACATTAGGATCGTTGGAGCCCGATACGACCAATGCTGCACCATTTGTAGCTTTCAGATCTTTGGCTGCTTTATCGAGCATTTTGTCTATCTCTTCCCCTAAAGAAACTGAACTACCTCCTACTATTTTATTGTGTAATGCCAAAGCAACCAAACCTTCTTGAGAGGGTTTAATGGGGGTACGATAATCTGCATTAGAGCCTGTCAAAGACATTATCGTTTCAAATTGATAATGACGCGACATTTCTTTATTACTGTCTTTGGCACTACTCAACTTACGTCCTTGTACATATTGAGATGCGAAGTATTCGGGTGATATCCAAGTGCCTAAAAAATCACAACTCAAACCTACAATCACTTTCGCTTTGCTAAAATCATAGCTTGGCAAAACAGCTTTACCAAACGAATCAGCATTTGCTTGTATGAGGCCAGATACAGAATTGGCATCGTAAGTGATGTGCTGTGTAGTGGTATATTTATCTGAAAAATCCTTGATGACAGCTTTAGTAGCAGGACTCAAAATTGTTGATGATACGATGCGTATTTGACCACCTTTAGCGGCGATTGAAGCCAACTGGGAAGAAATTTCCTTGTCAATTGCCTCCCATTCTGCATCTGACTCACCTTTTTTGGGGCCTTTTAGCTTTTCATTATCGTACAAACTCAATACAGAAGCATGGACTCTTGCACTGGTACCATGATTTGAAAGTTTATTTTTTTCAATCATGATGGGTCTTCCTTCACGAGTTTTCACAAGAATACTTGCAAAATCACCATTTTCGGCATAGGTAGAAGCATACCAGTCGGCAATCGAAGGAAAGGTGTCTATGGGCTTGTTGATGTAAGGGACAGCATTTTTGACAGGAGCGTCACAAGCTGCTAAAGATACTGCGGCCATACCAAAGCCCAAAACTTTTAGGAAGTCGCGGCGGTCGGCTGTGCCGATACCATTGGTGAGATCATTGGTTTGCGAAGATTGTTCACTTTCAAAACTTCCAAACTCGTTGTGTGCATTTTTTACAAATATCTCATCATTTCGTAGCTCCTCTAAGCCTTTCCAATACCTTTTTGTTGGGTTTTCCATATATTATATGATAAAGTGCGTTTGCACAGGTGATTGGTTATCCGTTAGGTTATATTTTATGATTAATAGTGGCACTTACTACACTCGAGTCCGCCTATATCAGCAACTTTTAGTGGTTCTTTACTTTTTGTTTTATGCAATTCTACCAACTTATCGTAGTAGGCGTTATCTTTGGTATTGACTTCTGTTTTACGGTGGCAATCAATACACCAGCCCATTGTTAGGGTAGAACGTTGTTGTACAACTTCCATTTTTTGAATTTCTCCGTGGCATTGCTGGCAGTCAATCCCAGCTACATTGACATGTTGTGCATGGTTAAAGTAAGCATGGTCGGGTAAATTGTGAACTCTTACCCACTCGATGGGTTGGTCTTTTTCAATGGCATTATAAATCTTTTGGATTTCAGGCGATTCTTTTTTTATCACGCCATGACAGTTCATACAAATATTGGCAGAGGGAATATTGGCTGACTTACCACGATTGACCCCAGTATGGCAGTAATTACAATCTATCTTGTATTGACCTGCATGTAATTTGTGTGAAAAAGCAATAGGCTGCTTGGGGGCGTATCCTTGTTGGATACCGATACCATACATTCCGTCGAGGCTGGCCTTGGTTATCATCAATATAAAAAACCAAACGGTAGCACTACGTATGGCAGTGTTTTTACTCATAGTAAGTAGTCCTTCACGTAACTTATCTACAAAAGATACTTCCGATGTACTGCTGGTATCTCCCGTAACGGCTTTTGAAAGCAAAGTAACGATGACCATCAAAACACCAAGTACCAGCAACATTACTAAAAGCAAAGCTACCAATATGTATGTAAACAAATCGGAAACACCAGAAGAAGTAGTAGTGCCGGTTGAAACACTACCACCGGAGGCTACGGCAGTTACAGCCGGGGCTGCATTGGCTTGTTCTACATAAGCCAAAATATCCTTGATTTCTTTCTCTCCAAAAGAGGGGAAAGCCGTCATTTGGGCTTTGGCGTACTCATTGTAGATTTTGACAGCATACTCATCTCCAGATGCTATCATACCCATAGGATTTTGTACCCATTTGAGTATCCAATTAAAATCACGACGCTGCTCAATCCCTTTCAGACCCGGCCCAACTGACCGTTCGGCATTTACATTGTGACACGCTTTACAGTTGTTGTTGAAAAGGCTCTCGCCGTTGGCAGCATCACCTTGTGCTTTAGATACCAGAGTTGAAAATAATAATCCTAAGGAAATAATTGAAATCCTGCTTAATTCTTGCCAACTCTTAAAAAGATTATTGCGTTTCATTATTGTATTAATTAGCCTTGTATAGATTAGCAAAACAAAGTGCTCCTTGACCCTACAAAAGTAATGCACGATTTTAAAGCCGCCAAAGTATTTATTGTCATTATTTGCAATAATTTTATTATTTAGATTCTTTCTAATTAAAAGAATTTTGAGTACTAAGCTAAGTAATGACGTTATTTTAAAATAAAATAACGTATATAGATAAGAAAAAGCACTATTCGGCCTAATTTAAAATTCTGGGCTAAATAGTACTTTTTTAAGAATCTTGAAAGGAAGGAAAGAGGTCCCGAGCGGATTCGAACCGCTGTACGAGCTTTTGCAGAGCTCTGCCTAGCCACTCGGCCACAGGACCTTTGGAAAATTAAACTGCTGACCTAACTTATCATAAAACTATAAATCAGACCAACAGTTTAACGAAAGAACAAATTTAATCAAAAACTACTCGGCTGGTGTCTCTTTAGCAATTTTTTTAGAATTGCTCACAGCTTTGTTTTTCTTTTCTCCTTCTACTAACTGCTCTTTTAAGGCTGAAAGAGCTTCCAAATCACCAAGGGTTGTTTTTTCTACCTCTTTCGATTTCTCGGCGGCTTTGGCAGGCTTAGCTTTTTCCTCTACTTTCGGCTCATCTTTTTCTTGCCAAGTTTTGGAATGAGAAAGGACGATTCGTTTTTCGTCTTTTGAAAACTCTGTTACTTTGAAGTCGAGCGATTCGCCAATGTCACCCAATGTATTATCTTCTTTCAAAAGATTTTTCAACATACATACTCCTTCTATACCATAAGGAAGTTCGAGTAAGGCTACTTTATCTCCTTTGGAAATGATAGTGGATTTGTGTACAGAACCCACCGCAAAGACTTCTTCAAATGTATCCCACGGATTTTCTTCTAAATGTTTGTGGCTCAAAGACAAACGACGGTTTTCTGCGTCCAATTCAAGAACCATTACTTCCAACTCATCTCCTACTTTAACTACATCTCCGGGGTGTTTGATTTTCTTAGTCCAAGAAAGATCTGATACGTGTACAAGTCCGTCTATTCCTTCTTCCAATTCTAAGAAAAGGCCGAAATTGGTTAGGTTGCGTACAATACCTGTATGGCGTGTACCTACGGCGTATTTGTCAATGACTTCTTGACGAGTCCATGGATCGGCTGTAAGTTGTTTGAGGCCAAGGGACATTTTACGCTCGGTGCGGTCAAGTGTCAAAACTACTGCTTCCACTTCTTCTCCTATTTTGAGGAAGTCTTGAGGGTTGCGTAGATGCTGTGACCACGACATTTCTGACACGTGAATCAATCCTTCTACGCCCGGCATGATTTCGAGGAAAGCACCATAATCGGCTACATTGACAACTTTTCCTTTAATTCGTGAACCAACTTCTAATTCAGCCTCCAATGCATCCCATGGGTGCGGTTGAAGTTGTTTCATACCTAAGGATATTCTCTTCTTGTCTTCATCAAAATCAAGTACTACTACATTGATTTTTTGATCAAGACTCAACAAATCTGAAGGATCGTTAATTCGTCCCCATGAAATATCTGTGATATGCAAGAGGCCATCTACTCCACCCAAATCAATGAATACACCAAATTTGGTCAT
>JBKBKL010000189.1:0-6876 GCA_046294665.1 Runella sp.
GAGTAATTACTTTTTGTCGAAAGCAAGAGATACGCCATTGATACAATAGCGCAACCCCGTAGGCCGAGGGCCGTCGTCAAATACATGGCCTAAATGAGCATCACATACCGCACATACTACTTCATCTCGCTCCATACCGTAGCTTTTATCTACTTCGCTTTTGATGACTTTTTTGTTGATAGGTGCATAAAAACTCGGCCAGCCTGTACCGGAGTCAAACTTGGTATCAGAACTAAACAGGGGAGTACCACAGCAAACGCATTTGTACGTCCCTTTTTCCTTATTGTTCCAAAAGGGTCCCGTAAAAGCACGTTCAGTACCTTTTTGGCGCGTTACATAGTATTGAATAGGAGTCAAAGTTTTTTTCCACTCGGCATCGGTCTTGACTACCCTTTGCAAATTTTGTTGTTGAGTTATCGCCCACGGACTTACCAGAATGGTTCCTCCCAAAGCACACAAAAAAAGTCGGCGGTTCATTTTGTGGATAATTTAGTTAGGTGATTTTCTATATAAACGTACCGAATGATTTGAAAGTTTTGGCAATACAAAATAATGTATTTTTGGAAGCGATAAACGATACATTTGAGTTTCTGTATCATTGTTGATCAAATGAATATTCACCAAAAAACATCGTTTTTTTTAAAAGATTTTAAAAAGCCATAAAAAAAGTATTTTTTCGGGCAAATAAATTCATTCATCAAACCCTTCCTTTCATCATGTCGCAGCAAAAGCAGAGTTATGTGGGTCCATTGATTATCATTGGATTGTTGTTTTTTGTTTTTGGATTTGTTACTTGGGTCAATGGTACTTTGATTACCTTTTTCAAAAAAGCCTTCAATCTCGACAACACTTCCTCGTATTTGGTTACGTTTGCTTTTTTTATTTCTTATACAGTCATGGCCATACCTTCGTCGGAGGTACTGAAGCGTACTGGCTTCAAGAGGGGCATGTCGCTGGGGCTGGTTGTGATGGCCGTAGGTACGTTGATATTCGTTCCGGCAGCTCAGATGGCTTCTTACTCTTTGTTTTTGGTGGGGTTGTTTACGATAGGTATAGGGCTAACACTCCTCCAGACGGCTTCCAATCCTTACGCTACTATCTTGGGGCCGCGTGAAAGTGCCGCACAACGGATTAGTTTTTTGGGTGTAGCCAACAAAATGGCTGGAATCTTTAGCCAGCGTATCTTCGGGGGAATTTTGCTGGCAGGAAGTGCCGCCGCTACCCCCCAAGAAGAGCTCCAGAAAGTAGAAATTCCTTATATGATCATGACGGCTGTACTGGTGGTATTGGCAGCTGTGATATGGTTTTCCAAAGGATTGCCTGAAGTAAATGAGGAACAAGAAGATGTACAAGATGCTACCACTAAAGTAGCCCATTCAAGTGTGTTTTCGTTTCCCAATTTGGTGCTGGGAGTAGCGGCTATCTTTTGCTATGTAGGAGCGGAGGTCATCGCCGGCGATACTATCATCAGCTACGGCGTGTCGCTTGGCTTTCCTGAAGAGCAAGCGAGTGTGTTTGGCACTTATACACTTTGGGCTATGCTGGCGGCTTACTTGGCAGGGATTGTATTGATTCCCAAGTTTCTTTCCCAAGAATTTTGCCTGAAAGCATCAGCAGTATTAGGGATTATTTTCACAGTATTGGCTGTATTGACCAATGGTATTACGTCGGTTATTTTTGTAGCATTGATGGGCTTATCCAATGCCCTCGTATGGCCTGCTGTATGGCCTTTGGCTATTGATGGCTTGGGTAAATTCACCAAAACTGCCTCGGCATTGCTCATTATGGGTATTGCAGGGGGGGCTGTGTTGCCACTGTTGTATGGTCAGCTAGCCGATGCCCTCGGTAGCACACAGCAAGCCTACTGGATTATGTTACCTTTGTATGGGTTTATTTTGTATTACGCACTGATTGGCTACAAAAAACGTAGTTGGTAGCTATCAGTTCAACAACACTTTATCAATATGAAAACCTTTTTTGCTATCGGATTGGCCTTCAGCCTTGCTGTTTTGTTGGCGTGTCAAACGCCTCAAAAAGAAAGAGAGCTTCCGCCTATTGTCAATCAAGTGGCTCCATATAGTTTTGAAGACAAGCCTATATGGCAAGATGAATTTGACAAAAACGGCTTGCCCGATTCTACTAAATGGGACTACGACGTAGGTGGGCACGGCTGGGGTAACAACGAACTTCAGTTTTACACCAAAGCCAATCTCAAAAATGCTCGTGTAGCCGATGGAAAACTCATCATTGAAGCCATCAGAGAGAATATGGGCAACAATCAATATACCTCCGCGCGGCTCATCACTAAGAAAAAAGGTGATTGGCTCTATGGAAAGTTTGTGATTCGTGCCAAACTACCAAGCGGTACGGGTACATGGCCGGCAGTGTGGATGTTGGCCAGCCAACAGAGCTATGGCAGTAGCTTTTGGCCCGACAATGGTGAAATAGACATCATGGAACACGTGGGCTTCGACCCTACGGTAGTGCATGGAACCGTTCACACTCGGGCTTATTATCATTCGATTGGTACACAGCGTGGAGCCAAAATCACGATACCGACGGCTATGACGGAGTTTCATGACTACATACTCGAATGGACTCCCACTTCTATCAAGGTATCTGCTGATGATAAAACATATTTTACTTTTGTAAAAGAAAGCAACGAATGGCAAAAATGGCCGTTCGATAAGCCGTTTCACCTTTTGCTCAACATTGCTATCGGAGGAAGTTGGGGAGGACAAAAAGGAGTGGACAACAGCATTTTCCCACAAAAAATGGAAATAGACTACGTAAGAGTATATGCCTTGAAAAAAAGTTAGAAAAGCAATCCTCGGCTTATCATAGGATACAAAAAGTAAATCAAAATATACAAAAATATAGCCAAAGTAAGCCCCGCAAGCCAAGCAGAGGAATCGAACGAAAAAGTAGAACGTTTGACAAAGGTGTCAGAGCGGTAGTTTTTTAAGGTCTTCATAACAAAAGGAATAATATAGGGGTTTATGGCTACAAAGAGAATAGATTTTTTTGGGAAGTTTTAGCGTAGAAATACGTGTTTTTCTCAAAACTTATCCAACGGTACATCATGCCTGCTTATATCAACACCATCGGGGTCGCTGTGCCCGAAAACAGCATTGAGCAGCGTATCATAGCCGAGTTCATGGTCAGGGCATTGCAACTTGACACCACCGAAGCCCGCAAACTACATGCCTTATATCGGAGTACCAAAATTCAAAAACGCCATTCGGTACTACGCGACTACGGTCAAAAAGCCGATTTTGAGTTTTATCCTAATACCGTTGATATTGAGCCTTTTCCGACAGTTTCGCAGCGCATGGGAGCCTATCAGAAGTATGCCCTGCCTTTGGCCGAGCGAGCCATCAAAGCTACGCAAGCCCCTTACTGTGAGGCTACACATCTTATCGTAGTAAGTTGTACAGGGCTATACGCTCCTGGCCTCGATATAGAACTGGTGCAGCGTCTGGGTCTTTCTCACCAAATTCGACGCACCTGCATCAATTTTATGGGCTGCTATGGGGCTTTCAATGGCCTCAAAGTAGCCCAAGCTATCGTAGAAGCCCATCCTGCCGCCAAAGTACTGCTGGTATGTGTCGAACTATGCACGCTACACTTTCAAAAAAAGAAAGATGACAACAATCTGCTGTCTAATGCCCTCTTTGCCGATGGCGCAGCGGCAGTATGGATTGAATCAATGCCGAGAGGTATATCGCTCAAAATGAAAGACTTCCGATGTGATTTGCTCTTGGAAGGGAGCAGCGATATGGCATGGCAGGTGGGAGATTTTGGCTTTGAGATGGTATTGAGCGCATATATTCCACACTTGGTCAAAGGAGGTATCAAAACTTTAGTCGAAAAACTTTACGAGCAAAACGCCCTTCAAAAAGCCGATTTTTATGCTATTCACCCAGGCGGGAGAGCTATCCTGGAAGCCTGTGAAGCCCAGTTGGGGATTTCGCCAGATGACAATCGCTATGCCTACGACATCTTGCGTAGCTACGGCAATATGTCTTCGTGTACGGTCTTATTTGTACTGCACCGACTGATGCAAGACCTCACTCCTGCCGACCACCACAAACACATTTTTAGTGCTGCTTTCGGCCCCGGCCTCACCTTAGAAACAGGCTTATTGGAAATAGTGGTGAGGGACTGACACTTCGTGCTATATTTTCATCAATCGCTCTACGGCTTTTTCGAGGGTTTGGGGTTGTTTGGCAAAACAAAAACGCACCACGCCGTTGTCGGTGGCTTCTTGATAAAAGGCCGATACTGGAATGCACGCCACGCCCAGTTCTTTGGTAAGACGAATGGCAAAATCTTTGTCTGACTCGTCGGATAAGTGGTCAAAATGGTACAACTGGAAATAACTCCCATAGCTCGGCAAGGGGCGAAAACGAGTCTGCTGCATCAGTTGGCCGAAATAATCCCGTTTTTGTTGGTAAAAAGAAGCTACCGATTGATACGCGGCCTCGTTGCGTAAGAAAGTTGCTAAGGCTACTTGGGCAGGGGTAAAACACGAAAAACAGTTGAACTGGTGTACTTTCCGAAATTCGGCCATGAAAGCAGGCGGAGCCACACAATAGCCCATTTTCCAGCCTGTGCAATGATATAATTTGCCAAACGAAAAATTGACAAAAGCACGTGAGCGCAGGTCGTCGTAGCGTAGCATGGAGCGGTGGGGATGGTTGTCATAAATCAAATGCTCATAGACCTCGTCTGACATGATGAGTAGGTCATGTTCTGACACAATCTGGCGTAGCTGGGCGATGTCATTTTCGCTCAATATACTCCCCGTAGGATTGTGGGGGGAGTTGAGCGCAATCATACGAGTACGAGGCGTAATACGCGCCCTGACTTCTTCCCAAGGAATGGTATAGTCGGGAAACGTCAGCGGAATCCGTACTGCGATGCCTCCGTTTACTTCGATGTTGGGGATATAGCTATCGTAAGCTGGCTCGAAGACAATGACCTCATCACCGGCTCGAAGGACAGTAGTAAATGCTGTATAAATACCGTATGTACCACCGGGTGTAATGGTAATCTCGGTGTCAGGATTGACACGCACCCCATACAAATTTTCGATTTTGGCAGCGATGCTCTCGCGCAAAGGCAACCACCCAGCCATGGGGGCGTATTGGTTGAACCCTTGCTGCATGGCCTCGTTGGTAAGGCGAGCAAGTTCGTCGGGCATACCAAAATCGGGAAAACCTTGCGAGAGATTGATAGCTTGGTATTCTTGCGCCAATGCCGACATGACCGTAAATATCGTAGTACCTACTTGGGGAAGTTTGGAAGTAAGGTAGGGCATTTTTTGTGTGAAGTGAGGCTAAATATTAAAAATCTATAGAGTATGACGTTTCGTTTTACACTCGTTAAAAATTGATTTGCGAAAAAACCTCATAGGTTTCATTTGATTATTAGATGGTTACATCGTTATCATTTCTCAAACCTATGAGGTTTAAGTATAAAATAACCTTTGGTACAAAATAAAAAACTATGTGCAAAAAAGGTGCAATTTTGCATTTTCATCAATGAAAGCCTATTTTGGTGTGGTTATTTCATCAAACAATTCTTTGAAAGAAACAAAACTATAAATCATTTTCAACTCAACCTCTACTGATGTTTTATGGAAGCTATTTTTACTGCCGAAGGTATAGTCAGTCTGCTTACTCTTACTTTTTTGGAGATTGTACTGGGTATTGACAACATCATTTTTATTTCTATTGCAGCCAACAAACTCCCTTACAAAGACCAGCCGCGAGCGCGCAATATTGGTTTGATGTTAGCCATGATTTTTCGGGTCATTTTATTGTTTGGTATTTCTTTCCTGATTTCACTTTCTGAGCCGTTTACGCATATTGATAGTACGTGGTTTCATGCGGCATTTTCGGGGCAGAGTGTCATTTTGATCATTGGGGGATTGTTTTTGATTTACAAAAGTACTTCGGAGATTCACCACAAACTCGAAGGCGAAGAAAACGTAGTACAAGCCCCCAAAGGTAGCGCAGGAAGTAAGTTGATGAATGTGGTGATTCAGATTGCGCTCATCAACATCGTATTTTCGATAGATTCTATCTTGACAGCCATTGGTCTGACCCAAAACGTAACCATCATGATCATAGCGGTAGTGCTTTCAATCGTCATTATGATGCTGTTTTCGGGGCCTGTGGGAGATTTTGTCAATCGCCACCCCTCGGTACAAATGCTGGGTTTGGCTTTTCTGATAGCCATTGGTTTTATGTTGATAGCAGAAGGAGCGCACTTGGGAAATGTATCCATATTCGATACCCACGTAGGTTCGGTGCCCAAAGGTTATTTGTATTTTGCGATTGCTTTCTCGCTATTTGTGGAGTTTCTCAATATCCGAATGCGCAAGACCTCCAAGCCTGTCCAACTCAAAGACTACAAAAAACAAGCTGAACGCGAAGGGCTACTGCCCGACAATATGAGTGAGTAAAATATTTACTGCCTATCATTTAACTTTGTGATAGACAACGATATGACTTTGTGGAATCAGCCCAAAGATTTTCTACGGAGTTACAGATAAAACGCATTAAAATTACATCTACTGTTTTATTTAAACTCCCTCGGAGTGTCATATTGATAGAAAAGAGGCGTTAGATTTCATAGAAAAACCCCAGCGGGGTGAAATATGTCGCCCCGCTGGGGCTTGGTGTAGGATCGTTGTTTCTCATTTTTCTACCAATAGGTAGCCTCTCTGAGGCATTTTTGATTTCATACTTAAACCTCATAGGTTTGCAAAAAAAGCTATGTAACCCATTGATAATCAACGAAAATCTATGATGTTTTTTCGCAAAGCGTAAAGTAGTAACAAATTTATCAAACAGTGTACTCAACCAT
>JBKBKL010000190.1:0-6766 GCA_046294665.1 Runella sp.
TGATTCATAAACATACAACCAAAAGTGTTAGATGATTTATTTTTGGGTAATCTTTGTCAAGATTGGCTCAAAAACTGTACTAATTGCTCAAAAGCCTTCGCCCGATGGCTTATTCGGCTTTTTTCGGTGAGGGTCATTTGGGCAAAAGTTTGCTGGTAGCCATCGGGCAGGAAAATAGGGTCATAACCAAAACCTTCATTACCGATAGGCTTTTCTAATATTTTTCCTTCTACTATGCCTAAAAACTGAAATACTTTCCCCTCCAAAATAAGCGTAATGACAGTTTTGAATCTTGCGATACGGTGTGTTTTATCGGCCATTTCTTCGAGCACTTTGGCCATGTTACTATTGTAGTCGCGGCTTCCGCTATAATGTGCCGAATGTACGCCTGGAGCGTTATTTAGTGCCTCAATCTCCAACCCCGAATCATCGGCAAAACAATTTACTCCATAATGTTGCCAAACGTATTGGGCTTTTTGGAGCGAATTGCCTTCGATAGTATCGGAGGTTTCGGGCAGTTCTTCTTCACAGCCTATTTCTTGGAGTGTCAGCACTTCCAATTGTTTTTGGGTAGCTTGAAGGAGTTGCTTTACTTCCGAAAGTTTGTGTAGATTGTTGGTAGCAAAACAGAGTTTCATCTTAAAAAAAAAGCGGCTTTTTAGCCGCTTGATAGGGGTTTATTGTTTTCGTAATACTTCAACTTCAAAATACAGAGGTGAGTACGCAGGTATCGAAGCTCTTCCATTGCGTCCCTCTTGGCTTCTTACCGCATAGCCAAGTGCCGAAGGAAAAATCAGTATGGCCTTTTCGCCATAACGTAAGCGTGCTATACCGTCGTTGAAACCTCTCACAACACTACTTTGGGCATTGCCCGTAGGATCTACTACCCCTACCGAGGAGAGTGTTCCTTCATCAAAAATACGCCCGTCGCTGACTCTTTTTCCTCTATAAACCACCCTTACCTCGTCTCCGGGTCTGACTTGGGCTGAATCTGGAAACGCTTTTGTACGCAAAAATCGAAGGCCATTCTCGGAACGATCAATTCCTATGATATTATTCCTTCTGATAAAATCCTCGATTTGCTCTTCCTCCGAACGTACGTTTAGTATTTCTAAATCGTAACGAATCGGAATGTAAAGCGGCGCACGCAGCGACACATCATTGACACTACGCAGCGACCAGGGTACAAGGAGCGTTACTTTATCTCCTTCCCTGATTCGCTCGAAGGGCGGCGACATGATTTCTTCCAACGACGGAACAGGCACAAATCGGTAAGGAATATCCGTTAAATCTCTTAGGCCGAAAGCACGAATGAACATATCTTTGACACCACGTTGGCTACTATCTATCACTACTCCGTCTAATCGGCGTGCCACGTATCGAAACGTAACTTCGTCGCCGGTTTGGATACGTTGCGCATTTGGATTGTTGTTCTGAATCGAGAAAAACAGCCCTGTACGGAGACTATCTGCCCTAAGGCCATTTCTCTGCAAATACTCCCTTATTTCGGCCCGATTTTCCCTCGTTTTGCGGTCTTGAAAGGCTTCTTCTGTTTGCTCACAGGCTATGATTCCACAAAATATGGTGAGTAACCATAGCCCTAATTTCACTCTCCTCATAACAATTTTTCTCTTTTTTGTATCTAAACGATAAGGGACTTGCATTTATCGTCCAAAAGGTTTACAAAATTGTAATGGTTATTGTCCTTTTTTGACATCTACCAGTTCAACCTCAAAAATAAGCACTGAGTTGGGCGGAATCACTCCCGGCGACCCCATTTCTCCGTAAGCCAACGTAGAAGGAATGATAAAAGTACTTTTTCCTCCCTTTTTCATAGTCATAATGCCTTCTTCCCAGCCCGGAATCACCATATTTTGACCAATCGGGAAGTCAATCGGCTTGCCTCCACTCTGTGGGTTTTTATAAGAGCTATCAAACTCTTTACCGTCAAGTAGTTTGCCTACATAATGTACTGATACGATATTGCCAGCTACGGGTTTTATTCCAGTACCTTCTTTCTGTGTTATGTAAGCAAGCCCAGAGGCTGTTTTGATAGCGTTCAATTTGCTTTTTGTTAGATAATCGTTTATGATTTTGGCATCTATTTTAAGTTGCTCTTCCTTTTTTTTGAGTTGAGCTTTCTGAAACTCTTCCTCACTTTGTACATCTAAAATCCGTACAGTATATTTTACATCGGAGCCTTTGGCAATATTGGGAGGGAGAGGTTGCATCATTTTAGCAAAGAGAGAATCGGCATTGACATAAAAAGAAGCACTATCGCCTTTGGCTACCATGGTGAGTCCTTCTTCAAAACTGCCTTTGAAAGCGGGGTTTTGTAGGAGTTGCTGGGCGGGGAAGCCTTGCTTATAAGAGCTAAACAGCACCGAATCTCGGCTATTTTGTACAACGATATGGAACGTTAATATTTCTCCGATTTTGGGCTTGCGGCCATTCTCATTTTTTTCATGAAACTGGTATTTCAAACCTGTTTCGCTGACATTGACACGATGCTGACAACTTGCAAATACGGCGAGAATTGCCAATACAGAAAGAGAGATGTTGATTTGCATGAATAATAAGTGCTATAGGCACGGTTGGTGGTTGTATATTTTTGAGTTTACTTAGTTGCTTCCAAAAGTTGGGATTGATACTGCGGTAAAATAGATAAAAACAGCTCGACAGTTTCGCTCAAAGTAGTATTAGAACGACCGCCGGAAGCGTTTTTGTGGCCGCCGCCCGAAAAGTGTTGATGAGCGACCTCACGCACCGAAAAATCAGCTACCGAGCGAAAAGAGAGCTTGATTTCATCGGGGCGTTCGATGATGAGAGCCGACATGACTACGCCTTTCAGAGTAAGACCATAATTGACGATACCGTCGGTATCACCGATGGTGGAGTTAAACCGCTTCAATTCCTCCATTGAGATGGTCATGTAGGCCGTTCGATATTCGGGTAATACTACTAACTTTTCAGACAACACATAGCCCAACAAGCGGGTTCGGCTCAAGGTATTGTGGTCAAAAATAGCTTGATGAACGTAATTGACATTTAGACCTGTCTGCATCAATCGGGCTACGGCCAAGTGGACATCGGCCGTAGTACTACTATGTCGAAAAGAGCCTGTGTCGGTCATAGTACCTGCATAAAGACATTCAGCTATATCTTTATCTATTAAGTTTGCATCGCCCAGTTGCTCGATGATTTCTTGCACATACTGCGCTGTAGCCGCTTTGGAAGTATCCGAAAATACAATATCAGCAAAATCTTCTGGTTCAATATGATGGTCAATCAGTATTTTGGTGGCTTTGGCGTTCGGCACGAGTACCCCCAATTCTTTGATACGATGCAGCGCATTGAAATCTAAGCAACATATCACTTCGGCTTCCGCCAAAAGTTGATGGCCTTTTTCTTTCGTAGCAGCGTTGGTGTCATAAGTCAGAACCTCATCAAACTGCGGCATCCAGCTCAGATTGTCGGGACATTCATTGGGTATGATGACAGTAGCCTGATGCCCTTTTTTTTGGAGGTACATTTTCCAACCCAAAGATGACCCCAGCGCATCAGCATCAGGGTGGAGGTGGGTAAGTATGACGATTCGCTTCGACGGTGCGTTGATGAGTTCGTAAAAAGAATTCCAGTTTTGCATAGTCCGCAAAGTTAGCAACTTTCGTTGAAATGTTTCGGAAAGCAATGCAGACTTCCTAATTTTGCGCTGTTTTTCAATACTTCAACTACTTAAAGTTACTTCAACACTAATGACGACCAACAGAACTTTCACGATGATCAAGCCTGATGCCGTAGAGGCTGGCCACACCGGAGCTATTTTGAAAATGATAGAAGAAGCAGGTTTTCGCATCGTAGCGATGAAAAAAACGCTTCTTACTCCTGAAAGAGCCGGGCAGTTTTATGCAGTACACAAGGAGCGTCCATTTTACAATGATCTCTGCGCTTATATGTCTTCGGGACCTATCATTGCTGCTATTTTGGAAAAAGACAACGCAGTGGCTGATTTTCGTACTTTGATTGGAGCTACTGACCCAGCCAAAGCGGCCGAAGGAACTATCCGTAAGCTATTTGCCAAGTCTATCGAAGCCAATGCCGTCCATGGTTCTGACTCCGACGAAAACGCAGCTATCGAAGGTGGCTTCTATTTCTCCCAAATGGAGCAGTTTTAAGATTTTTCCAACTTTGACAAAGTGTAAGATCTTTGTCAAAGTTCCTTAATGAGGACTAAAACGCTCTTTGAGCCTCAAAAAAGGCTTCTCAAAATACGAATACGAAATAGCCGATACCGATACCGTAAGCAAAATAGCCAACGGATAAAGCAATAAATTGAAAGCCCAATGAGATAACCCCTCCCCCACACACTGATGTATCAAATGCACACTTGCTACAATCATGGCCGTCTGATAAATATAAATTCCATAAGAAATCTTCCCGAGATACGAAATCCAACGATATTCTAAATTGACCAATGAGCGGGGGTTGCTTGATAGGTTGAGAATAAAAAATCCAAAAAAAAGACCGTAAAACTCTAAGTTGAAAGACGGTACATGAAATCCCGTAGCCAAGCAAATGAGCAGTACCATATACACCAATACCTGCACTTGTGGCAGAAATAAATACTTCAAAACGGCCTCCTTACGATAATAAACCAGCATAGCACAGCCACCACCTGTCATCAGTGTGAGGATTCGGAACTGACTAAAAAAGAAACGCACAATTTCAGGCACGTTGTTTGCATACTGTGTATTGCCGATGATACTGTAATAAAACCAAAAAACAGCAAAGGTACCCCCTGAAAAAACTAAAACAGTAATCAAGAGTCGTTTCCAGTTGAAGTTTTTGACAATCCACGGCCACAAATAATAAAACTGCTCCTCCACACCAATAGACCAAGTCTGAGCAGCCAAATAGGGTGAATTGTAAAGAATAAACCCAACGTTGGGCAATACAAGCAGGAAAAGAGATAGCCGCTCATAAAAGTTGTGGGCCATAAAAGAAATCTCATTGTTGGGCGGTACAAACAGCGGAATATGGGGGAAAACAAAAAAAGCAAGTAGCACTATCAGGAAATAAAGAGGCCAAATGCGCAAAATACGCCGAATATAAAAATCTCGGGTGTTGATACGCCCAAAACGACCTTTTTCATGGAGCAGCAAATAGGTAATCAAAAAACCGCTCAAGACAAAAAATAAGTCCACCCCCAACTTTCCCATGTTTTTGATGAGGTGATTGTCATAAAAATTCGGAACTTTGAACACCTCTTTGACCTGCTCAATATGGTGAATCAACACCGAAAATGCAGCTATGAATCGAACGCCATTGAGGTTGGGGAAATAAACTGTGTGTGAAGGATTGTTCAAGATACATAAAAGCTAAAGTGCAGCAAAACTAAACAAAAATTGAGAAGGCAAGGCTATGAAGTTTAGACATTATACTTTGATAATCTTTGGGATTTTGGGGATTCATACAGCCTTGGCGCAGTCGCAGTTTGTACCACTCAACGATGACTACTACCACTTACTCGACCGCTACGAAATCAAACTCGGAAGGCTTTCGGAAGATTTTCATATTTCGATGAAGCCTTTCACGCGCAAGGCTGTCGTTTCGTTGCTGGATAGTATTTATGCCAACCGACGAATGCCACTCAACGACACCGACTTTTTCAATCTCGAATACCTGCGCCAAGATAGCTGGGAGTGGTCGGCAGAGCGTACGCCCGATAGTCGTCGAATGTTTTTGAAACGTTTTTATGAAAAACCCTCCGATTTTTTTCATGTTCAAAATAAAAATATTGATTTGCACCTAAGCCCTGTTACACATTTGATTTTGGGAGGTGAAAATAGCTCAAAAGATTATCTTTGGCTTACATCAAGAGGAGTAGAACTACGCGGAGTAGTAGGAAAAAAAGTCGGTTTTTACACGTACGTAACTGATACACAGGGAATGTTTCCAAAATATGTACGCGACTATACCCTCACGATTCGAACCATAGACCCAAGCTATCCGCTATATGTAGTACCAGGCGAGAGTTTGGTCAAAAGTCTTCGTACCAACGCCACCGATTTTTTATCAGCACGTGGTTATATAAGTGTCAATCCAATCAAACAAATCAATATACAGTTTGGCCATGACCGCAATTTCATCGGTAGCGGCTATCGCTCATTATTGCTTTCAGATTGGGCATCGCCATATTTATTTCTCAAATTTACTACTACGTTGGGGCGTTTTCAATACACCAATCTATGGTGCAATATGCTCTACAACCAGCTCTATCGCCGGCCCGATGAACCCCTCAATAAAAAATATTTGGCCGCTCACCACCTAAGCATCAATCTCACCAAAAACATGAGCATTGGAATCTTTGAATCTGAAGTATATGGCCGTGCCGACGGCAAACTCGATGCCAATTACTTCAACCCCATCATATTTTATCGCTTTGTAGAGTCTTATCTCGGAAGCTCCGACAACGCCATGATTGGAGTGGACTTCCGTTGGAATTTTCTCAAACGCTTTGGTTTTTACAGTCAGTTGATGCTCGATGAGTTCAAGACTTCCAGTTTTTTTGGTAAAAAAGGCTGGTGGGGTAAAAAATATGCTTTTCAAGCAGGTCTTAAATATGTTGATGCGTTTGGAATCAAAAACTTAGATCTTCATGGCGAGTTCAATGTGGCTCGCCCTTACACTTACACACACAAAAGCGGCTTCACCAACTATGTGCATTGGGATATTTCGCTGGCACACCCGCTGGGAGCCAATTTTT
>JBKBKL010000191.1:0-6747 GCA_046294665.1 Runella sp.
AACGACTCGCCTCAACAACCAATACTTACGCGAAATGGCAATGGTTACTAATGGCAGCTACTTTGAAATCAGTAACCAATTGGACGTATTGCCCGAAGTAGTAAAGGCCATAAGTCAAGTCAAAAATCAATTGATAGATAGCCGAAATGTGGTCATTACCAGCAATAAATATCGTTACTTTTTAGTGATAGCTTTAGTACTTATCGCATTAGATGTACTCGTAACCATCACCACATTGAAAATATAGATGAAAGAAAATAATCATTTACAGCCCTTGCTTACGCCTTTGCTACTGTGGGGTTTGGGGGTAGGGTATGTCATTTCGGGAATGTATTTTGGCTGGAACTTTGGCCTTGCAGAAGGAGGTACACTTGGCATGGCCATAGCTACCCTTTGGGTAGTAGCTATGTATGTATGTTTCATAGGCTGCTATGCCGAACTGGCTTGTGCTATTCCCAAGGCAGGGGGCGTGTTTGACTATACTACGCAAGCACTGGGTGCAGGTTGGGGGTTTGTAGCTGGAGTGGCGCAGGTGATTGAGTTTGTATTGGCTCCTCCGGCTATTGCAGCAAGTATCGGAGCGCATATTCATTTGTTTTTTCCTGCTTGCCCACCTCTCTATGCCGCATTGGCTGCTTATATGATGTTTACGTTGCTCAATATTTTAGGAGTTAAATTGGCCGCTACTTTCGAGTTGATGATTACAGGGGTAGCGATTGTAGGGTTATTGGTGTTTGCGGCTGTGGCGTTGCCCTATTGGCAATTCTCCAACATTATGCTTGATGCTTGGCCCAATGGGTGGGCGGGTGTTTGGGGAGCTATTCCTTTTGCCATCTGGTTTTTTCTGGGTATCGAAGGATTGGCCAATGCTGCCGAAGAAAGCCAAAACCCTCAGCGCGACCTCACTCAAGGATTTGCCTCCGCTATGGGTACTTTGGTATTTCTCTGTTTTCTAACTTTTATGACTTCGGTAGGGGTAGCCGGCTGGAAGGCCGTAGTCTTTCAAGCCGACGGCACGCTCTCCGATTCGCCTTTGCCGCTGGCGCTTTCTTCTTTTTTAGATTCGGGGCATATCCTGTACATTATGATAGTAGTGGCAGGTTTATTTGGATTGGCAGCCTCTTTTCATGGCTTGCTCATGGCTGGTGGGCGTGCTACCTTCGAAATGGGGCGTGTCGGACACTTCCCCCGTTGGTTGGGAGGGGTTCATTCAAAATTCAAAACTCCAACGAATGCACTCATTATCAATATGATAGTTGGGGTAGCTTTACTGCTTTCCAATACAGCGGCTGATATTATCGTGCTTGCGGTATTGGGGGCATTGACTTTGTATGCCTTTGGGGTGATTTCGATGTGGCAACTTCGCCGTAGTGTTCCTGAGTTGCCTCGTCCATTTGTTGCACCGGCTTATCCGTGGGTATCTTTTATAGCACTTTTGCTGGTGGTTATTGCATTGGCCGCCGTAGTGATTTCTAACCCTACGTTGGCTATTTATTATGGCTTGACTATTGCCGTGTTCGGTGGTTTTTGGAGAATATTACGCTTAAATGATAAAAAGTAACATCATTTTTATTTTTTTTAAAGATAAATCCTTGACTTCTATTAACTTTTGATTAATATTGCTACTAGATTCAGTTTTTATCGCAAGATAAATTGGATTTATAGAAATGGTGTGGATAACGTCGGAAAGCTGTTCAATCATGTTGAACAGCTTTTTGTTTTTTGACTCCACAAATTTCAACTTTGTCGCTTTTTCACGTATTTTGGACTACTCTCCCTCTTTTCCATTCCATCACGACTTTGGTAGTCCGAAAGAAGATGACCATCTTTGTAGTCATTGAAGTTTGTTCAACAACCCCCTCCAATCAATGAAAAAAATCTTTTTGATCTTACTGGTAGCCAAAGTCAGTTTTGCACAAGATGCTACCTATCTGACTCCCCCTAAGCCTCTTGCCGATTTGGTTACAGCTCCGCCTACACCTACTGTAAGTGTGGATAGCCGTGGTACTTGGCTGCTTATCATGGAGCGAAATACCGCTACCACGACCATAGCGGAACTTTCTCAACCCGAACTTCGCTTGGCGGGATTGCGTATCAACCCTGCCAACAATGGTCCCAGTCGTGCTACTTACATCAACAACCTCAAACTCCGTAAAATCGCAGCCAATGCTACCGACATACCCATCACAGGTTTACCAGCCAATGCACAGCTTTCCAATATTCAGTGGTCCCCAGACGATACCAAAATTGCCTTTACCAACACGACTGACTCTAAAATCGAACTTTACGTAGCCGATGTAGCTACTGCCTCGGCTCGTAATGTCAGTAGTTTGCCTCTCAATGGGGTACTCGGACGACCTTTTGAATGGCTTTCTGATAGTCAGTCGTTTATCGTGCGGGCCATTCCCGCCGAGCGTGGCCCTGCCCCCGAAGTGAGCCGTGTACCTGCTGGCCCTACCGTCCAAGAAAACATTGGTACCAAAGCACAAGCAGCTACTTATCAAGATTTATTGAAAAATGCTACCGACGAAAAGCTCTTTGAGTATTATGCTACTGCCGAAGTCATAAAAATGGATTTTGAAGGCAGAATCCAAAAAATTAGCCCTGTGGGGGTGATTGCTACCTCCTTACCCTCGCCCGATGCCAAGTACGTACTGGTCGAAACAATACATCGGCCTTATTCGTACTTAGTAACGGTCAATCGCTTTCCGAGCAAAACGGAGATTTATGATATTAATGGCTCATTGGTCAAACTTCTTTGCGACAATCCCCTACAAGAGAATGTACCCTGGGGGCCTGATGCCGTGCCTTCCGGACAGCGAAGCCACGACTGGCGCAATGATGCCCCCGCTACGGTCTATTGGGTAGAAGCTAAAGATGGCGGCGACCCCAAACGCAAAATTGGGATTCGTGATGTCGTGTTTACGCTGGTAGCTCCTTTCAATGCTGACCCCAAACCGATTTATATGGCTGCTCATCGTTTTGGGGGAGTGATTTGGGGCAACGACCAAACGGCTTTGTTTTCGGAACGCTGGTACACTACTCGCAAATCTATCACTAAACTTGTCAATCCAAGTAGCCCCGATAATCCCGTGGTGCTTTTCGACCGCTCGTCGGAAGACCGCTACAACAACCCCGGCACGCCCGAATTGAAGAAAAATGCTTATGGCCAGTACGTACTCGACCTCACAGCCAACAACGAGGTCTATATGACAGGGCAGGGGGCATCGCCCGAAGGCGACCGCCCTTTTGTGGACTTGTTCAATCTTACGACCAAACAAACCAAGCGGCTATGGCGGTCAGAAGCTCCTTATTTTGAGCGGCCTATCGCTATCTTGAACGCGACTAAGGGCTTGATACTCACCAGCCGAGAGTCGAACGAAGAACCTCCCAATTATTTTATCAGAAATCTTAACCCTGCTCCCAAAAAAGGCCGTACTCCTGCCGAAAACCCATTGACACAGGTTACGTTTTTTCCACACCCTTACCCACAATACAAGGGAATTCAGAAACAACAACTCCGTTACAAACGTGCCGATGGCGTAGAATTGACAGCCACCTTATTATTGCCAGTAGGTTATAAAAAAGAAGACGGCCCTCTGCCCACGTTTTTGTGGGCTTATCCTGCCGAGTTTAAGAGTGCGGCAGCAGCCGGGCAAGTGAGCGGGTCGCCCTATACCTTCAATCGAATCAGCTACTGGTCGGGGGCGGCCTTCGTAACCATGGGCTATGCAGTATTGGAAAATGCCTCGATTCCGATAGTGGGCGAAGGCGACAAAGAACCCAACGATACCTACATAGAGCAACTCGTAGCCAGTGCCAAGGCGGCCATTGACGAAGGGGTGCGCTTGGGAGTAGTAGATTCGAGTAGAGTAGGGGTAGGAGGACACTCTTACGGGGCTTTTATGACTGCCAACTTGCTTACACACAGTGGTTTATTCAAGGCGGGTATTGCTCGGTCTGGTGCTTACAATCGTACCCTTACACCTTTTGGATTTCAAAATGAGCAGCGTACCTATTGGCAAGCCCCCGAAGTTTACAACAAAATGTCGCCCTTTATGAACGCCGATAAGATGAAAACACCGCTACTTCTGACTCATGGCGAAGCCGACAATAATACGGGTACGTTCCCAATTCAGTCGGAACGATATTACAACGCCCTCAAAGGTATGGGTGCCACCGTCAAACTCGTAACCTTCCCCTACGAAAGCCATGGCTACACAGCCAAAGAGTCAATATTACACATGCTATATGAGATGAACGCCCAGCTTGAAAAATATGTTAAAAATGCTCCTACCACTGGGAAAACTGCTACTGGTAAAGTGGGGGGGGAGAAGTAAGTTTCAATAGGGCGAAAGCAAATATCCGATTTTATCAAATAGCGAAACTTTCAAAAAGGAGATTTTGGAGGTTTCGCTATTGTCTTTTAAAGCTACTGTTTGTAGATAAAATACATTTTTATTTTATTTAAAATAAAGTATATATCTAATTTTTAAAATTAATTTCAACTTATCATCTATTAGTATTAGGTGTATTGTCTTTTCGTTTAATTTTGTATTTTCCCAAGAAAACCAAATTGCGATGACACACTACCAAATCGAGGCACGGTTAGCCAGACTCTCCCCTCAAAGTCAGCGGCAATGGGGCAGTATGAGTGTTCATCAAATGCTGACTCACTGTACCGATCAAATTAGGATTTGTTTGGGGGAGCTACCTTCTAAACCACGTGGCAACTGGCTCACGCGCAAGATAGCAGGCTGGATAGCGGTAAACTTCCCGCTCCAAATGCCCAAAAATATGAAAACCATTGCCGAGCTTGATCCCAATAAAAAATACATGACCCAACCTACTGATTTCAAACAAGATTTTGACGCGTTGCTGGCAGCTTATCATAAAATGCTCCACCTGCCCGAATCGCATCATTTTCAGCACCCTGTTTTTGGGAAACTCTCCAAAAAAGAAGTCATTAAATTGACTAATATTCACTTAGACCATCATTTGAAGCAATTTGGTATTGATTAGAAAATAAGGAATTTAGCTTTTTGTCAAAACCTAAAAGAAGGGTATGATATTTTTGAACAACGCCGCACTCCACCCCGTGTGAACGTGCAGCAGAAAAAATATGTTTTTGATTGATAAATAGTGATGGTGGGGCTTTGAGTGATACCGTCATTTACAAGTAGAAAGTTATATCCATTATGTCAGCTAATCAACAATCATTATCGAACGTGCAATTAGAGTTGTTAAAACTCTATGCTACCAATTTGAGTGATGAGGATATAAAGGAACTCAGGACTCAATTGGCTCACTTTTACGCTAAAAAGTCTATCGAAGCTGCCAACAAAGTTTGGAAGGAGAGAGGTTATACCAATGAATTGATGGATGAATGGCTGAATAGTGATGACCAATAAACTTAAACTCATCATAGATACCAACGTCTTGCTTGTGTCTATATCAGAACACTCTAAGTATCATTGGTTGTACCAAGCCCTCATACAAGGGAAAATAATGCTGTATATCACTAACGAAATATTGTCTGAATACTCAGAGAAATTGTCAGAAAAATTGAATTTACAGACTGCACTCACTACTATTAGAACATTGACCGAATTAGACAATGTATTGCAAATTAGCGTGTTTTACCGATTCAATTTAATTCAAGCTGACCCTGATGATAATAAATTTGTGGATTGTGCTATTGCAGCCAATGCTGACTGGCTAATTACCAATGATAAACATTTCAATATACTGAAAACTATTGATTTTCCTCCTGTCAATATCATAAGACTTGAAGATTTTGAAAAATTATTTGCTGATTCTTTGAAATAAATTTATGCAACGTCCCGACATTCAAGAAGTTTTAAAAAAACGAATCCTCGTGCTTGATGGCGCGATGGGGTCTTTGATTCAAGAATACAAACTTTCCGATGCCGACTATCGCGGTGAGCGGTTCAAGGATTTTCCACACGAAGTAAAAGGCAACAATGATTTGCTGTCTTTGACACGTCCTGATGTAATACGTGAAATTCACGAAAAATACTTAGAAGCCGGTGCCGACATCATCGAAACCAATACTTTTTCGGCTACCTCTATCGCTATGGCCGATTATCACATGGAGCATCTGGTGTATGAGCTCAATTACGAGTCGGCGCGTATAGCCCGCGAGGCTTGCGACAAATACACCGCCCTCACTCCCGATAAGCCGCGCTATGTGGCGGGGTCTATCGGGCCTACCAATCGGACGCTTTCACTCTCACCCGATGTGAATGACCCCGGCTATCGGGCTGTTACGTTTGATGAATTGGTAGAGGCATACTCCGAGCAAATCAGAGGGCTGATAGATGGCGGTGCTGATGTGTTGTTGGTAGAAACTATTTTTGATACTTTGAATGCTAAGGCGGCGTTGTATGCGATTGACCAAGTCCTGCATAACCCAAGCCCCCTAACCCCCAGAGGGGGAACTGTTTACCCAAAAAAAATGGGATTGGTGGGCAAATATGTAGCGGGTTTCAAGAGAAAAAACCAAGTTTGGAAAGAAGGTAATTACAGAGAAAATGCCGACCCGGTACTTTATGGATTGCTTTCAGATTATGCCAAAAAAATGCGTAATCAATCTACTGAGGCAGAATCTATGTTGTGGAATGCAGTAAGGGGTAAAAAGCTGAATGGCTACAAGTTTAGAAGGCAACATATCATCGGGAAATACATTGCAGATTTGGTTTGCTTGGAGAAAAATTTAATCATAGA
>JBKBKL010000192.1:0-6733 GCA_046294665.1 Runella sp.
TAGCGGCTGCCGCTGATGCTATCAAAGAACATTTACGTTCTGATGCAGACGTATATGCCAATCCTGCTGCTTATTATGACCAACTTATTGAATTGAATCTTTCTGAACTTGAGCCTCACGTCAATGGCCCCTTTACTCCCGATTTGGCTTGGCCTATTTCAAAATTTGCCCAAGCCGTCAAAGAAAACAACTGGCCTGAACGCTTGGAGGTAGGTTTGATAGGTTCATGCACCAACTCCTCCTACGAGGATATGACTCGCTCTGCCTCCTTAGCGGCTCAGGCGGCTGCCAAAAAGCTCAAAGCTAAAGCCGAGTTTACCATCACTCCCGGTTCGGAGCAAGTCCGATACACCGCCGAGCGCGACGGTATCTTGGATACCTTTGAGGCCATAGGTGGGGTAGTGTTGGCCAATGCTTGTGGGCCTTGTATCGGGCAGTGGGCACGTCATATAGACGATCCCAATCGCAAAAATTCTATCATAACCTCGTTCAACCGCAACTTTGCCAAACGCAATGACGGTTTTGCCAGTACGCACGCTTTTGTGGCCTCCCCCGAAATCGTAACGGCACTGGCTATTGCCGGAGATTTGACCTTCAATCCCCTCACAGATACCCTCCTAAATGAGGAAGGACAAGCCGTCAAACTCGATGAACCACAAGGTATAGAGCTTCCACCGGCCGGTTTTGCCGTAGAAGATGCAGGCTATCAAGCACCCGCCGAAGATGGTAGCCAAGTACAAGTTATAGTAAGTCCGACTTCCGACCGCCTTCAACTGCTCGAACCCTTTGCTCCTTGGGAAGGCACTGACCTCAAAGGTTTAAAACTTCTTATCAAAGCCAAAGGCAAGTGTACCACTGACCATATCTCGATGGCAGGACCTTGGCTCAAGTATCGCGGGCATTTAGACAATATCTCCAACAATATGCTCATCGGTGCTACCAATTATTTTAACGAAAAAACCGACAGTGTCAAAAATCAACTCACAGGCGAGTATGGTTCGGTTCCGGCAGTACAGCGTGCCTACAAAGCCGCAGGTATAGGCTCGGTAGTAGTGGGCGATGAAAACTACGGCGAAGGCTCCTCACGCGAGCACGCTGCCATGGAGCCGCGCCATTTGGGGGTAAGGGTAATTTTGGTACGCTCGTTTGCACGTATCCACGAAACCAACCTCAAAAAACAAGGAATGTTGGCTCTGACTTTTGCCAATCCCGCCGACTACGACAAAATTCAAGAAGATGACACCATTGATATTCTGGGACTCACTACCTTCGCTCCGGGTGTGCCACTCAATGTAGTACTCCACCATGCTGATGGTACAAAAGATGAATTTGCAGCCAACCACACCTACAACCAGCAGCAAATCGAATGGTTTAAGGCAGGGGGCGCACTCAACATCATCAGAGCGCAAGTAGCGGGGTAGATGAGTAAGTGATAAGTTATCAATACTTTGAGCGAGGTCAATGTTCTTTGACCTCGCTTTTGTTTTGCTATGTGATATAAAATACTTTTGCGTTTCAATCACTAATCTGTGAGCCTCTGTGGCAACATCTGCACAAATCTGTTTGAAAAAGCACTTATCCAAAACTCATCATGAATCGAATCACCCAATTATTTCAGAAGCAACCCCACCAAAATCTTAATGTTTATTTTACGGCTGGTTTTCCTCAACTTGACGATACGCGCCGCATACTTCATGCCTTACAAACTGCCGGTGCCGATTTGGTCGAAATCGGTATGCCGTATTCCGACCCAGTAGCCGACGGCGAAACCATTCAAAAAAGCAACCAACGCGCCCTCGAAAACGGTATGACCCTCCGCAAACTCTTTGACCAACTCGAAGGAATGCGTACCGAGATTCATGTACCTGTACTGCTGATGGGCTATATCAATCCAGTACTACAATTTGGTGTCGAAAATTTCTGCCGGCAGTGCGCTCATGTAGGGATTGATGGGCTGATTTTGCCCGATATGCCACTTGATGAGTACATAGAAGAATACAAGCCTATTTTTGAGCGGTATGGCTTGCTCAATATTTTCTTGATTACGCCCCAAACCTCCGAAAAACGTATTCGTCAGATTGATGCCATGAGCGAGGGTTTTATTTATATGGTATCGTCGGCCAGTGTAACAGGGGCGCAGACGGGCATTACGAGCGAAATGGAAGCCTATTTTGCAAGAATCAACGCCATGAATCTACGCAACCCCCGATTGATAGGCTTCGGAATCAAAGACTACGACACCTTCCAAAAAGCCTGCCAACACGCCAGCGGTGCTATCATTGGCAGTGCATTTATCAGAGTATTGGAGCAAAGCAATGATTTGATGCACAATATTAAAAACTACATTGAGGGCGTTAAAAGAAAATCTTGAATCACCCGAATCTAAGACGCTGATGTAATGGCGGGGTAAAATATAATTTGTAGATAAAATCTGCTTACGGATTCGTGAACACCCTTTAAAATCATTAGAATAGCCGTGAACTATTTGAAAGAATTGAAACCAAGAAAAGCACTGAACAAAGCCTTTTTGAAAGTAAAACCCAAAAGGACTGAAATTGAAGGTTTCAAGACCAACCTCATTACATTGCTCGACCGCACCAACGATACCGAAAGCGAAGAGTTTCACAAAAACTTGGTTTCCGAATTTTTGAAGAAAACCTATTATGACCCCAATCATTTTATCAATACCAAAGGTCGAAACGACCTTGTTATTCACAACGGACCCAATGGCAACTCGACCGTTGGGGTAATTATCGAAGCCAAAAAACCCACCAACAAAGCCGAGATGATTTCCACCAAAAAACTGAACACAAAAGCGTTTCAGGAATTGGTGTTGTATTATTTACGTGAGAGAATTACACACAAAAACCTTGAAGTAAAACATTTGGTGGCGACCAACATCAACGAATGGTTCATTTTTGACGCTACCCAATTCGACAGATTGTTTGCCCAAAACAAAAATTTGGTGAAACAATTCAACGACTTTGAAGCCGGACGTTTGGCAGACACCAAAACCGATTTTTTCTACAAACAAATTGCCGAGCCGTTTATTGACAGCATTACTTCTGAAATTGAATTTACTTACTTCAACCTCCAAGACTTTCAAAAACCCTTACGCAATGCCGACAAAGCAGACGACAATGCGCTGATTGCTTTATTCAAACTACTTTCGCCAGAGCATCTTCTGAAACTTCCTTTCACCAACGACAGCAACAGCCTTGACAAACGATTTTACAGCGAGTTGTTGCACATTATTGGCTTGACCGAAACCAAAGAAGGAAGCAAAAAACTCATTGAACGAAGCAAAGAAGGTGAACGGCACACAGGAACAATCCTTGAAAATACTATCATTCAGCTTGACAGCTTAGATAAACTCAGCCGTTTGGAAAAACCAAGTCAATTCGGCAACACACGACAGGAACGACTTTTTAATGTTGCCCTCGAACTTACGATTACTTGGATCAACCGCATTTTGTTTTTGAAGCTCTTGGAAGCCCAACTCATCACCTATCACAAAGGCGACAAGCGGTATGCCGCTCAATCCTATTCATTTCTCAATCTTGACAAAATCAAGAACTACGACGACCTGAATAGCTTGTTTTTTCAGGTGTTGGCACGCAAGTATGACGAGCGAAACGAAGATGTCAAAAAGATTTTTGAGAAAGTGCCTTATCTCAATTCATCGCTTTTCGAGCCGACCGACTTTGAGCAGGTTACGTTGTTTATCAGCAATCTGAAAGACGATAAAACCATGCCGATTTTTTCGCAAACCGTGCTGAAAGACCCGCAGGGCAAAAAACGGACGGGCAACATTTCCACGCTTCAATATTTGTTTGAGTTTTTGGAGGCTTACGACTTTGGAGCCGAAGGCAGCAGCGACATTCAGGAAGACAACAAAACGCTCATTAATGCTTCGGTGCTTGGCTTGATTTTCGAGAAAATCAACGGCTACAAAGACGGCTCATTTTTTACACCCGGGTTTATCACCATGTATATGTGCCGTGAAACTATTCGCAAAGCCGTGGTGCAGAAATTTAATGAATACAAAGGCTGGAATTGTCAAAATATAGATGAACTCTACGAAAAAATTGATTTTACCACCGTTGAAGGACGTAACGAAGCGAACAACATTGTAAACAGCCTCAAAATTTGCGACCCTGCCGTGGGTTCGGGACACTTTTTGGTTTCGGCACTCAATGAAATGATAGCCGTAAAAAACGACTTGAAAATTTTGCAAGACCGTGTCGGAAAACGCCTCAAAGAATATCAGGTGGAAGTAATCAATGATGAATTGATCGTAACAGACGAAGAAGGCGAACTTTTTGAATACAACCCCAACAACAAAGAAAGCCAGCGAATACAAGAAACGCTTTTTCACGAAAAGCAAACCATCATTGAAAACTGCCTTTTTGGGGTGGATATCAATGCCAACTCCGTAAAAATTTGCCGTTTGCGTTTGTGGATTGAGCTTTTGAAAAATGCGTATTACAAAAACGCCACCGAATTGGAAACATTACCCAATATTGACATCAATATCAAATGCGGAAACTCTTTGGTGAGCCGTTTTGCCATTGATGCCGACCTAAGCAAATCATTGAAAAGCCTTAAATGGGACATAAAAACCTACCGTGGGTTGATTCACGACTACCAAAATGCCACCGACAAAGAAGCTAAACGAGGCTTTGAAAAATTGATAAATGATATAAAGAAAGATTTTAGAACAGAAATACACAAAAACGACCCCATTCGTAAAAAACTCAGTGAACTGAGTGGGCAGCTCTTTGTGCACCTCAACCAACAGCAGATTTTTGCAATGAGTGGCAAAGAAAAAGAAGATTTTGATGCCCGCACCCGTTTTTTAGAAAGCGAAGTTGAGAAACGAAAAAAACAGATTGACGAAATAGAAAACAACAAAATCTTTGAAAATGCTTTTGAATGGCGTTTCGAATTCCCCGAAGTGCTCAATGACGATGGTGATTTTGTAGGCTTTGATGTGGTGATTGGTAATCCGCCGTATATGCGAGTGCAGGAAATACAAGCATCGCAACCAACCCAAAAATTGTATTACGAAAGTCAATACCAAAATGCAAAAGCAGCCTATGATTTAGCGAATATCTTTTTTGAATTAGCAGTAAACATCTCTGGTAAAAACAGCAACAACGCATATATTTTTCCACACAAATTTTTCAATGCTGCCGGTTCCGAAGTATTCAGAAATTATTTAAAACAAGGACAATACATAGATGAAATTGCCCACTTTGGAGCGAATATGATTTTTGAAGATGCTGATACCTACACTTGTGTTGCTCAATTCAGCAAAAAACCAAGCCAAGGTTTTTATTTCCAACGTTTTCCGTTTAAATCCGATTTTAAAAAGTTGATGTTGTATAAAAGCAGATACACATTTATCACGTATGAAATGATTGAAAAAGCCTCTGCCTTATACGGAAGCAACCAATGGATTTTGTTTGATGATAAAATTGGCTTTGATGTGTTTGAAAAGATTTATTCAAATTCAAAGCTATTTTCTAATGTATTTGAAGGAATTTTTCAAGGATTAGCTACAAGTAAAGATGAATTATACATTCTTGAATGTATTGATGAGCATGACTTTAAACTAAAAGTTCCGATAAGTGGCAAAGAATATCAACTTGAGCGAGAATTGTTCAAACCATTTTTGATGGGAAAAGATGTTCAGCGATACAGCTACCTAACCACAAACAGATATGTATTCTTTCCTTATGAGATTATAAATGGAAATGCAGAAGTTGTTGCCATTGAAGATTTAAAAAATCGTTTTCCGAAAACATATTGCTACGTTATCGAACACCAAGAAATATTTAAAGCCCGTGAAAGTGGCAAAGCACGAAAAATGCAGCATTGGCATACGTATATCTATCCAAAAAACCTGAATAAATTTGAGCAAGCTAAGCTTTCCTCAATGGAAATTTGCGCCAACCATCCAAATGTAACTTTAAATTACGAGAACCTTTATCACACAACGAAAGCATACAGTTGGGTAAAAAAAGAAGATACTAAAGAGAGTTACGAGTATCTGTTGGCAATAGCCAATTCCAAATTGCTGTGGTGGTTTTTGAAAACCACAGGCGATACGCTGCAAGGCGATGCAAGAACATTTAAAACGAATTATTTAAACCCGTTTCCATTGCCTGAAAAAGTTTCAGATGAAGCAGAAAAACAAATTGCAGACAAGGTGAAAGAAGTGCTGGCGATTAAAAAACAAAACCCCTCAGCCGACACCACCGATTTAGAAAACCAAATAGACCAGTTGGTTTATCAGCTTTACGGCTTGACGGAAGAAGAAATCAGAATTGTGGAGGGAAATAGATAAAAATAATTTCGCTCCTATGGAGCTGAATGGAATGAAACACCCAAAATCTATTATGATTTCGCTCCCACGGAGCGTAGAAAATAGGTATATCACATTATCGAAATAATATCCCCGTCGGGTCGAAATGTTAATAGAATCGAAAAAATTCATAAATAATCAGCCCCGTCGGGGCGAAATGTTAATAGAAAATGAAATAGACGACAACAACCAACAGCCCCATCAGGGCGAAATGTTAATAGAAAATGAAATAGATGACAACCAACAGCCCCGTCGGGGCGAAATGTTAATAGAAAATGAAATAGACGACAACCAACAGCCCCGTCGGGGCGAAATGTTAATAGAAAATGAAATAGACGACAACCAACAGCCCCGTCGGGGCGA
>JBKBKL010000193.1:0-6657 GCA_046294665.1 Runella sp.
ATATACCCAACTGCCGATGCTGCGGGTGTAGCCCTATCAAAGGCCGACGGTCTTTGGTAGCTGGTCGTACTCCTACTTGCTGTTCTAAAATCTGGTAAGGTTTTTTGAGAAACGTTTTAACTTTCTCTACTAAAAACTCACGAGCATCGTCTGTTGTTTTCCAAACTATGTCATTCCAAGTATAGGTAGCTCCCAGTCGGCAAAGACCGTTGTTATTGAGCGGTTGAACGAACGTACCTTGATTGATGATTTCTTCTAAATGATAATCTTCCAACTGTACGATGAGGCTTTGCCCTTTCACAGGATTGAACGGCAGCCACCCAAAAAAAGGATTCTGACGGGCTTCATAGCCTTCGCAAAATAGTACTTTTTTTACTTCTATATCTCCGTAAAAAACTTTATCGAATTGTAAATCAAATTGATGATAATCAACTTTTCCTTTTATATATTGACTTTTTTCTTCAAAAAAGCCTCTAATTTTTTGGAGTAACTTCTGACAATCTACCCAGCCCGAACCTGTAATTTGCAATCCTCCGTAAGGATTCTGAATACTCGCAGCAAATCTTTGATTATCAGTACTTTCAGCAATATATTTTCCAACAAAAGGCTCGGCAGTTTGTGCCAAGTAATCGTTTTGTTCTGCTATCGAACGAAACGGACGGTAAATGTCTGTTTGATGAATCAGGCACTCCCCAAAAAATACGGATACGTCCTCATAAAATTTTTGAGCAATAGGAAAGAGTGTATCGGCCAGCCACGTAAGGTGCAGTTTTTTTCCTGTCAGTGGATTGAAGATTCCGGCCGATGCTGCCGAAGCTGAAGGGAGAGAGGGGTCGTTGAGAATCAGCACTCGATACCCTCGCCGATGCAGCGTCCATGCCAACACCGAGCCGGCAATACCCTGCCCTACAATCAAATAATCAGCTTTTTGGCTCATCAATTTTTATTTTTTCTCCTTTTTTGATTTACCTTTTCATCGGCCAATTCCGTTACCAATTCTATCTGCTCATCGAGTGTCATAAACGACGTATCTACTTCTATGGCATCGTCGGCTTTGCGTAGGGGGCTATCTGCGCGAGTCGTATCTATCAAATCTCTTTTGTGGATATTTTGCAAAATCTCACCGAGGTCGAGCATTTCGCCTTTGGCCAAGAGTTCGATTTGGCGGCGTTGGGCACGTATGGTCGGCTCTGCCGTCATGAATACTTTAAGCTCGGCATCGGGGAAAACTACCGTGCCTATGTCGCGCCCGTCCATCACTACTCCCCTACTCCGCGCCATGCGCTGCTGCTGGGCTACCATGGCTCGGCGTACTTCGCTGATGGCACTTACCTCGCTGACCATGTTGGCGATATAAAGTTTACGGATCTCGTCTTCTACATTGAGGCCATTGAGGTAGGTTTCGTTGCGGCCTGTATCGGGGTTTCTTCTAAAATCAATTTTAATATTTTCGAGGGCTTTGGCTATTTCTTTAGGGTTGGTGAGCGATACATGATTTTGGTGAAAATAAAGCGTAACAGCACGGTACATCGCCCCAGTATCAATGTAGGCATATCCCAAATGTGAGGCTACGCCTTTGGCAGTAGTACTTTTGCCACAACTTGAGTAGCCGTCTATGGCAATGATGATTTTGGACATGGATTTTTTATTGCAAATAAAACAGAAAACCTTTAGTGAGTAATTAATTTTGGAAAGTCTATTATTCAAAAAACTGCACCTAATAATAAATTTAAAAGTACGATAAGAGAATTAGACTCAATTTTTCTTTTATTTGTGTTTAAAATTTTTTGTTCAACTTAAATCTTTCTCATCATGAAAAAAGTACTCTTTTACTTTACCCTCGTAGTGGTAGGATTCAATTTCACAAACTGCCAGCGTAAACAAGTCTTGCATACAATTGCACCTCCTGCCACGTACTATTCTCAAAACACACCTCAAACTTCCAATACTGAAAACCAATCAGTTGCCTCTGAAATAGGTGCGGAGCAGATGGTCATTGAGAAAATATTGGCTGAAAAACCAAAAGAAAATTATTCAGAGACAATAGAAATGATTGCTTCTGCCAGCAATACCCTCACTTCCAACAAAGCACTTGCTCGTACTCAAAAGGTAATGAACAATGCCAAAGTAAAGCAATTTATGGGTAAAGTAGAAATGACTCAAAACCCAGAGGGTAACTATGTACTGGCAGCAAAGCAGGGGCAAAAACTGAACGCCGTTGAAAAATTGGTAGTGAAAAAGATGAATAAAGTAGCCGCCAGCCCCAACAAGAAATTTAATGAGTGGAACAAGTTTTTGCGCTATGGTATTATTCTTTTGGCCATTGCCCTTGTACTTTCTATCATTGGTTGGTTTATTCCTTTCTTATGGATTATCAATGCCTTTGTGTGGTTGGCCGGTTGGATTTTGTTCATTTACGGTTTAGGTATCGAACTCGAATGGTGGTAAAATTTAATCTTTTCCCAACAAAAAAGCCGCTCGAAAGCGGCTTTTTTGTTGGGAATAACCTGTACGTTTAAAATATTCCACCAAGTAGTGAAGCAACAAGCAATACACCCAGCAATACCAAGAAGAATACTAAAAAGCCAGCTACAATACCTGTAATAGCCCAGCCATTGCCGGTACCGCCATCTCGCTTGATTTGTGCTCTACCCACAAAGCCCATTATGATTGCAGCTAATGCAAGCAATAAAGAAACTACTCCCACACTTGGGATAAACAAAAATATTAGACTTGCAATCCCCGCAATTCCTGCAATAAGTGCAATTTTATTGGTTTGACCTGCCTTGGGTTTAGTCATTTTTTCGAGTCGCTTGGCTACTACTTTGCTCACCATGCGCTGCTTGAAGGTCATTTTTTGAGGAGTAGAAGAAGTGGTAGTCGCTACTTCCTTCATCATTTTGGTAGAAGCTGCCTCTGCTACGGGCGCAGTTGATACGATGACTTCGGCGGGAAGCGAAGTTTCGGCATCGGCTTCAAGTACTGGGGCTTCTGTTACTTCTTCCACTACTGCTAAAGGTTGAGTTATCGTTTTCTTTTCAGATTTGACATACTCAAACTTGGGGGCAGGAATCGTTTGCACGTAGTTGTTTTTTTGGCAAGCCGAAAACAATCCTACAAAACCAATGGCTAAGGCAAAGGAAAGCACATTTTTCATAAGTAAATAAAAAATTAAGGGTTGAACAATGGATTAAATAGTTGAAGGTCAAAACTACTAAAATTTCAAAATACGAAAAACGAGTTAATGACTTTTTAATGATTTCTTTCAGTACGTTACCCAGGTATCTTTTCCTCCTCCCCCTTGCGACGAATTGACTACCAGCGAGCCTTTGCGAAGGGCCACGCGCGTGAGTCCACCGGGAATTACGTTTACGCCGTCGCCATACAAAATATAAGGGCGTAGGTCCACATGGCGGCCTTCGGCGTGATCGCCTACGATACATGGTACACGCGAAAGCGAAATGGTAGGCTGGGCGATGTAGTTGCGCGGGTTGGCTTTGATTTTTTCTCTGAAAAGAGCGTGTTCTTCTTTGGTCGCTTTGGGGCCGATGAGCATACCATAGCCGCCGGCTTCGTTGGCTTCTTTGACTACCAAACTTTCGATATTTTCGAGTACATATTTCAGGTCGTCGTCTTCTCGGCAGATGTAGGTCTGAACGTTGGGAATCAGTGCCTCTTCGCCCAGATAATATTTGATGATACGAGGTACATAGGCATAAATCACCTTGTCGTCGGCTACACCTGTACCGGGGGCATTGGCTAAGGCTACCCGCCCTTTTTTATAGACTTCAAAAATACCCGGTATGCCTATCAACGAGTGAGGATTGAAGACATGAGGGTCGAGGAAAGTATCGTCTATACGTCTATAAATGACATCTACTATCTCAAACCCACGAGTAGTACGCATTTTGACATATCCGCCCGAAACGACCAAATCGCGTGCATCCACCAATTCTACCCCCATTTGTTGTGCCAGATAGGAATGTTCAAAATAGGCCGAATTGTAAATCCCCGGCGTAAGTACCACAATGTTGGGGTCGGGGCGATCGGCGATGTATTTGAGCATCTCAAACAACCGAGCGGGATAATCAGACACTGGTCTTACTCCTGTACGCGCCAAGACTTCAGGAAAAATTTGCTTAGACAATTCACGATTTTCGAGCATATAAGATACCCCCGAAGGACAGCGCAGGTTGTCTTCGAGTACCATAAATGTCCCGTCGTCGCCGCGTATCAAGTCTGTACCTGTAATATGGCACCAGATACCTTTGGGGGGCTTGAGTCCTTGGCAGGCTTCCAAGTAGCATTTGGAGGTTTCGATCAAATCTCGGGGTACGATGCCGTCTTTCAATATTTTCTGGTCATTGTAAATATCATCAATAAACATATTGAGGGCTACGATACGCTGTATGAGTCCTTTTTCGAGCTTGTTCCAATCTTCGCCCGCCACGACCCGTGGAATAATGTCAATCGGCATGATACGCTCTGTACCTTCGCCCTCCGAATAGACATTGAACGTAATGCCCATAGACATCAACGCCCGCTCTGCGGTGTGTTGGCGGTTCATGAGTTCGGTTTGGGTGAGTTGCTCTACGCGATGCTTAAAGGCTTCATAGCCCGGCCGAACTTTGCCGTCGGCAGTAAACATTTCATCAAAGAAATGTTCGGTGTCATAATTTTTGAATGAAAACTGCATAATGGCGAAAAAATATCAAGTTATTTTGCCGAACAATATAGCCACATTTTTAGGGTTTTGCCAAATTTCATCGCTTCTTTCTCATTTTTGGTATTTCTTCTGTACTTTGCAACTGCTTTTTTCGTTCAAAAACCATATCGTATCCTTCTTCTTGGCATGACGCATCGGCATTGGAGTATTGTAATCATCGGTATTGTGGGGTTTTATTCTGGCCATGCACAGCATTGGCTTGGGCTATCTTCGAGCAATTATGCTGGCACACACGCTCTCCACCTCAACCCTGCCCACGCCGCCGACTCTCGCCATAAGTTATACATCAATCTGGTGGGCAATGATTTTTTTCTGATTAACAATTATTTGCGCTACGATGCCCCTTATTCTTTCTTGGGACTTGTAACCAACACCGTTGCTCAAAAACACCGTAGCGAGCGAGGTCTTATTATATGGCGCGATACTTACTATGCCGAAAATCTCAACGGTAAACCCAAACATCTGCATACAGGAGGCGATTTGCGCGGCCCTTCTGTATTGTATTCTTTCAAAGAAAATCGTTTTGCCGTAGCGTTTACGACACGGGGGCGGTATTTGCTCAACGCCACCAACGTAACGGAAGAAACGGCGCGTGTCATTCGGTATGGTACTGACTTGAAAGAACTTCAAGAAAAACCTTTCAAAGACCAAACAGCCCGCCTTACGCTCAATGGCTACATGGAACTTGGAGTTACTTTTGGGGCAGTATTGGCCGATTGGGAAGAAGATTTTTTGAAGGTGGGAGTTACGGCTAAGCGCATTGTAGGGTTGTACAATGTCCACGCTGATATGCGAAATACCAATTATAGTATTTTGGTAGAAAGTACCAATCGCGCACGTGAGTTTATCTTGGCTGATCAGATTGAGGCTACCTATGGTTATACGACCGATGCCGCTTTTACCAATTTCAGCCCTGACCCACGCTTTTTGTTTGGCAATCGCTCCGCTGGAGGTGGCTGGGGCTTCGATGTCGGCGTAGTCTATGAACACCGCCCCGACGTACTCCAATATCGCATCGGACACCCCAAAGGTGGCCGCCGCCCTGACCCCAATCGCAACAAATACAAATACCGAATCTCGGCGGCCTTGACTGATGTGGGGGCTATCAACTATCGAAATCTCAACTATGTACGACAAACCGATGTACGCCGCAACTTTGTCAATTTTTCTTATGTTCATTTCAGCAACTTACAAAGTGCATCGGAGGCTATCAATGCCGTCAATGGTAGGCTCGACCCTCGCATCAATGACAACCCACGACCTTTTGTGATAGGACTCCCTACCGCCGCCAATGTGAGTTTTGACTACCATCATCGGGGGCCGTGGTATGTCAATGCACTCTGGGTGCAGGGGCTACGAGGCCAAAACAATTTTCACGTCAAACCCCAGTCAGTATTGGCTGTTACGCCCCGTTATGAAACTCGATGGATAGAAGTAGCCACACCTGTGGCTTTGCTCGACCACTATCGTGTATTCTCGGTAGGACTGGCGGCGCGGCTTGGGCCTGTCATCATCGGCACTGACCATCTGGGCGGGTTGCTCGATATTGGTAAGCCTCAAGGTCTCAATTTTTATTTCGCGCTCTACGCGCCCTTCTTTCATCGCAAGCCCAAAGACCCCAACAAATGCTGGTATATGCCTTATGAGAAACGTTCTCTCAAAAAACGTAAATAAACAACTAAGGCTTGAAACGTAAATCTATCACGAGCGGCAAATGGTCGGACTTGTTGTAGCCTTCTGTCCTAAAATCTACAGTTTCGAGTTTTGCATTGACCAACGCATGGTCTATCGGTATTCGCATCGGCCCACCCCAATAGTGCCAAGTAGGCTGCCAGCCGAAGCCATCGCGGCAGTTGCTAAGGCCTGAATGAGTTATCATTCTCTGATAAAAAACCGACCAGGGCGTAATGTTCAAATCCCCTACGACCAAA
>JBKBKL010000194.1:0-6599 GCA_046294665.1 Runella sp.
TGCTATCAATTTACAAAAAAAAGCGGTGAGTTACACCGTTTCCAATGCCTGTGGAGAAGTAAAACTACCAGCAGCCCTATGGCTCAAGGTCGCTTCTACGAAGCAGGAAGAAAACAGCGGTCTAAACAGAGATGTTCAGATTTGTGTAAGTTTTTCGTAACGGTTAAGAATATAGCAAATAAAATAAATTTTGTATTAATCTACAAAATAATTGTACTGAGATTAGTTTTTGATAAACACAAACCTCAAAGAATAACCCCTCGGCCATACTACCCCTCACTTACTTTTCATTTTTTGGGTTAAACTTTCTCTCAAACCCGCCGCTTGAAGATAAATATAAGATCGGTAGTTTTGCTGATTTGAGTAAACATCGAAGTATCATTCAGACCTTCTGTAGCTACCAGTTCCCAACCATCGCTGCCCAGCGCATTAAGTCGTTCGATAAGTTCTGCTTGAAAGCCTTTTTGCTTGAGATGTTCCCTCGAAATATTAAGAATTTTGTACTCGAATCTTTCCATGACTAAAGTTTGATGAATATTTTTTTGCGATATAACCAATAGATAGGAACAAAATTGACTCCTACAAAAAAGAGTGCATAGAACCAACTGGCCAATTTGGCTTCTACCCCCATACCTACCAACGCACGGGTTAGATATTGATTTAACGAAAAATCCCCTATTTTCAGTCCATAAAACAACAATGCCAGCACATCGCCCAGTACGTAAGCTGCAATCGCATTAGCCCCAAAAACGAGTCCGAGCAGCGTAAACCGACGATTTCCCAAAATATCCATACCAAAATACAAAGAAGCCCACAACAAAGCCGCCACTCCCGACGTAACCATCACAAACGAACTCGTCCAAAGGTTTTCATTGACCGGAAACACCAACCCCCAAAAGTACCCTACTATCATTGCGATTACACCAGCAGCAAATAGATAATTTGCTTTGATACTTTTGTCCATATCCGACTGCATAAATCGTCCTGCCAACATCCCTGTAATGGTGGTGGCCGTAGCTGGTAAATTGCTCAAGATACCCTCCGGGTCCCAAGTACCCTGCCACATTTTACCGGGCAAATATTGACTATCTATCCAAGCTGCCAAATTCACTCCCGGTTCGAGCATTACTTTGCCCACACCCGGAGTAGGTATGAGGGTCATCGCCAGCCAATAACCTACCAAAATCAAAAACGCAATCCCTAATTGCTGCTTCCAATCGGTATGCAAAAACAAAAATGCCGAAATCATGAAAACAATAGCGATACGATGAAGCGTACCTGTCCAGCGAGCTTCTGCAAAATCAAAATCGGGCATAAGGTTCAAAAACATACCTACCGCATAAATCTTCAAAGCCCGTATGATGATTTTTCGATAGACTGATTTTTCTATTTTTAGATGGTCATACCTTGAGTAGGCAATCGCTATCGAAACCCCAACCACAAACAAAAAAATAGGGGCGACCAAATCGGTAAATGAAAGACCGTTCCATTCGGAGTGTCGAAGCGTGAAATAGACGTTGTCGCCATCGCCCGGAAAATTGACCATCAGCATGGAGGCCACCGTAAAACCCCTTAGGGCATCGAGAGAAAGAATACGCTGTGTTTCTAAAGACATAATAGGTTAGATTACAGAATTATACACTTTTAAAAAGTAAAATACCCTAAAACTTACCTCCTTCTTTACTCATGCGCCCAGCCATTTTTTTATTAACTTTTGCCTCGTTTTTGCTTTTTCAGTCGTGCCAAAAAGCCACTTCATCTGCTTTTGATGAAGCGCGTAAAATCGCTATTACATGGGAATTGGTCAGTAATTTTAAGCAACCAACTGCCGATTTTGAAGCCAAATTTACCTTCAAAAATAATGGCCAACTCACCCTTGATGATAGTACTTGGACGCTTTATTTCAATATTTCTCCCCGTATTCCTCTTCCCTATCCTACACCACAGTTGGCCAAAATCGAACATATCAATGGTGATTGGTTCAAACTCACGCCCAATCGTGGCTTTCGGCTTGCTCCCGGCGATTCGGTCGAGATTCGTTATTTGGGTCAAGATGCTGTCATCAAAGAAACAGATGCACCATTGGGTTTGTACTTTGTTTTTCAAAATCAGCAAAAAGAACATATCGTCGAAGTAGATGACTATAAAATTCTTCCATTCGCTCGAAAAGAACAACAACTCCGCGGCCCCAACGATCGTGTTCCCCTGCCCACAGCAGCAGAATTATTCAAACAAAATTCAAGTCTGACACCATTACCACTGAATCAAGTAGGGCTAATCACTCCGACTCCATTCAAAACTACTTTGGGAAATGGCTCTTTTATGCTGACCTCACAATGTCCCATATTTTTTGACAAATCTCTTGAAAATGAGGCCAAATTATTATCGGAAAAACTCAAAGCTATCACTGGCGAAAACTATAAGCTCACAACCGATAAACCAAAAACTCCATTTATATCGCTCATTACCAATAGTTTGACCATAAATAATACTACCAAAGAAGCCTATACATTAACCATAAACGAGCAAGGAGTCAGCATCGTAGGCAGCGATGCCGCAGGGGTTTTTTATGGCACCCAAAGCCTCCTTTCGATGCTTGAGCCGTCGGTTTACAGCCAAAAAGGTTCGTCGCTTACACTGCCTCATGTCATCATAGAAGATGCTCCCCGTTTTCATTTTCGCAGTATGCACTTAGATGTAGGGCGCAATTTTCAAACCAAAGAAACGATTCTAAGGCTTTTAGACCTTTTAGCCACCTATAAACTCAACCATTTTCTTTTTTATATCACCGAAGATGAAGGCTGGCGACTTGAAATTGAGGGACTACCCGAACTAACCCAAATAGGTGGACAGCGTCAGCATACCAGCGATTATAAAAACGCAGTGCTTCACCCCGCTTATGGTTCGGGGCCTGTGGCTTACGACAAATCCAAACATGGTAGCGGCTACTATACCAAAGCCGACTTTGTCGAAATTCTAAAATATGCCAAAGCAAGGCATATCAAGGTCATTCCCGAAGTCAATCTCCCCGGCCATGCCCGCGCTGCACTCAAGGCCATGGAAGCGCGCTACCAACGACTAATGAAAGAAGGTAAAACCCAAGAAGCCGAAGAATACCGCCTCACCGACCCCAACGATCGCTCCGAATACCTCTCAGCACAAGGTTATAAAGACAATGTAACCGACGTAACACGAGAGTCCACCTACCGATTTTATGAAAAAGTAGTGGACGAAATCTCCAAAATGTACCAAGAAGCAGGCTTAAAATTAGACGTATTTCACATAGGAGGCGATGAAGTTCCCGACGATGCTTGGACAAAATCACCTTGGGCAGCACAACTTTTGAAAGAAGACCCCAGCATCAAAGAAACCAAAAACCTTCACGCTTATTTTATCAGACGATTGCTCCCCCGACTCCAAAAACGTGGCTTACAGATACACGGCTGGGAGGAAATAGCGATGTACAAAAAAGACGGCAAGTACCAAACTAACCCCGAATTTGCCGGCAAAAACATAGTCCCCTACATTTGGAACAATCTATATGACCCCGGTTTAGGCTATAGGCTGGCCAATGCAGGCTACCCTGTGATACTCTGTAACGTAACCAATACCTACTTCGATTTGGCTTACAATAATGACCCCAAAGAACCGGGGCTTTACTGGGCAGGGTTCGTAGATACTCGCGATGCCTATACTTTTGCTCCTTTCAATATGTACAAAACCACCGAAGAAACTTCGTTGGGTATGCCCCTCAATTTCAAAGATGCCCCCAATCTGACTTCTGTGGGTCGGCAAAATATCATCGGTATCGAATGTCAGTTATGGTCTGAAACCGTCAAAGGTCGGGATATGCTCGAATATTACGTCCTTCCAAAACTATTGGGTTTTGCAGAAACTGCTTGGACTAGACGCCGCTGGGAGAATATATCTGACGACAATAAACGTAAAAAATTAATTGCGGAAGATTGGAATATTTTTGCCAACCGAATAGCCCAAAGAGAGTTTCCACGTTTGAATTACTTAAACGGAGGTTACAATTACCGTATTCCATCTCCCGGCGCAATTATCGAAAATGGCCTATTGAAAGCCAATACTTCTCTACCGGGTCTTTCGATACGATATACTACCGATGGAAGTGAACCTACAGAGCAATCCCCCCTTTATCAGGCTCCTGTCAAAGTTAGTGGTACGATTAAACTCAAATGCTTCACTACAAATGGGCGTGGCAGTCATACTACCAACTTGTAAAATCCAAAATATGTCGAGGGCAACGACAAAATATATCCTTCAACACTGCTATACATTTCTGCTCGCAATCGTATGGCAGATTACTTATGCTCAAACAGTAGAAAAACAAGATATTTTCCCACTTCAAAACCAGCATACCCACGGTTCCACACTTGTAGAACTACCCAACGGTGATTGGTTAGTGGCATGGTTTCAAGGTTCGGGAGAGCGTACAGCCTCTGATGTAGCCATCATGGGAGCGCGCCAACGTAAAGGCCAAAAAAATTGGTCAAAACCTTTTGTATTAGCCGATGTACCCGATTTCCCTGACATCAACCCTGTGTTATTTCTTGACCAAAAACAACGTCTTTGGCTTGTTTGGTACACCGTACTGGCCGATCAATGGGAAACTTCCATTTTGAAATACCGTATTTCTACCGATTATTTAAAACCTATTATCCCCAAATGGGTATGGCAAGAAGATATTCACGTGAAAATAGGCGAAAGCACCCCCAATGGTATTCAAGAGGGACATTCATTCATAGAATCTGTCAAGAAAAAAATGGCAGCACAAGAACAAATCATGGCCAAAAATGGACTGCTTACTACTGAAACTGCACAACACTTATGGGAAAAACATCAAACTCAAGTTTTAGATAAAGTAAGCGGGAGAGAATTTATACGACCGGGGATAGACAAAAATGGCCATAAGCAACCCATGGGCTACCCGCTGATGGCTCGTATAGGTTGGCAAACACGCCACAAACCATTACTTATTGGCAATCGAATTTTATTACCTCTCTATTCGGATGGCTTCGATTTTTCACTTATAGCTTTTACAGATGATTATGGTAAATCGTGGAAGTTTAGCGAACCTATTGTAGGTATAGCCAATATTCAGGCGGCATTGCTACCCACCCAAAAGGGCGAAATAGTAGCCTACATGCGCGACAATGGCCCTCCTCCTCAACGTCTTGTCAAAAGTGTATCAACTGACAATGGCCTTACTTGGAGTGATGTAACTGACAGCGAAATTCCTAATCCCGGTTCGGGGGCAGATGCTATTCGTTTAAATAATGGGGATTGGGTTATCGTTGGTAATGATACAGAAGTAGGGCGGCATCGTCTGGCAGTGATATTATCAGAAGATGAGGGAAGAACTTGGCCGTATCGTCAATATTTAGAATTTTCTGAATCGGAGGAGTTAGGCATAAAAGCGCATTATCCTGCGATAGTCCAAGGTCGCGATGGACGATTGCGAGTAAGTTATACCTTCCAGGCTAATAACAATCAAAAAGGAATTCGAGTAGCCGATTTCAATATAAGTTGGGTAAAGAGAAGTAAATAGCTATCAAACGACAAGAGCCGCCTTTGAGGGGCGGCTATTGTTGTATTAATGCTGTGGCGGCTACCTACTTTTCCGGGTTTTATCCCAGTATCATCGGCGGAGCGGGGCTTAACTTCTCTGTTCGGAATGGGAAGAGGTGAACACCCACCCTGTAACCACCATCAAAATCTTATAAAGTCATTGACACTGGGAGAGAATTTCTATAAAAGAAGCTATCGGGCCATTAGTACTGCTCGGCTTTGATGTTACCACCTTTACACCTGCAGCCTATCAACGTCATCGTCTCTAACGTCCCTCATCGGAAGTCTCATCTTCAGGCCGGTTTCGCACTTAGATGCTTTCAGCGCTTATCCGTTGCCCACGTAGCTACTCGGCCATGCAACTGGCGTTACAACCGATGCACCAGCGGTGAGTCCAACCCGGTCCTCTCGTACTAAGGTCAGCCCCCGTCAAACTTCCTACGCCCATCACAGATAGGGACCGAACTGTCTCACGACGTTCTGAACCCAGCTCGCGTGCCACTTTAATCGGCGAACAGCCGAACCCTTGGGACCTTCTCCAGCCCCAGGATGTGACGAGCCGACATCGAGGTGCCGAACCTCCCCGTCGATGTGAGCTCTTGGGGGAGATCAGCCTGTTATCCCCGGCGTACCTTTTATCCTTTGAGCGATGGCCTACCCATGCAGAACCACCGGATCACTAAACCCTGGTTTCCCACCTGTTCGATCCGTCGATCTCACAGTCAAGCTGGCTTGTGCTTTTGCACTCCCCGCACGGTTACCAAGCGTGCTGAGCCAACCTTTGGAAGCCTCCGTTACTCTTTTGGAGGCGACCACCCCAGTCAAACTACCCACCATGCGCGGTCCCCCGATAAACGGGGTTAGAACACAGAATACAAAAGGGTGGTATTTCAACGTTGGCTCCATGATCCCTGACGAAACCACTTCACAGCCTCCCACCTATCCTACACATTCATATCCCATATCCAACGCAAAGTTGTAGTAAAGGTGCACGGGGTCTTTCC
>JBKBKL010000195.1:0-6397 GCA_046294665.1 Runella sp.
TTATACTTAAACCTCATAGGTTTGAAAAAAAGATAACGATGTAACCATCTTATAATCAAATGAAACCTATGAGGTTTTTTCGCAAATCAATTTTGAACAAGTATAAACGCTCCTAACTCACTCTATTGCCATGAGTAATATCAAACTCGTGATTGCCGATGACCACAACCTTTTCCGAAAAGGCATGACGGCCATGCTCAACCAAATCCCTGATTTTGAACTTATAGGCGAAGCCGCCAATGGCAAAGAACTCCTTGATTTGTTGGCTAAAGTAACGCCCGATATTGCATTGCTTGATTTGCAGATGCCCGTCATGGACGGAGTCGAAACGACCGAGCATATTCAAGCGCAGTTTCCAAATGTGAAAGTCATCATCGTTTCGATGCACGAAGAAGACCGATTTATCATTCACTTGTTGGAAAAAGGGGTCAATGGCTATTTGCTCAAAGACTCCGAGCCGGGAGAGGTAGAAAATGCCATTCGGCGGGTGATGGCCGATGGTTTTTATTACAGTGATTTTGTAGCTAAGGCTTTACATCGCAAAGTCATCACGAGGGCTACCCCGCCTCCTACGCTCCTTTTCAATAGCAAGATACAAATCTCCACCCGCGAGATGGAAGTGCTTCGCTTGCTTTGTGAGGGGCTATCTACCCTCGAAATCAGCGAAAAGTTATTTGTCAGTCCACGCACCGTAGAGGGACACCGCCTACGCCTACTCGAAAAAACAGGTACCAAAAATACCGCAGGCTTAGTGGCGTATGCTTTCAAAAATGACCTCCTTTAGCCGATGGCTTCGTTCCAATCCGGTAGCTTGCCCAACTGCTTCAAAATAGAGAGATGCGACCCAAGTGCTTCAAAAAAAGTAGGGTTCTCAAGATAAGGAATGTCGTACTCTTCGGCAGTTTGTTTGACAATATCCGACAAAGCTGGGTAATGTACGTGCGAAATCTTGGGAAATAAATGATGTTCTACCTGAAAATTTAACCCACCTACATACCACGATAGCCACTTGTTGTGGCGTGAGAAATTGACCGTCGTATGGAGTTGATGGATAGCCCAGTCGTTTTCAATGATACCTTGTGCATCAGGGAGAGGGTGTGCTGTATCCTCTACCGCATGGGCCAACTGAAAAACAGTAGTCAGAATAACACCCCCCACAAAGTGCATCAATAAGAAACCTGCTACAACTTCTCCCATAGGGAGTTTAAATACCAAAACAGGAATACCAAATAGAATCGAAAAATAGACGATTTTAATCAATAAAATCTTGACAAAAACTTTGACATTTTCGGCCAACGAATAGGTATTGATCCCTTTATGAATATGCGAGAAGAATTGAATAAAATCTTTGAGCGTAACCCAATACAATGTCAGAAGTCCATAAAACAAAAACGCATAGAGCCACTGAAACCGATGAAAACCTTTGACAGGCGTATGAGGCGAAAATTTGAGGAGGAGTTTGTCGTTGATGTCTTCGTCTATATGTACTATGTTGGTGTACATGTGATGGAGTACATTGTGCTGCAAGTGCCAGTTGAAGGTAGAGCCGCCAAGGGCATTGAGGCAGATGCTACCTACCCAGTAATTGACCGAGTCGTTTTCGGAGTAGGCACCATGGTTGGCATCGTGCATGACACTCATGCCCAAGCCAGCCAAAGCCAGCCCCATCACAAACCACAGCATTAGACTGGGACCCAGCGAAGGCTGCTGCCATAGTAAAATAACAAATGGAACAATGTAGCCTAAGGCTAACACAATCGTTTTGAGGTAAAGAGTAGAGTTACCATTTTTTGAAATGTTTTGCTCCTTGAAATAAGAGTCAACTCTCTTTTTAAGTACTGTGAAGAATTGATTTTTGTCTTTGTTGACAAATCTAATGGGGTTTTTAGCTTTCACTTGATAGGTTAAGTGTGTTAATATTCAAAATAAACTTTCGTAAAAGTAAGAACTAATTGTTAGTTATTCGTTATTTTCTTATTTTAACTTTGATAATCAAGGGTTTATTTTTTATAATTGTAGCATAAAACATCATCTAAACTTTAAATCAAGTAGTCGCAAACCTATGAAAATGATGAAAGCCTCCTTCGTTTTTGTCTTTACTTTTACACTTTTTGCGAAAGCCCAAACGGTACTACCCGGCAAGCAAAACATAGACAAAGCCAGTTTTGAGGGATTGTACGTAACGACCAAAATCGAAGAAAAATATTTATCGAAATATTGGGAAGATTACCTCAAGCAATTTGGCAAGGTGAATAGTTCGCGTGGGGGAATTTATCGAGTTGGAAGTGCCAGTATTCCGAGTATTTCTCCTTCTTCCATCAACCTTTCGAGTCAGGTTACTTCACGCAAAGGGCTATCTCAAGTATTTGCTCATTTTGATTTGGGGGGTGGGAGTTATGTATCGCAAGGCACCAAAGGTTATGCCGAGGCGGAGAGCTTTCTAAAAAAATTTGCAGAAGAAGCACTTTTATTAGACGAAGCCCGCCTGACCGAAGAAGCCATGAAAGAAAGTGAGAAGACATTTAGTCGCCTCACTCGTAGAGGCGAAAGTCTTAAAAAAGACATTGAGAAAACGGAAAATACATTGACTCAACTCAAAAAAGATCTCGAAACAACAGAAAGAGATATGGCTACGGCTCAAACAGATTTGGAATCAAAGAAAAGGGCTTTTGAAGAAGCGAAGGCTAAAGTGCCTTCTCGGCAATAGTTAGAATCAAAAAAGCCCTGCGATGAGTAGGGCTTTTTTGATGAATTATAGCGATTTTACAATGTTCGGATTTTAATATTGCGAAACCAGACCTTGTCGCCGTGGTCTTGTAGCGCGATTTTTCCTTTGGAGTATTTGCCAAATCCTTCCCAAGTTTTGAATTTACTGTTGGCAACCAACTCGTCCCAGTCAGGACCTTTGGTAGGAAACTCAACGATTTTTTTATCATTGAGCCAAAAAGTACCTTTTCCTTTTTGGATTCTCATTTTTGCTTTGTTCCATTGACCGGCAGGCTTTACGGCTGTGAGGTCGGAGGGAGGAATCATGTCATAAAGCGACCCTGCCTTGTGGTTGCCATTTTTGCCTGCAAACGAATCGGGGTGGCCGGCATCGTCCAAAACTTGCATTTCTGGACCTGTGCTATAAGGGCAACAATATTTTTTATCTTCTTTGACTCCCCACATGATTCCACTGTTGCCTTTTTCGGAGATTTTCCATTCCAGTTCGAGTTCAAAGTCCTCAAATTCCTCGTCGGTTACTAAATCTCCACCACCTTTGCCTGTGAGGTGCATGGCACCATCTTCTACGATCCATTTGTCGGAGATAGGTTGCCCTGCTTTATTGTAGGTATGCCAGCCTGAGAAATCTTTTCCATTGAATAGGGGCTTCCATTTCTTTTTTTGGGAGATAAATCCGCTGCCAACAAACACAATCAATACGGCCAATAGGGCACTTAATCTAATTTTTTGCATGATGATTGAATAAATTAATAGATGATTACTTTTACCCTTAAAAGAGAGAAGAAAGTGTAGATTTACTGCCAAAAGATTTTTAAATACAAATACAAAGCCCGTCAAACGCCAAATGTATGTTGGGAGGAAGTTCTTTTTCTACGGCTGCATGAAGCCCCATTTTATGGCTGATATGTGTAAAATAAGTTTTGTGCGCTTGTAGAGATTGGGCGACTTCTACGGCCTGTTCCAGCGTATAATGCGAAAGGTGAGGAGTACGCTGCAAAGCTCCCAATACTAAAATCTTGAGATTTTGGAGTTTAGCGATTTCGGATTCGGGGATATGATTGACATCGGTGATATAGGCAAAATCACCTATCCGAAAGCCTAAAACGGGGAGTTTGTGATGCCAAACTTTAATAGGAGTAATTACGACTCCTTCTACCTCAAAAGATTCGCTACTGATTTCGTGAAGTTTCAACCTTGGAATACCGGGGTAGCGTTTTTCGGCAAAAATATAGCTAAACTCTGCTTGTATTTGGGTGAGTACTTCGGCAGTAGCATAGACAGGGATATCGCGTTGATGAAGAAAATTGTAGGCACGGACATCATCAAGCCCTGCGGTATGATCTTTATGCTGATGTGTAAAAAGTACCGCATCGAGGCTTTTGATGCCTTGTCGTAGCATTTGCTGGCGGAAGTCGGGGCCTGTATCTATCACAAAACTCTTGCCTTCTACCTCGATATGTACCGACACGCGCAGACGTTTGTCGCGGTAGTCGAGCGAGCGGCATACTTCGCAGCTACACCCGATGAGCGGCACACCCGACGACGTACCCGTACCGAGGAGAGTGATTTCCATACATTCTGATGTAAGATGTTTCAATGTATGATATATGATGTATCTTTATTTTAAACTATACCATAATTCGACTCTTAACTATATCATATATCCTATCATCCTACATCATAGCATTTTCTAATCTTCAGTCAGTTCATTGACAATCTCCACAAGCCTGTCGAAGTTAAGGGGCTTGACCAGCACATCGTTGAAGCCAGCAGCTTTGAACTCTTCTTCGCTGTAGTTTTTGGCATTGCCTGTGATGGCTACTACGGGTAGGTTGGCTTTCTTTTTATCGGAGAGATTTCTTATGGCTTTGACACACTCCATACCATCCATGATAGGCATATTGATGTCGAGCAATACGATGTCAAAATCTTCTTTTTCCAAAATCTGCATCACTTGTTCGCCATTTTTAACAGCAGTGATTTCATAATTTTGAAATTCCAAAATCTTGCGGGCTAAGTTTTGAATAACAGAGCTATCTTCGGCAATAAGAACGCGCTTTTGCGACATGGTATATGCAGGTTTATGTGTTTGGCATTTTTGCTATTGCAAAAAAACAAAGAAAACTTGAACGTCAAGTATTTCCTACAAAAAAATCCCGCACCGAGGCGCGGGATTTTTTGATTTATTAAACCTTGTTGGTGTTTTTTTGCTTAGGAAAAATCCGTATTGTTAGTTATGGAGTACAATCCCTGCACCAAGGGCGTTGGCACCGGTACCACGCACTAAGCCACGAGCAAATAAAGTATATATTTTACCATTTTCGAGAGCTACTCTGGGGACACTCAAAGCCACAGGGCCGGTAGCACTACCAGTACGGACTTCGATATTGTAAGTGCCGGCAGCGATGGGGGTGAAGTTGGCAAAATTGACTAAAGTCGCACCAGAACCAGTTGAAATAGCACGGAAAGCACGGTTGGCAAAGGATGCCACAGGGGTAGCGTTTCCTTCACGCAATACATTGACCCATACGGCTGGGGCATTGGGTGCTAAGTGAAAGAAACGAATGTGGGTATTGCCAGCGGCGGGAGCAGCCAAGTTGTCAGTTACGTTCAAGAAGCGAGGTCCTCCGGGGTCAGTAGCACCTATGGTAGTAGGACGCGGACGACCCAACGTGTCTGTTACGAAAAACGTATGATTGGTGTTGGCTCCGATGACAAAATTGTTTTGGTTGGTAGCACCAGCTCTGAACAAAACATCAGCCGAACCTAAAACTCCACCAATCGAACCCGAAGCAGCTCTGGCACGAAGCTGAATAGGACCCACAGGCGTAGTATTGTACGTTGTCGAGTTGCCAAAGGCGACGTTGGTACCAGCGGGGACATTGCTCACAAAGAAATTGAGGGGAGCAACACCCGGAGCTGCATTGACAAAAAGAACGCGAGCCGAAAGGGTAGAGGGCGAAGTGGCAGGGGTAGGAGTAGGATACTCCGTATCTTGACAACCCACCAAAGTAGTAGCCATAGCAGCTACTGCGAGCATATATTTGAATGAATGTTTCATCTTTTTGGGTGTTATCGTTTGTAGTGTTAGAGATTAAAATACGACACGAAGACCTGCCTGCATCTGCCAGCGTGAGCCAAGACCTGTACTGTTGACAAATGATTGGCTCAAAGGTGTACCATCAGCGTTGAGCGGGAAGGTAAATATAGGACGACCCGTAGTCGGTGCAGCAGCAGTATGTGGTACTTCATAACCGGCAAAACTCAATACTTGTGTACGGCTTGGGATTCTTACTAAGCCCCATTCGGTGTTGAGAAGGTTTAAGAAGTTTTGTACTTCCCATGAGCCTTGTAGTGTGAGTGGCTTCTTACCGATCTTGAAGGGCATAATATCCACCAACAAACGCATATCCAAGCGATTGACCCAAGGAGCAAATGCACCATTGCGCTCTGCATAAAGGCCGCGACGGCTGTTGAGGTATTTGTCTTGGCTGATATAAGCATCAAGCTGACTCCATATCTCCTGGGGTGTACGTGGGTCAAGTGCGTTGGTAGGAGCCAAGATAATCTCGTTTTGGTTGCGAGGTATGTACATCAAATCTTTATTAGCATAGCCATCGCTGTTTACGTTTCCACCATAAATGTACGAGAAGTTGTTACCCGTAAATCC
>JBKBKL010000196.1:0-6375 GCA_046294665.1 Runella sp.
CAAGATTTGTAGTGAATAAAGACAACACAACCCAAAAGCCTCGGAGAGGCACAAGATTTGTAGCATTAATTTGCCAAAATACATTAACAATCATTAACCATGCGATTATCCATTTCTACATTTTTGGGCGTTGTAAGAGTAAAATTCAGAAAATGAAGTTTCACCCAAACCACTTGATAGCCATGAAAAAGACACTGATTGCCGCTGTTTTGTTTATTGTTGGACTTACAACTGTCCACGCCCAATGGGGTCGCAACGACCGCCGAGATGATAACCGCCGCGATGACCGATATGACGACCGTTGGGACGACCGACGCTCTGATGACCGCTGGGACAACGACCGACGTATGAGCGACCGTAGAGGCAACTGGCGCATGGGCGACCGCATTGACGACTATCAGCGCGAAGCCCGCCGCCGCATCGCCATAGGCGTAGAAACTGGTGCGCTCACCTCGCGAGAAGCTCGTAACTTGCTTCGTTTTGCCGAGCGTATCGAGCGCAAGGAGCAATTTTTCTGGCGCGACCGCCGCTTGGACGGTCAAGAGCGTCGTGAATTGGAGGAAGATTTGGCTCAACTGCATCGTGAGATTACACGCGAAAAACGCGACAGAGACCGCGCCGCTTACAACGACCCACGTTGGAATGGAAGAGATAGAGGATGGTAGTAGCTAAAAAAGGGCGATAATGTCGCCCTTTTTTTATGTCAATTTTTCTGTTGTCGCTTTGATATGCCTATACATTATAGCTTCTACTCTTAACTTCGAGTGGTCTGCCATGTACGGTTTCTACTCATGGGATTGATACAAACGATGCACTCGTCGCTAAGCTCCAGTAGATTGACCCAACAAGTTTCCATGCCCGCACTCCCGGAAGCCGATACTACTTCGTGCCTTTAACACAAAACTTGTAGCTACTGCTCAAAACAGTAGAAAAGTGTGGTAATCAGATTTTATTCAATGAAGTTTAATGCTAATGGCGTATGTTACGAATAGCTTTGTTAGTGTCTATTTTGCTTTGTTGGGTTTTCCCAAAACACCATTGGAAGTCAAACTTCGACGAACTTTCTCCTGTACATAGCCCCGAGGAAGAAAAAGCTACCTTTCAACTCAACGATGACCTAACGGTCGAACTCGTAGCCGCCGAGCCGCTTGTGCAGTCGCCGGTGGCGATACAATTTGATGCCGACGGGAGGCTGTGGGTAGTCGAGATGCGCGGCTACATGGCTACTATTGATGCCGAAAGTGAAAATGAGCGTAACGGGCGCATTTCGGTACTCGAAGATACCGATGCCGACGGGCGCATGGACCATAGCACGGTTTATTTGGATAGCCTCATCATGCCCCGTGCGCTGGCTTTGGTAGCGGGTGGGGTACTGGTGGCCGAAAATGGCGCGCTGTGGTTTACGAAAGATACCAACAACGACCTCAAAGCCGATACCAAAATGCTCATTGACCCCAACTATACCGCTGGCGGCCTCCCCGAACACGCCCCCAATGCACTCTGGCGCGGACACGACGGCTGGTTGTATAGTGCTAAAGGGCGGATACGTTATTGCTTTCATCAAAACCGCTGGCAGCGCGACAGTACGGAGTTTCGGGGGCAATGGGGCATGAGCCACGACGATGCCGGAAGGCTCATCTACAACTATAACTGGTCGCAACTGCACGGCGACTTAGTACCCCCCAACTATCTCTCGCGTAACAAAAACCATAAACCCACCACAGGTATTGACCACGGCCTTACCCTCGACCGCCGCATTTATCCTATTCGTCCCAATCGTGCTGTCACTCGGGGCTATATTCCGGGTACGCTCGACAAAGACGGGCGACTGCTGGAATTTACATCGGCTTGTTCGCCTTTTGTGTATCGAGGCCGACTGCTCCCACCCCATTATTGGGGCAATATTTTTGTGGCCGAAAATGCCGGCAATCTCGTCAAACGCAATGTCGTATCGCAAAATGGTTTCAATATCACAGCGTACGACCCCCAGCCAGGGCGTGAGTTTATGGCCTCTACCGACGAGCGTTTCCGCCCGGTAGCTTTTACTTCGGGGCCTGATGGGGCGTTGTATGTAGCTGATATGTATCAAGGTATTGTACAGCACAAAGCCTACATGACCCCCTATCTGCGTGAGCAAACTTTGGCGCGGAAGTTGGATTCGCCCGCACATTTGGGAAGGATATGGCGCATTTTGCCCAAAAATTCCTCCAAACCAACCCCTCGAAAACTCTCGAAAGTATCGCAAGAAGAACTGGTCGCTACGCTGTCGTCTGCCGATGGCTGGCAACGCGATATGGCACAGCAGCTACTGATAGACAACAAGCATACCGAGGCTACTGCTGCATTGAAGCAACTGGCTTTGGAAGGCAAAAACCCATTGGGACGTATGCACGCGCTCTGGACGCTGCATGGGCTACAACGTACCTCCTCTGATTTATTACTTTCTGCCCTCAAAGACCCCGACCCTTTGGTGAGCAATGTAGCCCTTCGACTGATTGAACCAATGGCCAAAAGTGATAAAAATACACAAGCACGTCTGGCTGTTCTTTTACAAAATATACTTCCTACCGCTCCCTTACAGCAGGTATTGCAGATGGCACTATCGGCTTCAGTGCTTGATAGACCAGCATCTCACGCCTTACTCACCGACATCATCACCAAATACGATACCATACCTCTCCTTCGCGATGCAGTGTTGAGTAGTTTGCCACACCAAGAATTTATATTTCTCAAAAAACTATGGTCTTTGGAAATTTGGCAAAGTCGTACTCCTGCCCGCGAAATCTTTTTGGAAATGTTGGCAACGGCCATAGCTCGCGAACGCAATGCAGCCCATATCAGTACTTTACTGGCACAAATCCACCAAAAGAAACAAGTAGATTGGCAAGAAAAAGCCATATTGACAGGATTGGCCTTAGGCGGGAATCCTTCTCGCCCCCTACCGCTGGCCAATGCTCCCGCTTTGCTGACCACTCCTCGAAATGAGTTTAACGAAACCCAGAGGGCTATGCTTTTGGCACAATTTACGTGGCCGGGACATGCTGCTGTACGCCGACCCAGCGTAGCCAAACAGTTACTGTCTCCTGAAGACCAAAAAGTTTTTGCCACAGGAAGGCAGTTGTATTTGAGTACGTGTTCGGGCTGCCATGGCACTGATGGTAGGGGATTGTCACGTTTTGCCCCGCCTTTGGCGGGGTCAGAGTGGGTAGCGGGCGATGAGAAAAAACTCGCGCTCATCATGCTGCATGGCATGGAAGGACCTTTGAAAGTAAACAATCGTCTTTATGATGTTCCCGACATTTTGCCTGTCATGCCTGCTCACTCCACCATGGACGACGGAGCATTGACCGCCATTCTGACCTATATACGCAACGAATGGGGCAACCAAGCCGGCCCTGTCAGCAAACGACTCGTAGGCATGACACGCATCACTTCTCAAGGGCGCATCACCCCCTGGACGGCCAAAGAACTGGAGGAGTTGGAGGTGAAATAAGGGTTTTTAGAAACTTTCAGCTTGACTCGATGTTTTGCGTTTGAAACCTTGATGTTTTGCGTTTCAAACGTAAAACCCTGAGAGGTGCGTTTCAAACGCACCTGATCTTACCCTATGCTTCCTCCTATGGGTTTTTGAATTCTAATATGTCCCCCGGCTGGCAGTCAAGAGCTTCACAAATAGCAGCAAGTGTGTCGAATCTTACCCCTTTTGCTTTACCAGTTTTGAGAATAGATAAATTGACATTAGTTATCCCTACACGTTGTGCCAACTCATTGAGCGACATCTTACGTTTGGCCATCATGACATCTAAGTTTACGATGATTGGCATTTAAATAAAAGATTCGTTTTCTGATTTAAAATAAAGTGCTTTTTGGGCAAAATGAGCCAGCAACAGAACCAATAGACCCAATAAAATAGGTAACGGCTCTCGTACTAAAAGTCTTGCCAAAAACCCACGTGTAAAAGTTACGAACAAAGACAGGGTATCAGGGAATTGAAAAGTACTGATGATTTCGGTAGCATTTTCTAACGAACTCCATATCGCTACAGCCAACCCCAAAAATCCAATATAACGAAGGTATCTGATAGCCGTAGTAAGTAAAAAGCCATTGTGGATATATTGCTGAAGTACTCTATAAAATAGAAACCCAATACCAAAACAACTCAGAATTTTCAGCATTTTGAAAATGAGCGACAAGGCGTTTGACTTACCGACTTTGAGGGCTTCAAAGGTAATGGGTAAGTAACATACAAAGTCTATGACAATAAATGCCATGATGACGATAAAGATAAATTTTTGTGCTTTCATAGTTTTAAAAGTTTTAAATATATAGCAAAAGTATATATTATTTTTATATAAAACAAATATTATTTAATGTTTTGTTTTAAATTTTTAATATATAGAATCATGTTTTGTGTTTGGAATGTGCCTCATCACCCCCGCCTTGATGTTTTGCGTTTCAAACGCACCTCATCAAAGTATTCCTATCACCTCAGCTGATAAATAAGTTCTCATTCTGATAAGCACCTGCCGCTCTGTGGGTTATTTTTGTTAAGACTTTATGGCCTAAAGGGTTCGCCCCAAAATTTATCGCTGCCTTTGCAAAGAAATCCCAAATAAATCTACTAACTTTCTAAACGGTACGGCGCACCGTACAGCCAATCAAAATGAAAAAGCTATTATCAAATTTGGCCAATGCAGTTTTGTCTAAAAAGCAAATGAAGCAGATCAAGGGAGGATATGGGGGAGGGGGGAGCGGCTGGTGTTACCACTATTTTTGTGAATGTGGAGGCAAAATTTTTTCAAATGTAGGCAACTACCAGCAGTACGTATCTGACTGTCAGGCTAACTGCTCTCCAGGGGAGCCTATCAATTGTAGTTTTGGGCCGTCAAACTGGTGCTAAAAACAAGAAAGTGTCCGAAAAGTCTAATTTTTAAAATCTCTTAACTTGTAAATTGTTGAAAATCAACACTTAAACTTTATGGTTTTTACAAGATTTTGACTTTTCGGATACCCTCCTATTTTTTATACTCTGCTCAACTTGTATAACAAAAAATGACACAATAGAGAAATACTATGAGAGCGAAGATACTGACAATATCGCTTATTCTGCTTAACAGTTGGCTTGTAAAAAGCCAAAGTAAGAATCAAAGTGTCATTTTTGAGAAGCAAGATAATATTTTGAAAATAAACTACTTCCAAAATAAAGATTTACCAACACTCAAAGCCTGTGTTTATTTCAATGTAGGAAAAAACCAAGTACCCAGTTGATTGAAGTACAAATGAAAAAAAGTGCAAGTCAATGGTTTTGCGATTTGCCCATGTTTCCCAATACCCTAAGTTTCTTGGTCGTTTTCAAAGATTCTCTACAGATAATAGACAATAATGCAGGGGAAGGGTACTGGGATATAATCAAAGAAAGTAAAAAGCCTCTAAGAGGAGCCTTAGCAGGTATTGCTGATATGTATGCTGGTTATCGTTATAATGTGATTGGTGTAGATAATCGAAATGATTTGGCACTAACCTTATATCAACAAGAATTTAGTCTATATCCTGAGCTAAAACGAAAGCACTATTTGTATTACCTTTTTGCATTAAAAAAAACTCAGCATAAAGATTTTGGAGCAGAATTAGCAGCATTTATCAATTTGAGAGATTTGGAAGAGCAAGAGCTAAGGTTTGCTATGAGAGCCTTCCAAGAATTGCAAAACCCAACAATGTCCAAATTGCTGAATGACTTACTTTTTGAACGTTTTCCAGAACACCCCAATATTTTGGATCAAAAATCTTTGAACCTAAGAAAGGCATTTGCATTAACTAAGTCTTTCAAAGAAAAACAATCTATCTATAAAGACTTCGTAACAACCTTCTGCTCAGTAAAAGACTCCAGCGGTAGAAGCAGAATGAAACACTATCAAGCTCAAATGCTGGCCAATTTGTGTAAATATTTTATTGAAAAAAATGAGTTTGAGGAATGGATTGCAGAAGTAAATCAATTAAAAGATAACTCACTAAAGATAGATGCTTATTGGCTGGGTGCTGTTGATTTGTTAGAAAAAGAGGCATACTTAGACAAGGCCGAATGGATAGCAGAAAATGCAGTGTTATGGGGGGATACTATTCTCAACCAACCTCGTACAGCCTTAGAGTCCTCCGATATTTCAGAAATTTCAGTTTTGAAATATAGAAAGCGTTATCTCGCATATCATTTAGACACTTACGGAATGATACTTGCCAAAAATGGCAAAAAAAATCAAGCCTGCATAGTACTACAAAAGGCGGCTATCGAGTATGGAGAGCGCAATATCCCAATGATCAATCAGAATTATATTGCTCTTTTGGGACAGGTAGGTCAAAAAAAATTAGCGGAAACCGAGG
>JBKBKL010000197.1:0-6368 GCA_046294665.1 Runella sp.
TCGTTTAAAAGATAACATTCTGATTCCTTTTTTTATCCCATTCTAATTTTTAAACATACTCTTATTGAACCAAAAGGCGATGATGACTGCCAAAAATAGCAATCCGTTGATTACCATAAAACCCATTTGGTAAGACCCATTGGCATCGTATAAAACCCCGGTGAGCCATGGCCCCAGTGCTGCTCCGATAGACTCTAAGATACTGATTGTACCATTGATTTTACCGATGGCCTTTAGGCCAAAACTCTTGACCGAAATCAAGTTGTAGAGCGTGTACATTCCACCCCAGCACAACGCCATGAAAGGCAGGGTGTACCAAATCACTTCCTTGTTCATGAGCGAATATCCCAACGACCCTATAAACATACCGATACAACAAAACGCAAAAACCCGATAGGGGTTAAAGTAATCAGAAAGACTCGAAATGGTGAGTTTGCCTGTAAGCGAAAGCAACGCAAACAAACTCAAAGCACTCGCTGCTTGGGTAGGTTCATATCCCAGCTCGCGCATGTACAAGAAGGTATTGGAGAGCATACCTACCATGCTGTAAAAAGTAAAAAAGCCCGAAATACCAATCAGCCAAAACAAGACGGTACGTGTGGCTTCGCGGTAGCTAAGGCCCGTAAGTAGTAGATTTTCGGCAGGTTTATCGTTGATTTCTTGTCCTACGGGGCGCATACCGAGTAGATCGGGGCGATTATAGACCAAAAACAAAATCCAGACAAAAAAGCATAGTGGCAAAAGTGCCATGAACTGAATGGTAGTACGCCAGCCATATTGGGCTATAAGTGCCGTAACGGGCTTGGGGAATACGACCCCTCCCATGCTCGTACCCATAAGTGTAATGCCCAAAGCCAAACCTCGATGACTTTTGAACCAACTCGACACCAGCACAATCGTAGAAATCGTACCCGCAGATACCAACGCCGCCGCCAACAAAATATGCAACGCATACATTTGATAACGCGACGTAATCAAACTGTACAAACCCAAACCTATGGCCAAGAGAACCATGCCCAGCATCATCATGCGTTTGGCACCGAAGCGATCTATCAACGACCCCGAAAAGAAAATCAATGCTGCTGCCACAACCGAAGTAACAAACTCTCGAAACTTGAGGTCGCCGCGTTGCCAGCCAAATTCTTTGAGCAGCGGCTCATCGAAGACCGAGATCGAAGAATTGATGATACCGTTGCAGAGGGTGAGCAAAATCAGCCCCGAACCGACCATGAGCCAAGGATAAAAACGAACTCGCATTGTATCAAAAAATTAGGGTTTAGTCAATTCAATGCTCGTGAACCCGCCCACCAATAACTCTCTTGCGGCAAAAAACTCTTTTTCACAAATTGGGCTATTTCGACAGCACTTGATGCCTTATGCAGTACTTCTACAACACGCATCACATCAGTATGATGAGCGTTGGTGTCAAAATCAGGGGCCAACGTCATCTGAATATCTCTAAAAGGCACATAAATTTCTACTTGTACGCAGATGTACTTATCTTCTTCGGTATCGTAGGCTACCACTCGTCCATCTTCCAAAAAAAGTACCAGCGGGCACCGCAACAACTGCTCGTACATCGAATTGAAGTAGTGCCAACCAAAAAAGAGATAGATTTTCCGTTGGAAACGAATACCTGCCGACTTGAGCGCGTGTTCAAGGGCATGGGTTCGATACTTGATATGGGCTGCCCAGTTGGGTTGCTTGTGGGGGTCTATGTTGCGTAGCCATCGCTTGGTTTGCCAATCATAAATCTCAGTTTTACCGAGGCGAAGTTTGTAATCGTACATAGAGGGGCGTTCGTGTACGTAGCCCGGATAGTACCACTCGCGCTGGGTATCTTTGGCATAGTCCATTTCGAGCAGCATGGTGTAAATCCCCAAACTGTAAGAAGCATAGCCGGAGTCGAATAGCCCCAACAAACTCATCAAACTATTATGCCCTCTATCAAAATAACTAACCGCTACGAGGCGGTCATCGTCATAGACATTGATTTCGTAAGTATCAAAGCGAGGGGTAAGTACCAAAAATTCTTCGAGCGAATTGCTCAAAAAACTTCTGAACCGCCGTTGGTGAAGCCTGAACAACTGTTCTTTTTGGGGGGTAATGCTGGCCTTGCGAATTTCGTGCCGAAAAAGCCGCCGGTTTCGATTGTATAGTTTGCGCAAACTTTTGGAGAGGACATGCTCCGACAATTTGATACGAATATTGACAGGGGAGCAAATGTCATTGTCGAAACACGTTACTTTGGCCCTAAATAGCATATTTACCGTTCTGAACCAGCCCGAGGCAAGGTAGCGGTCGAGGCGTTTGGCCGAGAGTTGGATAGGTAAATAGTACTGTAAAATAGGGTCATTCATTGGGTAAAAATATCAAAAAATAAGGGGTAAAATAAAAGAGCGGTCAAAATTTAATTTCGACCGCTCTTTTAGTACAAAAATCACGCCATTTCCTACGCCAACCGATTGATACAGTTGAGGTCTTCAAAAGCTAATTTGAGGCGTTGAACCATGTTTTCTTCACCTTTGCGAAGCCAAACACGTGGGTCGTAGTATTTTTTATTGGGGGAGTCAGCACCTTCAGGGTTGCCGAGTTGGGCTTGGAGGTAGTCTTTTTTATCGCTGTAGTATTTCAAAATCCCTTCCCAAGTGGCCCACTGCATATCAGTATCAATGTTCATCTTGATAGCTCCATACTGAATAGCCTCCCTAATTTCCTCACGGCTACTGCCAGAACCTCCATGAAACACAAAATTGACCGGTAGAGGGCCGGTATTGAACTTTTTCTGAATATAATCTTGAGAGTTTTTCAAGATAATGGGCTGGAGTTTGACGTTGCCGGGTTTATAGACTCCGTGTACATTGCCAAAAGCAGCGGCAATCGTGAAACGGTCGGAGATTTTGCTCAATTCTTCATAAGCATAAGCCACTTCGGCAGGCTGGGTGTAGAGTTTGGAGCTGTCCACGTCGGTATTGTCCACACCGTCTTCTTCACCGCCTGTTACACCAAGTTCGATTTCGAGGGTCATGCCCATTTTGGCCATGCGCTCGAAGTATTTGGCGCAAATTTCGATGTTTTCTTCGAGGGGTTCCTCCGAAAGATCGAGCATGTGCGAGCTAAACAGGGGCTTGCCATGTTGCTCATAAAAACGCTCCCCAGCATCGAGCAGGCCGTCTATCCATGGCAGCAATTTTTTGGCACAGTGGTCGGTGTGCAAAATGACTGGTACGCCGTAGAGTTCGGCCATTTGGTGTACGTGCATCGCTCCCGAAATAGACCCAGCAATAGAGGCTTCTTGGTTTTTGTTGGGGAGGCTTTTGCCGGCATAGAAACTTCCGCCACCGTTTGAAAACTGTACGATTACTGGTGAATTGACCAAGCGGGCTGTTTCCAGCACGGCATTGATAGAATTGGTGCCTACCACATTGACAGCGGGCAGGGCGTAGTCGTTTTGGTTGGCGTGGCGGAAAATTTCGCTGACACCTTGGCCCGTTACAACTCCGGGCTTAAATCGAGTGAGGGTTTCGCTCATGGGTTCAAATTCTGTTTTTGAGGAAAAATATTTTGATTCCAACAAGGTGGGTTGGAACTACAAATTAAAGCGTTTTTGGTGAGAGTTTCGTAATCCTGCGATTTTGAGTATATAATGAGGGCTTTACGAAAGACATCTATTTTTTCAGTTGAGCATAATGTTTGAAAAACAACGGAATGGTCTGAATCCCCTTGTAAAAATTGAACAATCCGTAGCTTTCGTTGGGGGAGTGCAAGGCATCAATGTCGAGTCCGAAGCCCATGAGGATAGACTTCAAGCCGAGTTCCTGCTCAAATAACGCCACTATCGGAATACTCCCGCCGCCACGTGTAGGTACGGGCTGCTTACCGCCCCACGCTTCTTGCATGGCCAATTCGGCAGCACGGTATTCGACCGAATCGGTGGGCGTAATGTATGGTAGCCCGCCATGATGAGGTTTTACTTTGACCTTGACAGAGGACGGAGCTATCGAAAGAAAATGCTTAGTAAACAATTCCAAAATCTCCTCAGGGTCTTGGTGAGGCACGAGTCTCATGCTGATTTTAGCGTAGGCTTTGGAGGGTAGTACGGTTTTTGCTCCTTCGCCGATGTAGCCGCCCCAGATGCCGTTTACGTCGAGAGTGGGGCGTATGCCTGTACGCTCGATGGTAGTATAGCCTGCTTCGCCTTCGATGTCGGCGATGTCGAGATCTCGCTTGTATTCGTCCAAGTCGAAGGGGGCTTCATTGAGGGCTTGCCGTTCGGCAGGGGTGAGTTCGAGTACTTTGTCATAAAAACCCGGAATCGTGATATGATTGTTTTCGTCTTTGAGCGAAGCAATCATCTCACAAAGCACATTGATAGGATTGGCTACGGCACCGCCATATACGCCTGAGTGTAAATCACGATTAGCCCCAGTTACTTCTACTTCCAGATACGTCAATCCACGAAGTCCAACTTCAATGGAGGGAGTATCGTTGCTGATGATACTGGTATCTGAAATCAAAATGACATCGGCTTTGAGTTTTTCTTTGTTTTGTCGTACAAACTCCCCCAAATGCGCCGAGCCTACTTCTTCTTCGCCTTCTATCATCACTTTGACGTTGCAGGGGAGGCTATCAGTGGCTATCATGGTTTCGAGGGCTTTGATGTGCATATAAAACTGCCCTTTGTCGTCGCAAGCCCCTCGAGCGTAGATGCGTTGGTTTTTGATGACAGGCTCAAAAGGCGGCGAGTCCCACAGGTCGTAAGGGTCGGCGGGCTGCACGTCGTAATGCCCATACACCAGCACCGTAGGCAATGTAGGGTCTATGATTTTTTCGCCATAGACGATAGGATGGCCGCCAGTTTCGTGGATTTCAGCTACATCTGCGCCTGCCTTGACAAGCGACTCCCGCACAGCCTCTGCACATCGGCGAACCTCATCTTTGAATTTGGGGTCGGCACTGACCGACGGAATACGGAGCAGTTCGAGCAGTTCGTCGAGAAAACGACTTTTATGGGTTTCGATGTAGGTATTCATGAAAAATTAGAATGTATTTAAGAACAATGAATATAAATATAAAAGAGATTTCTTTAAAATGCAATTAAGCAGGGAAGTAGGTAGAAATTAAGGAAACAGTTTGTAAATGTCTTTTCGGTGAACTACACGAGCAAACTCAACGGTGTTTTTTTCAATATAAATACCAATTCGATAATCACCTATTTTGATTCGATAGGCTACTTTTGAACCTTTCATTTTCTTGAGATTATGGATATCTGATATGTTTTTTGCTTGCTCTACGTTTTCGATAGCTGTTAGGATATCATCTTTTACAAACTGAATGGCTATTTTGTCTAAATCCTTACTAAACTTGGCCAAAAAAGTTACTTTCATTTTGCCTTGAGTTTTTGCAGAATGACCTCTTTTGATACTTTTTTACTTCTATCAGCCTCTTTCATCAACATTGAAAGACCTAGATCCTCTTTATCCTCTTCAGACAAAATAGAAACTTTAATATCCATTTTCTGAAGCATTTTTGCAATAAGGTTTTTTTCTGCTTTGTTTCGGGGAGTTACAATAAGTGAATCCATGACAAAAGGGAGTTGAATGAAATAACGGTTTTGAGCCTATTGATTTGTAAATATATGAAAAGCAGAGTTATCTGGGGTTTAAAGGTAATATGTTTCAAGAAACTTGACTACGCTAAAGTACAATCAAAAATCTCATGTTTTGCTGTTTGAAAGAGAAAACTATAAAACGGCCCCCAACGCCAACCAAGCCTCTCGGATTTGGCCATTGGAAAGCCATTCTTTGGCCAACGTCAAGTAATCGGCAGCAGGATATGCTTTTTTAAAGTCCTCGATTTCGGGAGGAGAAGGGAGTTTTTCGATGTTGCCCAAACGCCCTAAATCATTACCCGAAAAAATGGGATTTTGTTTTACGAAATCGGGAATGGCATCTACTCCTATGCCTTTTTGAGTGTTGGGTTTGGGTACTTCAAACAACGCCTCGCCCGAAGCACGCACGTACCAGTCGCCACCGAGGCGGGCTACCCAGTCGGTTTTGCGTTGGTCTATGCGCCCGTTTGAGTCCAAAATATCTTCTGAGATATGCGCCAGCAGAATCTCACATATTACCAAGTTGGCTGCGCCTCCTTCTTTTCCCATTTCGATGACTTGCTGCACTTTACATTCAAAGGCCGCTTTCGACTCGGCCACTCGTGGCGGTTTTACGAGCGTAGAGGGAACTTCGGTAAAACCCGCCTTCACAAATTCATTGACCCCACGCTCATACTCACAACTCGCCAGCGACATTTGCTCTACCATGGCATAGTCCACCATGTTGATGACTACCTCAGCTACTTCTCGTACATTT